>JBLHNI010000001.1:0-36445 GCA_047650615.1 Maribacter sp.
GGTTGCTATCAGCAAGGATGGGATAGGTCACGCCTTCGATGCCACCCTCATCTTTAGCAGTGTTCAGCCACGCAAAATGTACTTCTGGAGTATCACAAGAGGCACCTATAACTAGTGTGTTGCGTTTTTCAAATTCCTCCAATGCTGCTTGAAACGCATGTAGTTCTGTGGGGCAGACAAAGGTGAAGTCTTTGGGATACCAAAAAAGCAAGACCTTTTTACCTTTATTTTTTGCTTCTTCAAAAACATTAAGTTTAAATGTGTCGCCCATTTCGTTCATCGCATTGACGTTTAGATTTGGGAACTTTTTTCCTACTGCTGTCATAGTTATTTTTTTTATAAAGTTAACTCGACTATAAACGCGAAAACAGCGTAAAACTTTAGAAAAAATGATGCGTTCATAAGGGTATTCTATATGAAAAAAAGGCCAGTAATAATGTCATAATTTTAACAATTAAAAACAAAAGTCGATATGAAAAAGCTGTATAAATTGCTTAATCATAATATTTAAAATCGGTCAAGGAAATCGTTAAGAAAAGTTTAACTCTTTATAAAAGACACATGCTGTCAAGGGTGTATTCGCTCTTCTTAGACTTGGGAGTTTTAAATGCTATAATAACTTAGGATTAACCTTCATTTAAGAAGAACTAAGGTGCGTCATGCAGCCACTTCCTACGCTACTGGAAGTTTGTGTTTACTTGCGAAGATTGCCGTCTTGTGATTTTAGATTAATCCTCCAAACATTGCATGACAGGCAATAAAGCCTAAAACGGACAAAATAATTCCTATCAAAAAAATATGAAAAGATTTCCGGAGGAGTTTAAATTTCTTGTCAATGGTCTTCCCTAAGTAAAAAGTGTCTTTTGCAATGGTCTTATAGAGTTCATCTCCTTTATACATTAAAGCTGTTAGTTGCTCGGTATAATCTGCCTCATTCATGGTATTGAAATTGCCATAGAACAATAAATTATTAACTGTACCATCTCCATGAGATAGTTCTGGACGTGTCGCAAAGACGGCATAGGCAATTGAAATAAGATTTGTAAGCAACATAATCACAGCCGGATAAATTAGGTGTGGGTCTTTATCTAACTGACTAAGTACCGTGCCTAAAATAATAGATAGAATTAAAGCATTGATAGAAATAAGAATATTAGATTTTCTATCAATCATAGCATTCAACGTATATTGATTTTTAGACACCAAACGAAATAGCGTTTCTGATCCCCTCTCTGAACGGGGTGCTACTTTAGCCAACTTTTTCTTTAATTCTTTAAGGGTATCCTTATCAATACCCAAAGCTTCAATAAGATGATTGTCAATCGCTTTTCCTTGCTTTTTAATTACTTTTTCTGATGCTTCCATATGACAGTTTTTAAACAATCTTTATATTTTTAGTAGTTGTTGCCTAGCGAAACAAGGCATTTCAATATCAAATTCTGTGTAAATAGCTTTCGGAATTCCAATATCTGCTATAAAGATAGCTATCCCTTTTGGGAGGAGCTCTAGTATTTTTTTAGGTGCAGCTAAGGTTACAACTTGGTGCGCTTTAAACATTGGTTCGCTCCTATCTTCCGAAATTCCTATAGGAATATCTAACGAAATTCTATGTGCAGTAGCTGCGTTTGCCAAGGTAATTTTTTCTAAGAACACCTGTGATAAAGGCAGTCTTTGCGAGAAGCCTAGATAGGCGTCAACCCAAATATCAGTTTTAGTAGGTAATCGTTGTGTCACTCCAAATAGCACCGCTCTTTTTAACTGGATACTGGGTAATTCTTTTGTTATGTCAACAGCCAAATCAAGATACACATCATAACCCCAAGCTGCCAATCTTCTGGCCGCCACCAAGCCACCACCGCCATTATTTCCATTTCCTACACCTATTGTTATTTTGCATTCTTTAGAAGCCTTTAAGGCTATTAGCCGTGCTAATTGCAATCCCGCATTTTCCATCATTAGCTCTATAGACAAACCATATTTTTCAACGGCGTAATAGTCCATTTTTTTAAACGCTTCTAAGGAAAGTGCTTCTATTGCCATTAGCTGGTCTTTTTATAACATTGAATAGCTTCTTTAAAAAACAAAACCGCTTCTGATAAACCAACTGTTTCGGCAGGAAGTATAGCACCCGTAAAACCATCGTTTTTCCATTCACCTTTTGAAAGGGATGAAAACTCATTTGTGGGGATAGCATTACGCCCCTTATAACCACTCATATAAAAATAGTGCTCATTACATACCTCATCCGGAATTGCAAGCCCAAAACCTATAGCAATACCCTCCTTTAAACGGGCATAAGCGCCACTATCAAAATGGTGTGGCCAAACACGAATAGGTGATACTAATAGCGTTTTACTCAGTGTTTCTTTTAAGGTTCTTTGGGCGAGAATACGTAACTGTAGCAACTCTTCTAGTTTACTAGTATCTGATAAACTAAACATAAAATCATCACTTATCTCATAAGGAAGTTCATAGTGAAACTCATACCTAAATGATTTGTTCAAAAAAGTTTTTGAAGTTCCTTTGAGCCAACTCAAAACATCTATATGCGTAGCCCCATCCAAAGGGAAAGAAGTGCTACCTCTCTCAGAATTCCAATTCAAACTAAAGGTTTTATAATCTAAAGAAAGAACATCTGCATTTTCAGAGAGCGGATGGGTTTCCATACAACTCTTTGCTATTGAAAACCCCAGATTCGTATGGCTATCATCCTCCTGTTTTTCTACAAAACTGATTCCTGCAGCTGCTAAGTATTGGGCAGCTAAGTGCATCATTTTTTCCATTTTTCTATTTTTTAAGCGTTTACTCCTGCATAATTAATTCCGGTTAAGCGATGCATATCATGACTAAAGGTAGATAGATCGTCAAAATTAAATTTTGATATATCATCATGGCCGCATGCTCTCGCAATTACTTTGATAAGGTTATTTGTAGCATCAAAATAATTATGCAATTGCTTGGCGGAGGAATCAATAATCAGTCTACTTCTTAAAGACTCTTTTTGCGTTGCTATTCCCACGGGGCAATTGTTACTTCCACAAGCGCGCATTCCCAAACAACCGATAGCCTGCAAGGCTGAATTGGATACCGCAATAGCATCTGCACCTAACATCAAGGCTTTGCCAAAATCTTCCGCAATACGTAAGCCTCCTGTAATAATTAAGGTGACATCGGTTGCGCCTACTTTATCTAAATAGGTACGGGCTCTTGCTAATGCAGGTATGGTGGGCACATTAATATTATCCCGTAAAATGGTAGGTGCAGAACCCGTGCCACCACCACGGCCGTCTAAAATAATGTAATCCACGCCAACATCGAGCGCAAACTGAATGTCCTTTTCTACATGGCTGGCTGCTATTTTAAAACCTATTGGAATTCCGCCTGTACGGGCTCTTACTTTGGCTACAAAATCCTTAAAGTCACCAACACCATTAAAATTAGGAAAGGTTGCGGGTGATATCGCCGTTTCTCCTTGTTTTAATCCGCGCACTTCAGCAATCTCTTTACTAACCTTACTTCCCGGCAAGTGACCCCCAGTTCCTGTTTTTGCACCCTGCCCGCCTTTAAAATGGAAGGCTTGTACGGTATCTAATTTATCCCACGAAAAACCAAATTTTGCCGAAGCAAGTTCATAAAAATACCTGCTATTATTCTCCTGTTCTTGTGGAAGCATGCCGCCTTCACCAGAGCAAATACCCGTTCCAGCCAGTTCAGCGCCTTTAGATAGGGCTATTTTTGCCTCCCGTGATAAGGCACCAAAACTCATATCGCTCACAAACAATGGGATATCCAGTTCCAAAGGCTTTTTTGCTTTGGGACCAATAACCACTTTAGTAGCCACAGTGTCTTCATCTAATAAAGGGCGACTAGCCAATTGTGCTGGCAAGAATTGAATATCACTCCATTTAGGCAGGGTATTTCTGTCTACACCCATTGATGCAGAAAAACCATGATGCCCCAGGTTTTTTAATCCATTTTGAGCCAATTCTTTGATATAGCTTGTATATGGTTCGGTAGCTTCAGGATGCGTATCTGCATACGCCCCTAAATATTCATCACGATTAAAAGGTTGTGCATGTTTTTCTAGATAGGCGTCAATTTCTGCGGCATCAACAAATAATTCACCCCCTTCAACTTTAGTAGTAAATTTGTGTAGCACTTCATTGTTGTTATATTCAGAAACACCGGTATCATAACGGTAGTCCCAACCGTGTACACCACAGATTAGGTTTTGACCTTCTAAATGCCCGTCTGACATTAATGCGCCCCGATGCAAACATCGTCCGTAGAGTACCGAAATATCATCGTCAAAGGGTACGATAACTAAATCTAGACCGTTGACCAGCGCGTGGGCAGGTTTTTTATTTTCTAGTGACTTGACTTTAGCAATTCCTATGGGGTTTTTCATAAATGGTTTATTATAATATCTATTAAAATGAGAATCCAAGTGCAAAGACAATTCTACCGCCATCCGCACTATTAAAATAACCAAAATTGGCAGTTAATGCCTCCGCTCCAACAACCCATAAAGAGCCGCCAACGGAATTATGCCAAATTGTAGAGGTGTCATTAGCAGTCCATACACGACCATAATCAAAACTACCGGTAATACCGAATCGAATAGGAATAACACTTGTTTTTAAACCTCCTAGGGGCATTCTTACGTCTGTATTTTGATAAAAAGATCGTTTACCTGTAAAGCGTTCGTTCCGAAAGCCTCTAAGACTATTATTACCACCTATTCTAGCCGCATGATAAAATTCAAAATCCTCACCTAAAATAAGTTCACCTCCAAGCTTCGTTGCTAAAACCAAGCTTCCGCTTTTCGTTAGTTTATGGTTAATAGCAATTTCAGGGTGTATATAACCAAAGCTATTCTCATTATCGGTATTGTCGATATTGGTTTTATATCCTGCAGTAAGACTAAGGTCTATACCTAAAGTCGGAAAAGCGGCACTATCCTTATTTTGAAAATTATAACTCGTTTCAACCCCACCGTAAACTTGCTGTTCAAAAATAGAAGCGGTAACAGGTAAACCACGCACAAAACGCTCAAAAGTATTTTCGACATCGAAAGATTCGATAAGGGGTTTGAATTGAAAATGACCGCCGTTAATACCTCTCCAATTTAAAGAAACAGCCGCAGCCCATTTTCTAATCCGTACCCTATTAAAATCTAAATCAACGGCATCTGAATCATACGTGCTCTCATTTCCAACTCCAAAAAAGTTTTCTGCAAAATTAGGACTGGTATGTGAGCCGGCTATTCCAAAATTCCAGTGACGAAATATATTGGAAAACTCACCTTGATAGGATACATCATAACCTGAAGTGCTGGTATAATAAGCACCGCTAATCGTATGTTTGTATGTAAATGGATTACGTTGCAAGCCATAAAAAGTATGCGTACTAAGTATTCCTATTTTAAGCCCATCGTCTGGATTCACAGCAAGTAATGGCAGTAGCTGGTTAACGCTGTATTTTACTTTTCTGTGGTCGTAGTTATTAATGTCATAATCATCTACAAGCCATTTTTTAGAACGGGTATTGACAATTGTATTTTCCTTACTCTTATAATCGTACAGCTTTACTTTTTTGTTGTTTTTAAAGTCATAGGTGTCATTCTTTTTACCACCTATTATTCTAATTTTTATAGGGTGATCTCCCTTGCCTTCTACTACAAATGAATCTTTACCGTCGAGGCCATAAATCCAGATTTCTTTGGTGATATCATTCGAAAAGGTACGATCAAGAAGCCCCAAATCTTTGCGGTCAATCTTTATGTTGGTCTTACCATCAGGAAGTCTAGTTATTTTAAAGTCATCTGATTTTTGTGTTCCTGTAACCACTTCAAACGAGCTCAAATAGGTATAGTATGCCTTGGCAATTTTCATTAAATTTCCGCGTCTCCCTTTTAACTTCTCTTTGATATCGGCAATAGTTTCTCCTTTTATTTCTTCAGGGATGGCTTCAAAGGCCTTTTCGATATCTGCATCTGAAATACCTTCTTGAATGTACTTTGCCTGTTTTTGCCATTCCTCCAAACCTGAAGTATTTATGAGCGTTAAATCTAGGTGATAGGGAGAGGAAGCAAACCATTTGACGCTTCGCAAATCATCGTCATAGGTTTGCATTTTACGGAGCCCCGGAATTACTCTTGTTAGAAAACTAATAAGTGCGCCATCGTATTTAGAAAATGCTTGATCCCTATCTCTTGGAATAGGTTTGCAATATTCTGTACCATCTTCATTTTCAAATAGCGCCCAACGCCATTGGTCTTCATGTCTATCCCAATCGCCCAAGAGCATATCAAAAAGTCGTGCTCTAATATATGAAGGTTCGTCTACAGCCGATTTGCCTGATTTATGTATCTCTTGTAATACGTCTGCAGTACTCAGAATTTTCTTGGGTGTCCCAAAGCTTTCTAATTCCACTTGGGAATTGCCAACATGCTCTTCTATCATATATAATTCATCACCAAAATCAGCATTGTATTCCCCTAAAACTTCTTGCTTGGGAATGTAGTATAATACAGGATTGGTATGGCTTACACCTATTGCATTAGCTAGGCCTCCAATTGCAAAGGGCGTGTAGGGATGAGATGTTGTATAGAAATCGGCTAAAAATTTGTCTACTTCAGTACCATCCAAGGCATTCCCAATGTAAGCTTCTTGGAACGCGTTAGCCTGTAAGAATTTAATAGTACTTTTTTTTAGGGCACGCATCACAAATTGCCTTCCCAGTTTGTCTTCTAATCGAAGCGATTTAGATTGTTGACCACCACCCCGTTTTAAGGGGGTTAATCCGCCCATTAAGGTGTCAAGTAGCACTACAGGTGCATTTACTTGCTTCCCGTAATAATCCCGATAATGATCCCCCCAGAGGGCTTTGTAAAAACCCCCCTTGGTTGCTGCTTCTTTTGTGTAAATGGATGCTGCTTGGGTAACAGGAAACTGATTTTTGAAATCATATACTACTGCTTTTTCATTTTTTTTACCTTTTAAAACAGTAGTAGTAAAAACCTGTGTTTTAGATGTATTTTCAACTGTAAAAAAGTGCGCTATCACCTTACCATCTGTATCAATGTCTAATCTCGCGTAGCCTTTTTTTGCGAGCGCAAATTGTGCCGCTCCTTTTTTTACTCCTTCAGTATCCCCTGCAGCTCCGCTAATTATCTGCGGCACACCTTTATTTAAGTACTGTAAATTTTTATCATGGCCAGAAATGAAAAGTATATTGTCTGTTCCTCTAGCAATTGTTTTTAGCCTATTTCTTAACGTTCTGTATTGTTTGTTTTGAAAATTATTTAGGGCAAAGCCTCCTATGTTTCCCCATAAGCCCTGTTTGGTATTGGTCTCTATTGGATGATGTATTGCTACTAGGATTATTTTTCCTTGTGCTTTTTTTATTTGATTTTGAAACTCCAAAAAAAACAAAGTTCTATTTTGAATATCAGATTCCTCATTAATATACACATGGTCATTCCAATCTTCTAAGAACCATTGAGAATCTATGGTTATCAGAACAATGTTATCACTGATTTCCTGAGTTTTTAAAGGCGCGCTATTATCAGGGTAAAACTTCGCTTTACTATTTTTCTGAATGTACTTCTCAACATTCACTACCTGTTTATAGCCTTCCTGAGACCATTCCTGACTTCCCACAATAAAGATGGCGTCTTTTTTAAAAGCCTTTATGAGTTGCAGCTGGGTATCCAGTGATGGTTTAAACTTTGCTTCAGGCGCTGCATTACCCAATAATAGCAACATTGTTTTTTTTGAGGATTTAGCTTCTGAAGCTATTTGAGAAAGCACATCAACATTACTTACATCCGATGTGTTTCCTGTAATATAAATAGACTGCTCCACTTCTTGGGAAGTACCTACGCTTGAAATTAGAAGCCCCATTAGATAAAGTAAAAAGTAATTAAGTTTAAAATTCTTCATTATAAATTCTATAGTTGGTTGCGCAGTTTTTGGTCAAAAAAAAACATGATTAATACTAAAATACAAGTAAAGCTTGGTAACATACAAACATGCCAATATCCATCGTGGCACATTCTTTATTTCCCACAAACTTTAACTAGGTTCTATAGGGTGTCTTACAGCTTGGGCATGCCAGGCCTTGTACTGAACTTTTTAGTTGTATGCCTTTTAAATGCGTCACCACAAAATCTTGAATAAAAGCATGTTTACTTGCGTTGTTGTTTACCTCTATTTGAATATCCTTATACTTTTCACGAATGAAGTCTCCGTATTCTTGGTCTCCCCAGCAATTGGGGCAAACCCCTTCAGGCGCTTCATCAAAAGCATCGGGTCTTTTATTGAATAGTGATTTTAAAAAATTCTTCATTATTAACTATTTTATTCATTTGTCGTATTTTATTTCTCATCCTTAAGCTTTGAGAATGAAATATATTTTACATCGCACTTAATTTCACTAGTTTTCGGATGGTGCTCAACACATTACTTACTGTATGTCTAGACGTGTTCATAAGGTTCGCAATATTCTTATGTGATAAAAGATTTTTAGCTTCTATACTATCGATTTTATCTTCTCCAAACTCTTCTCCATAGGCTTTGATAAATTCAAAAATATTTAGCGTTACTGTCTTTGTACAACTAGTCTTGTAATATTGTTTCTAATTTTCGCACCCGTAATCCTTTAAAAGACCCTTCTTTAAGGACTTATGTTTTTCCGTCAACCCTTCTATCAAGTCCGATTCGATATAACAAATAATACAATCTTCCAAAGCCAAAGCGATTTTTTCAGAAGCTACCCTTCTATTGTAAAGGGATAGTTTACCAAAAATATTACCCTTTTGTACTAGATATTTTACAATATCATTTGTCGAATTCACAATTTTAACGGAGCCCTTTTTTAAAAAGAACACACATTTTTTATCTTAATAACACTTCCTTTAGGTATGTGCTCCATCTCTAAAAGCTCACAGAGTTATATCATAGTAGGCATATCTAACTTTTTAAAGCGATTTAATCCTTCTAGGAACCAATATTCGGTCAGTGTTTTCAAGCGACAACCTTTTTTCAAAACTAAATATACTGATTCTAAGCTTGTTAGAGTAAGTAAATTTTTTCAATAGTTACTATGGACGACAACTAGAGGTATTCTTCGATGTATTTGAGCTTTGACTAAAAGGATACAAGTGATGTGTATAATAAATGGGATGTCAGTGGAATTAAATGTAAAGGAAAGATGATATTCTATAAAACATCCTTTTTAGCTTAAATTTGATATCCAAAGGATACCTTATAGTATCTAATCCAAAACAAATGGAATATCGGGTCCATAATTCTCTTAAAATGAAGATAAGAATCAAAGGAAATTCAATTCGCTTACGTTTAACCAAGTCAGAAGTTGCTGCTTTTTGTGACAAGGGACAATACCAAGAAGCTGTCATTTTTGGGAACCGCACGCTTACCTATAGTTTAGTAGCCAAAGAAGGAATAGAGATGCTAGATGCAACTTATGTAGGGGATACAATCATCGTTTATATTACAAAGGATGCAAAAGATACCTGGTTAGAAAGTGATAGGGTTGGGTATAGCAATGTGCTTGATTCTAATAGTCCTGACCAATTATCTATTTTAGTGGAAAAAGATTTTATCTGTATGGACGATAGTATTGAGGATCAATCAGACAACTATCCAAACCCTAAATTATAACCCAGCCCTTAAATGGATTACCCAGAGAAAAATAATATATTTTAAACTCAGTTCAGAACCAACTAGCTGTTTTTATTTTATTCGACTACGAACACGTATCGTTAGGAAGTTCTCATACAAATCATGGTGTTCTTTTCAAACCCTCTTTAGCTTAGGAAAACCTAATTATTAAAACGAGATATCTTTTGCCGGAATTGTTTTTCGGTTGTAAATTACAAGACAATCAGTTGAGATTCTTCTAGAGTATGTATTATGCAGATAGAAAATACAGAGGGATAGCTTATTTTCGTTGTAAATAAAATCTATATCATGGAAAAGTATTTAATCAAGGTTAATGAGACCGAATTTGATTTGAGTAAAGATGATGTAGCTACATTGGATATGCAAAATTTAGGTGCTGCTGGATTTCATGTGCTAAAGGATAACAAGTCATACGACGTGCAGGTGATAGCGGAAAATCTTCAAGAAAGAAGGCTGACGATAGCCGTGAACGGAAATACCTACGTTATCAAGATTAGTGATGTGTATGACCAATTGGTGCAAAAAATGGGGCTTTTGTCCAACGCCTCTCAAAAGGCAAAAAATATCTTGGCGCCCATGCCTGGGTTAATCATGGACGTTATGGTGCAAGCAGGACAGGAGATAGAGGAAGGCACGCCATTGTTGGTTCTATCTGCAATGAAAATGGAAAATCAAATCCTTTCTCAAGGAGGAGGAACAATTAAATCCATAGCAGTCAAGGTAGGAGATACCGTTGATAAAGGGCAATTAATTATTGAAATGGAATCCTAATTATAAAGGTTGAAACAACCGATACTGGTCGCTAATTTCGGTCCTAAAATAACATGCTTTAATGAAAAAAATACTGGTTGCCAATCGTGGTGAAATTGCCCTAAGGGTCATGAAAACGATACGAAAAATGGGGATTAAAACCGTTGCTGTGTATTCAGAAGCTGATCGTAATGCACCACATGTGAAATTTGCAGACGAAGCTGTGTTGCTTGGTAAAGCGGCATCTTCTGAATCCTATTTGGTTATGGATAAAGTTATCGCTGCAGCCAAACAAACCGGTGCAGAAGGCATACATCCCGGGTACGGATTTTTAAGCGAGAATGCGGTTTTTGCGCAACTTGTAGCTGATAACGGAATCACATTTATAGGCCCATTACCACATGCGATAAGAATCATGGGGAATAAGTTGGCAGCTAAGGAAGCGGTAAAAGCCTATGATATTCCCATGGTGCCAGGAATAGATACTGCTATTACAGACAAAGATGTAGCAAAAAAGGTGGCAAAGAAAATTGGGTTTCCTATTCTTATCAAAGCTGCTGCAGGAGGTGGTGGTAAGGGAATGCGTGTGGTGGATAATTTGGACGAACTGCCGGAACAAATGGATAGAGCCATTGGAGAGGCAACGGCCGCTTTTGGGGATGGATCCGTATTTATAGAAAAATATGTGGGTTCCCCACGCCATATAGAAATACAGATTTTAGCAGATACCCATGGGAATACAGTGCATTTATTCGAAAGAGAGTGCAGTGTGCAGCGTAGGCATCAAAAAGTGGTAGAAGAAGCACCTTCTTGTGTGTTAACTCCGGAAATACGTTCTGCTATGGGAGCCGCTGCCGTTAGGGTTGCAAAAGCCTGTGATTATGTTGGAGCAGGGACCGTAGAGTTTTTGTTAGACGAGGGTAATAATTTCTATTTCTTAGAGATGAATACCCGCTTACAAGTAGAACATCCGGTTACAGAATTCATTACCGGATTAGACCTTGTAGAACAACAGATAAAAATCGCTAGAGGAGAAACACTAGCATTTACACAAGCGGATTTGACCATTAATGGTCATGCGTTGGAAGTACGTGTATATGCAGAAGATCCACTTGATAATTTTATGCCAAGTATAGGCGCCTTATCCACGTACAAAACGCCAAAAGGGGAAGGTATTCGTGTAGATGATGGTTTTGAGGAAGGCATGGTAGTACCCATGTTTTATGACCCTATGATAGCTAAACTAATAACCTATGGTGAAACTAGGGAAGAGGCTATACGATTAATGATAGATGCAATAAATAATTACAAAGTGGAAGGGGTTGCCACAACCTTATCTTTTGGGAAGTACGTTTGTGAACACGAAGCCTTTACATCGGGTAGTTTTGATACACATTTTGTAAAAAATTATTATAATCCAGAGGAACGTAAGGCTAAATCTGCAGATGAAGAGGCTATTGCCGCTTTGGTAGGGTTACAACTGTATCTGGATCAGAAGAACCTTCTGAAAGTACCTGAAGTTATATCTACTACTTGGAAAAATAAAAGAAGCTGAAAACAGATAAAATTTGCTTGATGACCGATAAAATAAAGATTCTTAACGCCAAGTTGGCTGCCTCGCAAATAGGAGGCGGGGAAGAGCGTATAAAGAAGCAACACGCCAAAGGAAAGCTAACTGCTAGAGAACGCATCCATTTTTTGTTGGACCCAGAATCTTTTGAGGAGCTGGGAGCATTAGTTACGCATAGAACTACTGATTTTGGCATGGACAAACAGAAGTTCTACGGTGATGGTGTGGTTACAGGATATGGTACAATACAGGGTAGGCAGGTATGTGTGTTTGCGCAAGATTTTACAGTATTTGGGGGTGCACTTTCAGAGACACACGCAGAAAAAATTTGTAAGGTGATGGATATGGCGCTAAAAATTGGCGTTCCCATGATAGGTCTAAATGACAGTGGTGGTGCTCGTATTCAAGAGGGCGTACGTTCTCTTGGCGGTTATGCTGATATCTTTCATAAAAACGTGATGGCTTCAGGGGTAATACCACAGATTTCCGGAATCATGGGCCCTTGTGCAGGTGGTGCTGTCTATTCTCCTGCTATTACCGATTTTACTTTGATGGTAGAAAACTCCAGTTATATGTTTGTAACCGGACCTAATGTGGTAAAGACCGTAACTAACGAAGAGGTTACTTCAGAGGAACTGGGAGGCGCAATTACCCATGCTACAAAATCTGGTGTGACCCATCTTACAGCGGTTAACGATATGGAGTGTATTGCCCAAATAAAGGGAATGCTTTCTTATATGCCACAAAATTGTGAAGAGTTACCCATGAAGTTGCCTTTTGAACCAGGAAACGAAATTAGGGAGGAACTAGAACAAATTGTACCTGAAAATCCTAATCAGCCTTACGATATGCGCTTGGTTATTAAGGGTATTATAGATGAAGATTCATTTTTTGAAATACATAAGGATTACGCTGAGAATATTGTCGTTGGATTTTCTAGACTAGGAGGTCGTAGTATTGGTATTGTTGCCAATCAACCTAACAGTCTTGCGGGAGTTTTAGATGTAGATGCCTCCAAAAAAGCGGCCCGTTTTACTCGATTTTGCGATTGCTTTAATATTCCTTTGTTAGTACTGGTCGATGTGCCTGGATTTTTACCAGGAACAGATCAAGAATGGAACGGTATTATTACCAACGGCGCAAAGTTACTATATGCGCTAAGTGAGGCAACGGTGCCCAAAATTACCGTGATTACCAGAAAAGCATATGGCGGTGCCTACGACGTTATGAATTCCAAGCATATTGGTGCCGATATGAACTATGCATGGCCAGGTGCAGAGATTGCCGTTATGGGAGCCAAAGGGGCCAGCGAAATTATTTTTAAGAAAGAAATTGCTGATGCAAAGGATTCAGAGGTCAAATTAGCCGAAAAGGAACAAGAGTACGCAGCGAAATTTGCGAATCCATACAGTGCCGCCGAACGAGGGTTTATAGATGAAGTTATTTTACCTAAGCATACCCGAAGAAAATTGATAAAGGTTTTTGCGTTACTTGAGAATAAGGTAGCGAGATTGCCCAAGAAAAAACATGGTAATATTCCGTTATAGTTTGCCGTTGAATGATTAAATTATATAGGATTCAGGTTTAAAATAAGTATGAAAGATAAAATACTATTTGATGGGTTTAGCGAGGTTTCTTCAAAAGCTTGGAAACAAAAAATCCAGTATGACCTCAAAGGGGTTGACTATAATGACACCTTAGTCTGGGAATCTCCAGAAGGCATAAAAGTGAAGCCTTTTTACCACGCGGAAGATGTTGCCGATGACCTTCCCAATATACCCTTTGTAAACCATGGTTGGCATATTGGACAGTTGATTTACGCGGGCAATGCTGAAATGGCGAATAAAGCCGCGCTAAAAGCATTGCAAAGAGGTGCTGAGCAGATACAGTTTTTAGTTCCGTCCGAGGATATTACTGTGGCTGTATTACTTAAGGACATCGACTTAGAAAAAACAACCCTTTATTTAGAGATGCAATTTCTCTCGGAGTGCTTTGTTCAATCCGTCTTAGATAGTGACCCAAAGGCTGCAGGCGCAGTCTTTTTTAATGTGGATATTATCGGGCATTTAGCGCGGACAGGGAACTGGTATAGTAGTCTAGAAAAAGACCATGAATTCTTAGAAAAAATAGTCGAAACAAAAGGCCATCACGCTTTAAGCGTAGATGTGTCGCTTTATGAAAACGCCGGCGCCAATATGGCACAGCAATTAGGCTATGCCATGGCACATGCCAACGAATACCTGAATTATTTGGAACAAAAAGGAAGTTTGGGTAAGATAAAAAGTATGGTGTTTAAGGTGTCCGTAGGTGGGAATTATTTCTTTGAAATTGCAAAACTGCGAGCATTACGGTCGCTTTGGAGAGGTCTGGCAGCTCTTTACGATGTGGAGTTGGATTGCCATATCGTTGCGTATCCATCCAAACGAAACAAAACACTTTACGATTATAACATAAATATGTTACGGACTACAACGGAATGTATGTCAGCCGTATTGGGAGGGGCAAATACGGTCATCAATATGCCTTATGATGCACTTTATCATAAGTCCAATGATTTTGGAGAACGTATTTCACTAAACCAGTTGTTGCTCTTAAAAGAAGAAAGTTATTTTAGTAAAGTGGCGAATGCATCTGATGGGTCCTATTATATAGAAACCCTGACCAAGCAGTTGGCAGAAAAAGGCTTGGAACTATTAAAGTCGATAGAAAAAGGGGGTGGGTTTTTAAAACAATTGAAGGAACACACCATACAGGGAAAGATAAAGGAAGCGGGCAACAAACAGCAAGAACGATTTAACGAACAAAAGGAAGTTTTGGTAGGCACGAACAAATTTCAGAACGAGACCGATAAAATGAAGAATGATTTGGAACTGTACCCCTTTGTCAAGACCAATGCCAGAAAAACATTGTTGGTGCCCATTATAGAAAAGCGTTTGGCGGAAACCATGGAACAAAAAAGATTGCAGGATGAGTAGAAAAAATCTAGATAATCTTAGTTTAAATTCAGCTTCGGTTACTTCAGAAAATGGTGACCCTAAGTCCAATCTTGAAGCTGGGTACACTACTGCGGAAAATATCGACCTAAAAAAAACATACTCTAAAGACGATATTAAGGACGCCGAGCATCTGAATTTTGCGGCGGGAATCCCACCCTATCTTAGAGGTCCATATTCTACTATGTATGTTAGAAGACCTTGGACAATACGCCAGTATGCAGGTTTCTCCACAGCACAAGAAAGTAATGCGTTTTACAGACGGAATTTAAAAGGCGGACAAAAAGGATTGTCCGTTGCCTTTGATCTGCCTACCCATAGAGGGTATGATAGCGATCATGAACGTGTGGTGGGCGATGTTGGAAAAGCAGGCGTAGCCATTGATTCCGTGGAGGATATGAAAATTTTATTCGACGGTATTCCCTTAGATAAGATGTCGGTTTCTATGACTATGAATGGTGCCGTTTTACCTATTATGGCGTTTTATATTGTGGCTGCAGAGGAGCAAGGTGTGCCCAAGGAACTATTGGTAGGTACCATACAGAACGATATCCTAAAAGAATTTATGGTGCGTAATACCTACATCTACCCACCAAAACCTTCCATGCAGCTGGTAGCCGATATTTTTGAGTATACGAGCCAATTTATGCCAAAGTACAATAGTATTAGTATCTCTGGTTATCATATGCATGAAGCTGGCGCACCGGCGCATATAGAACTCGCCTATACCTTAGCCGATGGTTTGGAATACATCCGTACCGGACTAAAAGCCGGACTAAAAATAGACGATTTTGCACCGCGACTTTCCTTCTTTTGGGGCATAGGTATGAACCATTTTATGGAAATCGCAAAGATGCGTGCCGCACGTATGCTTTGGTCAAAAATGGTAAAGGAGTTTGATCCTAAAAGTGATAAATCGCTTGCATTGCGCACCCATTGCCAGACGAGCGGATGGAGCCTTACGGAACAAGATCCATTTAATAATGTGGCAAGAACTACTATTGAGGCAGCGGCGGCGGTGTTCGGAGGTACCCAAAGTTTACATACCAATGCCTTGGACGAGGCCATTGCCTTACCCACCGATTTCTCCGCGAGGATTGCAAGGGAAACCCAAATCTACCTACAGGAAGAAACCAAAATGACAAAAACGGTTGATCCTTGGGCAGGCAGTTATTATGTGGAAAGCCTAACGCAGGAATTGGTGCACAAAGCGATGGAGTTAATGACCGAAGTAGAAGAACTGGGCGGTATGACCAAGGCCATAGAAGCCGGAATACCCAAAATGCGTATTGAAGAAGCGGCCGCCAGAAAACAGGCCCGAATAGATAGTACACAAGATGTCATCGTGGGTATCAATAAATACAGATTGAAGAAAGAGGATGCGCTACAGATTTTAGAGGTAGACAACCAAGCAGTGCGCAAGGAACAGATGGAACGGCTGGAATCCATCAAAGAAAATAGGGATACCAAAGTGGTTGAAAATTGCTTGCAAGCATTGACCAAGGCTGGTAAAAACAAAATGGAAGGGACGGGAGCTGCTGATAATTTGCTAGCTTTAGCGGTAGCTGCTGCAAGGGCAAGAGCCACTTTAGGTGAAATTAGTGATGCGCTAGAGCTCGCTTTTGGACGGCATAAGGCAGAAATTAAATCATTTACAGGCGTGTATTCCAAAGAGATAAAAAACGACGAAAGCTTTAAGAAAGCACAAGAGTTAACAGACAAGTTCGCAGAACAGGATGGCCGTAGACCTCGGATTATGATTGCAAAGATGGGTCAGGATGGGCACGATCGTGGCGCGAAAGTAGTCGCTACGGGATATGCCGATTTAGGTTTTGATGTTGATATAGGGCCTTTGTTTCAGACACCACAAGAAGCTGCCAAACAAGCTGTGGAAAATGATGTGCATATTCTTGGTGTTTCTTCTTTGGCGGCGGGGCACAAAACCTTAGTTCCCGCTGTGATTGAAGAGCTGAAAAAATATGGTAGAGAAGATATTATGGTGGTTGTTGGGGGTGTGGTTCCCAAACAAGATTATCCGTTTCTAATAGATGCGGGGGCAACCGCTATTTTTGGTCCCGGCACAAAAATAAGCGATGCCGCTATTGAGATATTGGAGTTACTTTTAGAACAATAAATAGTTGAAATTAAAAATAGCCAAACAATTAAATGTTTGGCCATTTTTAATAATGTAAAGTATGATTAAGCTGATGCAACTTCTACTTAATTTTTTTTCTGTTCTTCATCCAGAAAAATAAAATAGTGAAGAGAACTATTAAAATTGCTGGAAAGATTGTCATAGTTTCTAAAGTTTGTTGTCCAGATTCTAGAACCACATTATTTATGGTAGATTCTACGTTTGTTTCTGATACATTTAGCATTGATGCTACTTGTTTTACAGCTTCTGTGTTTTCAATGTCGCCTAAATTTTTAGTTTCATCTATAATATTTTTTGCTTTACTAAAAGTTTCTCCAGAAACGTTTAATATAGATTCACTAATTTCATTAGTATCACTATCTATCCATCCACCAATAATAGGTTGAAAAATAGAATTCGCAAACATTCCAATAGCTCCTATAATCGACATGCCTAGAGCACCACTTTTGGGCGCTTTAGTTGCCACTAATCCAATCATATTGGGCCAAAAATAAGCGATCCCTAAGGCGAAGATAACTGCAGCTACATAAGCCATAGCTCCTGTTTGCGTGCTGAATAAATAAATACCAATTGTTGCTAAAATTGCTGAACCTAGTAAAACCCCAGTTTGGTCAAACCGTTTCACCATATCGCCTCCAAAGTAACGCGCAACGGCCATTAAGCCGGCTGTTAGTGCTAAGACTAACATCGGTTGCGCTCCACTTTTTTCCAGTATAAGACCTACCCACTGGTTAGGTCCGAATTCAGAGATTGCTGTCAAGGCCATACAAACCGCAATAAATATAAATAGAGGAGTCGCCATTCCTTTAAAGTTTCCACCTAGTGTAGCGGCTTCTTGTATTTTTGCTTTTGGCCAGTCTTGTCCAAAAAACAAATAAGCGTAAATTAATGTGGGAATCATTAACAACCACATTTGACTTTGACCCATAATTTCATAATCGGTCATGAAACCAGATAATAAACTTCCAATTGCTATACCTCCTGGGAACCACATATGAAAACGGTTTAACATCTTGCTCATTCGTGTTCCTTGATATGCATCAGCAATCATTGGATTACAAGCCGCTTCGGTACACCCATTTCCTAAACCAATAAGTAAATTGGCAATGAGTAAACCGATATAATTATCAGAAAAAATGAGCATTATAATACCAATAGCGTGTGCGAAAAATGCAAATTGCATAATCGCTTTTCCTCCAACTTTGTGATAAATCAGGCCACCGATAACCATGGAAATTGGAAAACCTAAAAACCACATAGAGGTTATAAGTCCTGTTTGACTCGCTGTTAATTCTAATTCGGTTTTAAGTTGATCTAAAATACCGGCTGCAATCGCGAAAGAGAAAGCGGTAGTTATTAATGCAAAACAGCTTGCATAAAACAGCCTATTCGCATTTACCTTTGAATTTTCCATATATAATTTTGATTTTAGCGGTTTGGTTAATAGGCTAAGCTAAGAAAAATGAAATTATTTTACTGCTTTTTTAGCTAAATCATATCTTAGGACACGCAAAGGTTATCATATTTTTGTTGTTAACAGTAGCGTCTAATAGTTGTAAATCAATTATAATAGTATGAATAAATTTTCAATTGGAGTGGTATTACTGTTTTTGGTTTCCTGTGGGTCTAATCTGGATAGGGAAATGAAATCCCAATCCGAGGTGGTTAAAGCAGAAACAATACCGAGTGATTATAATCCAGAAGCTAAATTATCAGCGTTGAATATTATCCTACGAGATCAAGGCACCCCTGTTGCCAATTATGTGCATGCCGTTAGGGCTGGGAATCTTTTGTTTTTGGCTGGGAAAGGTCCCAAACAAGCAAATGGTGAAAATATTGTTGGAAAATTGGGGGCAGCGTTGTCTGTTGAAGAAGGCTATGCTGCGGCAAGAGAAGTGGCGATTAACCAATTATCTGTCCTAAAGGCTGAATTAGGAAATTTAAACAAAGTAAAAAGAATAGTAAAGGTAAATGGTATGGTTAACGCCGTGCCAGAATTTACCGATCAATCCAAGGTAATCAATGGGTATTCCGACCTTATGGTTGCTGTTTTTGGTGATGCTGGGAAACACGCCAGAGCTGCGGTAGGTATGGGTTCCTTACCGGGTAATATGGCAGTAGAGGTAGAGATGATTGTTGAGGTGTACGAGTGACTTATGTTGGGATAACATATATGGTTAGGTTTTTCATAAAACGAATAGAGAAAGATATATAAGATAAAAACAAAGGGATACATTGATGAGATGTATCCCTTTGTTGGTATAATGACTGCTACCTTTATTAGAGGCAAAGTGAAGGTTTAGACCACTGTATACGTTTGTTTTCTTGTTGATTAAAAAAGAGAATAAACTTTCTAGATGTCTTTGGATTATGATTGATGAAGGTATTCATGATTGATGTTTTTGATGATTGATGTGTTGTCTAAATCGTGATTAGCGATTAAAGTGTCTGTACCCTGCCCATTGGGCTCTTTTGCTTTTACTAAAAGATGAGAAATACTTTCCTGTTCTAGATTCTGTTGCCGTTGCTGTGATTGATGCTTTCATAATTTTATGTTTTATAATTGATTTGTACTGTTTTGTTGATACAAAGATATAATGATTGGTTGATGACTGGAAATTGCTTTTTCTCAATTGTTAGTTTTGAACTCCAAACTGTAGATATTTGTTTCCAAGTCAAGTCTTATCTATTAAATTTTCTGCATCCTGCCCATTGTACTCTTTTGCTTTTACTAAAGGTTGAAAAGTATTGTCCTGACATAGATTCTGTTGCTGTTACTGAGATGGATGTTTTCATAATTTCTTATTTATAATAGGTTATTATTAGGTGTTTCTAAATGACTTACAATAAATAGACGATGATAGGATTGTTTTGTTACAGTACTATGTATAAAATAGTACTGTATTATATGATAATTAACATATGGAGTTATGTTTAGAAGATTTTAGTATCACAAATTGAGGGTCTCTATCTTTATTTTATATTGTCTAGAGTTTACAAATACTTGTAGAAGGTTTTTTGGAGAGATTTCACAAAAGACACAACTATGCGCAAAATCTGATATTAATTTTTAGCTTTTAACTTATTTTTAAAGTGAAAAACATAAGTTGCGTTAAAGCCAAAATTTAGATTGGGATCTCGAAAATTGAAGTTGTTCCTAGTCTGAACGATAAAGGCATCCTCGACCATATGTACTGCATTTGTCAGCATAAATTGTAGCATAATATCACCGAGTTCCCAGTTGGCTCCAATAGCAAACGTATTAAAAGTATTGAAAGATTTGATTGGATTTACTGTACGATAATACTCGGAGACTACACTTACATGAGCACCTACTTTATAACGGCCTCCTAAACCTATCGCAAAGAAGTTTTTAGGGTCATTGTCTTGCAATGCCAAGCTTTTGTTTATAAACGTTGGTGAAATTTGTAAAGAGAAGTCTTTTGACACTTTCTTTGAAATTAAGAGCTGAGATGTAAACCCAGTTCTATCTGAAAAGTTATCTGCAATACTTTGATTTGCAATAGCACTGTTATTATAACTCATATTTTGAAACAGTGTTATGGTAAATGGAAGACCATTTTTATCTGAACGGTTTAGAATTCGATATTTTAGATGGCCATCAAAAAGTCCATAAAAAGTTGTAGCTCCTACACCAAAAGTAAATCTATCCGTAATGCCATATTCAAGTGCTATACGGCTGCTCATTCTGTCCGCAGCAAAGCTCTGACTTCTTTCAATTGGCAGATTCCAAAACCTATTTGCTACAAAAAGTTCTAAGATTCCCTTACCCCGCACTTCAGTGGAATGCCCGATAGCAATACGGGTCATTTTAAATGTTGCTGGAGTAAACGAAACCTTATTCTGTTGTTCAGATTCTAAAATATCCAACAAATCTTGTGAAACCGCATGGTGCATACAGGTCAGCATTACTAATGCGAACATAAAAATTACTTTAGTCTTCATAAGGCTGGTATTCAAATCTAAAATTAATTGAAATGCTTTTAGCTATATTTCCGGCAAGTAATGGCGGAATGTTAATATCATAGTTTTTTACCAAGGTTTCAAAATTACCCGTCACGGAATAGCCCTTTTGATCATTTATTATTTTTATTTTAATCTCCAAAGGTTGTGATATGCCATGCATCGTAAAAACTCCCTTTGTAATCCGCGTTTGTTCTCCCTTAGTATTGGAATCAAAACCAATGATTTCACCTTCATATTCAGCTTTCGGATAAATATCCGATTCTATATAACTTTCATTAAAGTGCTCTCTCATCAGCGCTTTTTCAAAAATGAATGCATTCATAAGCATACTGACTGCAATTTTTCCTTGTTTTAAGTCAATAACACTTAGTACTTGATTATTTTCTGCTTTTATATCTTCCACAGAAGTATGAGAAAAAAAAGACACCGTGCCCTGTCTTGCTATTACTTTCTCAGTAGTATCTGTTTCTGAGTTGCCTAAAAGGGCGATAAAAAAAATAGCTAGTATTCTTAGCATTTTATTTGGTATTAACTACAACACAATTCAACATAATAACATCTTTTAAAACACCCTTAAAAAGGCCTTTTATTACAATTGAATCGCCACTTTTAATAGCTTTCGTTGTATTTATTTGGTTGGTATTCATGTCACATATTACATATGTTTCATCGGTTATCTTACCCTTTAGAAAGATAGTATATCTATCATTAAGATAATTAACTTCATGTACAATACCATTAACTTCAAGTACAATATCTTTTTCAGTTTCTTTATTTAACTGAGATTTACTTTCTAAAATTAACTGCTCAACCGTAAACAATTTAGTTGGCTTGACATTGGTAAGATCTCCATTTATAATTGTATTACAACCATAAATACATACGATTATAATAGCAAAAACAAATGAATAAGAGAATCTGGTACTATTTTTCATATTCTCATTTTTCAAACATATTCAAATCTAATGTTTATAAGGGACTTTTTGAAATCCTTAGATTGTGATTATAATCCCTAAGAAAACCTAGGGATTATTTCACATAAATGGTAAGATGGAACGAATTAATCACTTATAATGAAAGTACCTGTCATACCGCCATGAAATTCACAATTATAAAAAAGTGTATCAGGGGCATCGGATGGTACAGTAAAGTTTATAATTTCGTTAGATGTACCATTGTTCGTTACGCCATCGTTGAAAGCATTTCCCGCACCAGTTCCTTGAGTAGACTTTATAAAAAATGGATGCCCAGGTGTGTTAACAACAAATTGATACGTTTTACCTCGTCTTAAGTTCAAATTTGGATTTTCATCATTACTAAAACCTTTCCCAGTAAAAACATAAGAGGTGGCACCATTGTTCGTCACATCAAAAGAAGAAGTCTCTGCAGCATCTACAATTCTAATTCTTCCCGTCATACTGCCATGAAACTCACAGTTGTAAAACAAAACGTCAGGAGCATCAGTTGGCACAGTGAAGGTTATTTTACCTGATGCTATACCATTATTGGTAACACCTTCATCAAACGCATTCGCCACGCCTGTACCTTGTGCCGATTTAATGATAAAAGGATGTCCAGGTGCATCTACTGTAAATTCATAAGTACTACCCCTTGTTAGTTCAAGTTCTGGATTTTCAACACTTGTGAAACCAAATACATATGCGGAGGCTCCAACATTGGAAACAGTAAAGGTTTTATCAACGGTAGGTGTTACAACCTCCGGATTAGGAGCGACTTCTGTATTAAGGTTTAAAATGGGCCATATTCCCGCTACAGGGAAACCAACACCAAAATTATCTCCCCTATTTTCATCGCCACCAAATTTATAAAGTGGCCACCCTTTATATGTTAATTGTGTTTGATCAAAAACAGTTGCAACTCCAAAATCATCTGTATTTAAAATACTGGGTACATTCTGCAATTCGGTATTAAAAATTGGCCAAACCTCGTTGTTGGAAAAATCAGGATTAGTGAAGTTGTTAGTTCCGTTTTCATCATTAACAAAATGATAAAGGGTATTACCTTCAGCATCGGTAATATAGAAGGTTTCTTCATCCCCTGCTTCAAAAGAACTATTTAAATTAGATTCAATTCCATCTGCATTTCTACCTACAAGCTGAGATCTTGCAATCATAATGGAATAGTCTGGTTTAGCAACAAACCAAACTCCACTGGCACCATCACCATTAATTTGACCAGCAGCGGTATCGTTAGAAAACAGATACAAAGGCCAACCCTTATATGTGGTTTGTTCAGTACCATCATTTCTAATAATCATACTAAAATCATTCGCCACTAAACCATTATCCAAGGTAAGTTCACTTGTGTTAAAAGCAGGCCAAGTTGTTGCGCAACCATCGTTGCAATTTGAGTTTCCTTTGCTGTCAGGAGCAAAAAAATACAATGTAAATCCTTCTGCATTGGTAAGTACACTGCCAAAAGTACTATCATCGGATAATTTTATTGAGTTCTCCACGACAACTATTGGATCATCAATTGCTTCTTCTGGGTCATATACAGAAACATCATCTGAGCTACAACTAACGATAAACATAAAGAGCATTACTAAAGAAAAAACATTTTTCATTTTACTATTATTTAAGATTTATTAATTTATGATGACAAAGAAATCCTAGAACATGGGTATTTAAATACAAAACCTATGTGAAAGGGAATATTGGACTTTAAAAGGGAATATATTTTAATCTTTAAATGGATTTGGTTACTTTTTGTGTTTAAAGGCCTTCCATTAGAAGGCCTTTAAAATCAACTTAACATAAACACAATTTTGATTTAAGAAGGACATTATAATTTATTTGTTCTCCTTTTTCTGGATATCCCATTTCTGTCAAAGCATTAAGGACATTCGAAAGCTCATTAGCTTTAAAGAAATTAAATACTACCAAGGATTCTTGAGGATATAGTCGAACATTAGAGACGTCACTTATTTTTGATAATTTTGTTTGTATTTTATTTTTGCATAGCTCACAGAAGCTATTCTGAACTGGTATTCTTGCAATTTGATGTTTCATTTTTATACTATTAATTAAAAACTCTAGAAAGATTAAAGCCAAAGAAAACATCTCCGCTGCCCCAATCACCTGTTCCTTGTCCTAAAAAACCATTAGTATTCATTGCTTGGGCATTTGTAAAATGCAACTGAAAAACATGACCTCCTGTTTCAATATCAATCCCTATAGAAAGTGGATTTTTAAAAGGTGAATTTGCTGCCCTATTCATATGAAAACCATAGTCAAAATTAACCGAAAGTCGTTTAGTCAACTTATGTCTTCCTCCAAGTCCTACTACAAATTGGGAGTTCTGTTGTTCATCTATGGGAACTAAATTATCATGAAAAAAAGTAGGCATTAATTGTAGTGAAAAATTCTTATTGAATTTTTTAGAAATTAATAGCTGTGCTGTATATCCTAGCCTATTTTCAAACGTTAAGCCTCGTAGAAATTGCTCATCTAAAGCAGTATTAACAAGGATGTTATTTGAACTTACAATAGTGAACGGAAAACCACCGGTTTTTTCCCTTACCAATCTTAGTTTTAATGATGATTCATACATTTTTAGAAATGAGCTCCTAGAAACACCAATATTAATACCATCAGAAACACCGTATATAAAGTTCAATCGGGTAACGGCTTGATCCAGGCCAAAAAAGTCTTGAATACCTGTTTTTACAGAACCAAACCTATGTGCAACTACAAAATATAATTCTCCGCTAGATACCATTTTAGTAGATTCAAAGTTCACAATTTTTAAACCCTTGAATGCTGCGCTCTTAAAACTGTTGGAAGGTACTGAGTCAAATTCTGCAAGTAAATCTTCTTGAGCGTAAAATGGACTTATTATTAAAAACAGTAGGAGTATGGATAGTGTATTTTTCATTTACTTAGTTTATAATGGCTGTTTGGTCTATTTTTACTACTGCTAGAAGTTCATCAAAGCCTACACATCTGCCTTTGATTTTCAGATTGTCTCCTATAATTATCTCTCTTTTTATGTCGTCTAAGAAATAGACTTGAACCTTGTTTTCTAATACTAAAGTATTGGCGCCTATCTCCGTTACTAACCCATTCGTCTCTATAACTTTATCTATATATTTAATTGTAGCATCGTTTGGATTATTTGCAAAATGGAATTGTAAATCGTCTGCGGGTACCGTAAAATCAGTAGTCTCTTTTGCTATTTCCCTATGTTCAGGATTAAAGACCGTATCATAAACGACAAAACCACATACAGCGATTAAAACACCTATGGCAAGTGCCATATACTTAATTCTTTTTTTATTCATGGTTTAAGATTAAAGTTGAGAGATATGATTACCTCTTTTGCAATTTTATTTTTTACGATTGATGGGATATCAATATCAAAGTCAGTGGGGGTGACAGAAAAGTCACCCTTCATGACAATGGCGCCATCCAGGTTTTGCAAGCTGACGTTTGTTTTAATCTCCTTTTCTTTTCCATGCAATTCTAATTTCCCATCAACCATAATTTCTATGGGGTCGTTAGATAAACTTGAAAGATCAAAACCAATCAGCGTGCCTTTGAATATCGCTTTGGGGTATGTTTCAGATTCTATATAATTTTCATTAAAATGTTCTTCCATAAGGGAGTTTTTAAATCGAAACCCTATTACTAATGCCAAAGAAGCAAATTCACCAGTGTCCGAATTTAGCACTGCGGTTACGGATTTGTTAATAGCCTCTACGGGTTCAAAAAGTGCCTCGGAAGCCTCAAACTTTAAATAGCCTTCCTTGTCTATATATTTAGTTTGGCCACATAACGAAGTTGTAAATAGACCGGCCGAAACGACTACTACGATAAATGGAATGATGTTAATTTTCATTTGTTTGATTTTTGATGGTTAGATATTTAGTTTAATTTTCAAGTAGATTGTTATCAATCCATTCCTGAATTTTATCAATACTATTTTGCGGAAGTCTACCGGATGGAGGCATTGCACCTGCTGACCCATTTTGGCGTGACATTGCCGATAGAATACTGCTGGCCCTAGTGCTAACTTGTTGATACGTAACCAATGCAAATGGAGCTCCATTTCTTGGGGGGCTATTATGACAACCTACACAGCCATTTTGTATAATCGCCCTAACGGTGCTTTCATAGGTAACTCCAGAATTATTCGAATCATCGTTAATCTGTTCTTCTTCCGTTTCAATTAAGTCCGCCTCACTATCATTGGTACAGTTCCAAATAGAAAAAACCAAGAGTAATAGCATTAGTATTTTTGTTGCTTTCATTTTATTTGTATTTTGAGATATTAGTTTTATTGACAGTACAAAGCAAGTAATATCTAGGGCTAGAGACTGTGCTAATCTTTGTGAAAGGGAATTTTCGGCTCTGATAGGGAATTATAATAGTTGAAATTTTCTGTTGTTTTTATATTTGTCATTCTAACATCTCTTTCACAGGACATCTAACTTTAAAGATTACTATTTTAGCACCTAAATAATTGCCATGCGAAAAGACCGTTTATATCTATTAACCTTTTTGGGAATTACAGTTATATTTTTAATTATATCTAGTGTAGCAGTACGCTACTTTGTTCAGTTTAGTGTAGACAAAGTTTTAGAGACTCATTTAGAATTTAGTAAGAGGGAAGCCCGGGAAGTGGCATTACTACTTGGGGCACATCTTGAAAGTGGTATTTTAAAAGATACAGTGAGCGCATCCTTTCAAAATAGTATTGAGAATTCCAATAAATCTACGGGCTTTGTAAGTATGTTTAATTGGTCTGGTAAAATTGTTTGTCATCCAGATATTAAAATGGTTGGTCAAAATATAAGTCCTGACGAGTCTTTTGTCTCGTCTGTAGGGGATGATTTAACTTCAAAAGATTTTTATAGTTTGTTACAGCGTAAAGAAGAAGTTGGCGGGATTCGGGATTTTGAAGATACCAATCAAGAATCTGAAGTAGTTTATCTGTATCCTGTACAAAATTCTGACTGGATTATTGCGGCTCACGTTAATACGCAACTGGTAATTACACAGATAAATGATTTAAAGGGAAAATTTCATACCATCCTTATTATTATGGGACTAGTTATGATTGTAACCTCTGTGGTTACGGTTAGGCTTATTGGCAGTATGTATGAAAATAAATTAGAAGAAAAGAATATAAAGCTCTCTAATGAAGTGGTTAATCTAGTAAAGTTAAATAATGCAGTAAACGAATACCAACAAAAAGTTGTTGTGCAATCAACAGCGTTTAGTGAAGATGATAACGCAGCTAAAACACGTATACTTACATATCATAGAAACGAGCTGAGACCAGTTCCTACCGGGGAAATTGCATACATATATACGGAAAGTACAATTACCTATGTTGTTTGTATAGACGCTAAACGCTCAACTTCTAATTTGAGTTTAGATGAGCTTATTTCCAATCTTGATGGGAATCATTTTTTCAGGGCAAACAGACAGTTCATTATTGCTATATCTGCGATTGAAAAAATAGTTAAATATGGAAATAATCAGCTCAAAATCCTGATTAACCCTAATTCTGAACTTGATATTATAATAAGTAAGAATAGAGCTGCAGAATTCAAACAATGGTTAAATATTTAAAACTTGTGATTACCTACCATTCTAGATTATCCCTTTATACTGGAGCTATTTCTTCTAGTAATGCTATTTAGGGCAAGAATCAAAATGTAACGTAGCAATTAATGGTTAGTTGAAGGTTTTGTAGATTCAACTTCGCTTAGGAAGAATGTAGATGACCTGTGTATTTCGAAAATTAATTAAAAGTGATCTCGGCAAGAATCGAACTTGCATCTAAAGTTTAGGAAACTTCTATTCTATCCGTTGAACTACGAGACCAAATAAGGGCGCAAAAATAGAATTTTTTATCAATCTACCCAAAAAAACAGGAGGGCTATTAATTGCCTGTGGGTCTCCTGCTCCAAATCTCGTACATGGGTGCTCCTTTGCTGTTTTTACCGGTGTGGTGCCAATCGTCTCCTTTAATTTCATAGTTGAATTCCAAACGAGCGCCTACTCGAGTATTGTCTTTTGAAAAGTACTCAATGTTTTCGGTGTAAATACCGTCTATGGACGTGTATTTTCCACCTCCAGTACCTTTAAACTGAAGTCCATTGGTGTCGTAAGCAATCCATTGAAAACGACCATCTTGTAGGTATTTCAAAGTTTTTCTGGTATTGGCCTCTCCACGGCGTTCCTGTCCTTCGTCCGGTCCTCTTGTGGCAAAAAGCCAAGTACCGTCTAAGTCTTGTTCCGGTTTTTTTGATGCTGTCAATTTTAACTTTTCAAACCAGTTTAGGTGCAGTGTATCGCCTTCTATACGGGTAGGGATATGTAACTGCCGAATGGAATCTCGCTCGTAGTCCGAATTAAATTCTAGTAAAACGACTAACTGTTCTCCAACTGCGGTTTTTTCTATTAGCACAAAACCACCGAGGGTTCTTATAAATTCTGGCGGACTCGTTTTGTAAGCGGAATAGATGAAATAATCGTCGCTGACTTTGATTTCGTGTCTAATATTTTTAGTATCGGTAATGTACACTCCTGGCTGTATTTGAGCATTTATAGGAGTCAACCCACCTAAAAAGGTACAGCAAATAAGGTAAAATAGTAGTTTCATAGGGTAATTGGGTGTCATTTAAACCTAAATATAGGAAATGAATACGCTAAAAATCAAGCTGTTGAATTGTAATTTATCTATCCAACGTTAATTTGGGATATTTTTTTTTTGAAAATGTTGTTTTTCCAATTTTTTGTATTTGATTTGTATTATCAAATCGGAACATAACGATTTGCTTTTTTTGGCATTAGCTGAACATCATGAACCGTGTTTCTGTGTTCGGGCTATGGGGAATTAAGAAGTCAAACCCTTTAGCAGCTCATCAGATGGGCAACCGAATTTTAAAGCTAACTTCTGATTACCATACTACCATCGTGCAAAGTCAGCACGACTACTTCTTTATTCCTACTACTCAGGAACAGATTCTTATTTGAAAATCGTAATCAATGTAATTTTTTGATAGACTACGTTATTACGTTGTCTACGTCTCATCGATTTTCAATTTTCAAACATTTATTTTAAAATGAATACTAAATACATTGATCTAATAGATCAAACCTATCATTTTCCTCAAGAAGAATTTACCTTGGAGGACGAACATCTACGTTTTCACGGCATAGACCTAAACCAAGTAGTGGCCCAGTACGGTAGCCCTTTAAAGTTTACGTATTTACCAAAAATTTCCGAGAATATTTACAGGGCTAAAAACTGGTTTGCCAATGCCATAGAGAAATACAAATACAAAGGCAACTACAAATATTGCTATTGTACCAAAAGCTCACATTTTCAGCATGTTTTAAACGAGGCTTTAAAGAATGATATTCATATAGAGACCTCTTCTGCCTTTGATATTAATATTGTAGAGCAGCTCAAAGCCAAGGGTAAGATAAAAGAAGATACCTTTATTATCTGTAACGGCTTTAAACGTGATCAGTATATCGAAAACATCGGCAGGCTTATCAATGAAGGGCACCAGAACTGTATTCCGATAATTGATAATTACGAGGAAATAGATTTATTGTCCGACGTAATAAAGGATGATTTTCAGGTAGGAATTCGTATTGCTTCTGAGGAGGAGCCTAAATTTGAGTTTTATACGTCTAGATTAGGAATTGGATATAAGAATATTGTTCCCTTTTACGAAAACCAGATAAAGAACAACGAGAAGGTTGAACTGAAAATGCTTCACTTTTTTATAAATACGGGTATTCGTGATAACGCCTATTACTGGAACGAACTTGCTAAGTGTTTAAAGGTGTATGTGCGATTGAAAAAAATGTGTCCGTCTTTGGATAGCTTGAATATTGGCGGCGGATTTCCTATTAAAAATTCATTGGCGTTTGAGTATGATTATCAATACATGATTGACGAAATCATCAATCAAATAAAGATTACGTGTGATGAAGCCAAGGTGTCTGTTCCTAATATCTTTACTGAATTCGGAAGTTTTACGGTAGGGGAAACAGGAGGTGCCATCTACGAAATCCTCTACCAAAAACAACAGAACGACCGTGAAAAGTGGAACATGATAGATTCTTCTTTCATTACTACGTTACCGGATACATGGGCAATAAACAAACGGTTTATTATGCTTCCCATCAACCGTTGGAACGATGAGTACGAGCGTGTACTTTTGGGTGGACTTACTTGTGATAGTGATGATTATTACAATAGCGAGCAGAATATGAACGCCATTTACTTACCTAAATATAAAAAGGATAAACCCTTGTATATCGGTTTTTTCAACACGGGAGCCTATCAAGAAACCATTGGTGGATATGGGGGTTTACAACACTGTCTTATTCCACAGCCCAAGCATATTCTAATAGATAGGGATGCCGAAGGAAACATCGTAACCAGCTTGTTTAACCCACAGCAAAAAGCGGAGGACTTATTGAAGATTTTAGGGTATGATGTTAATGCGGAAGTTAAAGAGGAGAAAAAAGAAGTAGTAAACCACGGGGTTAGTTAAAAATTTAAAAACAACAAATAATAAAATGAAACAGTCAAAGAATTACGCGGGTATTACCGACGAATTCGCACAATTGGAAACCGCTAAGGTGGTTTTGATTCCGGTTCCTTATGATGGTACTAGTACCTGGGGCAAGGGAGCCGATAAAGGTCCTGAAGCTTTTTTAGCAGCTTCTGAAAATATGGAGCTGTATGATATTGAGACCGGCTCAGAAGTGTATGAACAAGGCATACATCTTACGGAAGCTCTAACAGAAAATAGTAGTCCTGAGGCTATGGTAGATGCGGTACATAAGACGACCAAAGAGTATATTATACGCAACAAATTTGTGACTCTTTTTGGTGGAGAACATTCTATTTCGATAGGAAGCATCCGTGCCTTTAATGAGTGTTTTGATAATCTGACTGTGTTGCATATAGATGCACATGCCGATTTGCGCGAATCTTATGACGGTACCAAATACAATCATGCCTGCGCCGTTCACGAAGCTAGCCAGACTACAAATTTAGTGCAGGTAGGTATTCGTTCTATTGATGCAATCGAAAAGACCTTTATGGATGAAGAAAAGACCTTTTTTGCCCATGATATGGTGAACGATGAATATTGGATAGATAAAGTGGTAGAAGCGTGCACGGAAAACGTCTTTATTACATTTGATTTAGATGTATTAGACCCTTCCATTATGCCATCTACGGGAACACCGGAGCCAGGTGGCTTGTTATGGTATGAGACTTTAGAATTTCTAAAACAGGTGTTTAAGGAGAAGAACGTTGTTGGTTTTGATATTGTGGAACTCTGTCCCAATATCGCTGATAAATCTTCAGATTTTTTAGCTGCTAAATTATATTACAAAATGTTAAGCTATAAGTTCATGGGGCAAGATGCAGATGAGAATTATGACAACACCTATGATGTAGATTATAAATCAAATACCAGTTCAAAATTCAAAGAGGATGAAGACTAAAGGAGCGATTTCGAATTTTATCGAAAAATATTATTTACATTTTAACGCAGCTGCCTTGGTGGATGCGGCCAAAGGCTATGAAGCACAATTGAACCAAGGTTCTAAAATGTTGGTTTCCCTTGCGGGAGCTATGAGTACTGCGGAAATAGGTAAAATTTTTGCAGAAATGATTCGGCAAGATAAGGTGCAAATCGTGTCTTGCACAGGTGCGAATTTGGAAGAAGATATTATGAATTTGGTGGCGCATTCCCATTACAAACGTGTTCCCAATTACCGTGATTTAACGCCACAAGACGAGTGGGATTTACTGGAAAAAGGATTGAATCGTGTTACAGATACTTGTATTCCAGAGGAAGAGGCATTCCGTAGAATTCAAGAACATATTGTTAAGATTTGGATGGATGCCGAGGCTAAAGGCGAACGCTATCTTCCACATGAGTATATGTATAAATTATTACTTTCAGGAGTTTTAGAGGAGCATTATGAAATAGATTTGAAGGATTCTTGGATGTACGCTGCTGCAGAAAAAAACTTACCTATTATTTGTCCAGGTTGGGAAGATAGCACGATGGGAAATATTTTTGCTTCCTATGTATTGAAGGGCGAATTACAGGCCAGCACTATGAAATCTGGAATAGAATACATGACCTTTTTGGCCGACTGGTACACCCATAATTCCGAGAATGGAATAGGGTTCTTTCAAATTGGAGGTGGTATTGCTGGAGATTTTCCAATTTGTGTGGTTCCCATGCTATACCAAGATATGGAACGCACAGATACGCCGTTCTGGAGCTATTTCTGTCAGATAAGTGATAGTACCACCAGTTATGGTTCGTATTCTGGGGCCGTTCCCAATGAGAAAATTACATGGGGTAAATTAGATATCAATACCCCAAAATTTATCATAGAAAGTGATGCGACCATCGTTGCACCCTTAATTTTTGCTTACCTTTTAGATATGTAATTATGGACAGACATGCACATTTAAACAAAGTTATTGTCGATTTTAAAAAATTGACGCCAGAAGTTTTGAAACTTACTGTGGAGCGCTACCCAGATGGGTACGACGATCGTGATGTTATTTCTTTTCGCAACTCCAAAGGAGAACGTGTAGAGGCGGTTGAGGTTTTAACCGCAGATACTAAGTACCTGGTAAAAATCAGTGAAAAACTGGAATATACCATGGAAAATTATGATGCTGCCGATTACGAGGATTTTGAAGATGATGACCCAACTGCCGTGGTGGAGCCAGACCTAGAGGATATGGCAGATGCTCAAGATTCGGATGACTAAGGTATTGTGCCAGAACCCGCTTGCCTTGTCTGCAGACTACCATACCGTTTTTGAGTAGTTTTCAAACAAATTTCACAGTACCAACCTAGGTTGGCACTGCATTACTATTTCCTTCACTTAAGGGTACTTAATTAATTACAGATGAAAATAGAGGAAATTGAAAATATTGAATTAAAGTTTTTAAACCTGGATGATTATCAAGAACTAAAGACCGCCATGATTTCTGCGTATACCAATATGCCTGGAGCCTATTGGAAAGAAGAGCATATTACATCTTTGATTCAGAAATTTCAAGAAGGGCAAGTAGTTATCAAAATTAATGGACAGTTGGCAGGTGTTGCACTTTCCATCATCGTAGACTATGATAAATTTGATGACGAGCATACCTATGAGCAGATTACTGGAGATTATTCCTTTAGTACCCATGATGCGTATGGCGATGTGTTGTATGGGATTGAGGTATTTATAAAACCACAGTTTAGGGGTTTGCGGTTGGGCAGAAGATTATATGATTATAGAAAGGAACTTTGCGAAAAATTAAATTTAAAGAGCATAGTCTTTGGCGGAAGGATGCCTAATTTCCACACTTATTCCAGGGAGTTAACACCAAAGGAATATATTGCCAAGGTGCGTAGAAAAGAAATTCAAGATCCGGTGCTCAATTTTCAGATTAGCAACGACTTTCATCCTGCCAAGGTCATGAAAGGGTATTTGCCAGGCGATGCAGCTTCCAATGATTTTGCAATCCTGATGGAATGGGATAATATTTATTACCAAAAGCCTTCTAAAAAAGCGGCGACTAAGAAAACGATTATCCGTTTAGGATTGATACAATGGCAAATGCGTCCCTATAAGGATTTAGAGGCCTTATTGGAGCAAGCGGAGTATTTTATAGACGCGGTATCGGGTTATCGGTCGGATTTTGCACTGTTTCCTGAGTTTTTTAATGCTCCCTTGATGGCTAAGGATAACCATTTGTCTACGCCAGATGCTATCAGGGAGCTTGCAAAGCATACTGAAGCCATTGTACAGAAGTTTTCGGAATTTTCCATATCCTATAATATCAATATCATCACGGGAAGCATGCCCGAAATGATAGATGGCCGCTTGTACAATGTGGGCTATCTCTGCCGTCGCGATGGTAGTATGGAGCGTTATGAAAGATTACATGTAACTCCGAATGAGGCCAAGGTTTGGGGCATGCAAGGTGGTACACAGCTAAAAGCTTTTGATACCGATTGCGGAAAAATAGGGATACTCATTTGTTATGATTCCGAGTTTCCGGAACTAAGTCGTTTACTGGCAGATGAAGGCATGGATATCCTTTTTATTCCTTTTTTAACGGATACGCAGAACGGCTATTCCAGAGTTCGACACTGTGCACAGGCGAGAGCCATAGAAAACGAATGTTATGTGGCCATTGCAGGTAGCGTAGGGAATTTGCCCAATGTTCAGAATATGGATATCCAGTTTGCCCAATCCATGGTATTCACGCCCTGCGATTTCTCTTTTCCTACCAACGGGATAAAAGCGGAGGCTACCCCGAACACGGAAATGATACTAATTGCCGATGTAGATATCGATTTGTTGCGCGAATTGAATCAATTTGGTGCGGTAAGGAACTTAAAAGACAGAAGAACCGATATCTTTGAATTACGAAAAAAATAAAAAAGAGTTGAAGGATTTAAAAATAATAGGAAGCGAAGAGTGGTGTGTTTTTGAAGGTCTGGGTGTACCGGCAATTAAGGCTAGGGTCGATTCCGGAGCAAAAACCTCCTCTATACAAGCAACGAATTTAAAAATATATACAAAAGGAACCCAAGAGTGGGTGCGGTTTGAAATCAACCCATTACAGGAGAATAGGAGTATCGCTATTGAGTGTGAAGCTCGTTTAGTAGATCGGCGTATGGTAAAGAGCTCCTCAGGTATTTCTGAGGTGCGATTGGTAGTAAAAACACCATTGACCATAGGCGACGATACCTTTGATGTAGAGCTGACTTTGGCCAATCGGGATACCATGGAATTCCGTATGCTGTTGGGCCGTGAGGCCTTGAACGAACGCTACATTGTAAATCCTGCCTTGAATTATGTAGCTAAGGAATTTTCTGATGACGAAATAGATGTAAAATATGCGCCGTTCAAAAAGGAAAAAACAGGATTAAAAATCGCGTTGCTTGCAAGTAATCCAAACCTGTACAGCAATATGCGAATCATGGAGGCCGCAGAGGCCCGAGGGCACGAAATCCAGTTCTTGAACGTAGAGCTGGCCTATATGAAATTGGATGCCAATTCTCCCGAAATACGCTACAGAGGCGGGAATATATTGACTGATTTTGATGCTGTAATTCCGCGTATAAAACCATCCGTTACTTTTTATGGTTGTGCATTGATTAGGCAGTTCACCAATTTAGGAGCCTATTGCCAAAATTCAGCAGAAGCCATAACACAGTCAAGGGATAAATTGTTTGCTTCGCAATTGTTCTCCAAAAACGATATCCATATTCCCATCACCGGTTTTGCAAAGTCGCCCCAAGACACAAAAGATCTTATTAAAATGGTTAACGGGGCACCATTAATCATAAAACTATTGGAAAGTACTCAGGGGAAAGGTGTGGTCTTGGCGGAGACCAACAAGGCGGCAGAAAGTGTGATCAATGCCTTTAAAAGTGTCAACACAAACATCTTGGTACAAGAGTTTATTAAAGAAGCCAACGGACAGGATATTCGTTGTTTCGTAGTCAACGGAAAAGTAGTAGCCAGTATGCAGCGACAGGCGCAAAAAGGGGAGTTCCGTGCCAATATTCACCAAGGCGGTATTGCATCTATCATAAAGATTACCTCGGAGGAGAAAAAATTGGCTATAAAAGCGGCTAAGATACTTGACCTGGCAGTAGCCGGTGTGGATATTATCCGTTCCAATAAAGGCCCTTTGTTGTTAGAAGTGAATTCTTCCCCTGGCTTGGAAGGTATAGAAAACGCCACAGGAAGGGACATTGCTAACGAAATGATTGTATCTATTGAAAAGAAGCTGAAGTTTAGTATTTAGTAAAAAATAAAGCGAAATATGACATACGCATATACTATACTTTATGTAGAAAATGTAACTTATACCATTGAGTTTTATGAAAGAGTATTCGGATTTAGCCAAAAATTCATTACTCCTTGAAACGATTATAGCATTTGCTTCAATAGCTTTGGGCCATTCCAACTTTAAGAGCGGATTCGAAAAAAGTAATAATTCCAGGAAACCATTTGGAGTTGAATTGGCTTTTACGACCAAAAATATTGATACGGACCTTCAAAACGCATTAAATATGGGAGCAACTGAATTTGAACCGTTAACCAAAAAACCGTAGGGACAGAAAGTAGGATATGTTTGGGATAATAATGGGTTCTTGATTGAAACCTATGCACCATTAAAATCTAAATAATAATAGAATCTGTAGTAAAACAGCTTATTGTAACATCAATTAGAGTAA
>JBLHNI010000002.1:0-35238 GCA_047650615.1 Maribacter sp.
TATTTAGAATTCATTAAATCAAATCTAAAAGTAAGATTTATTTCAAATTTGTTCAATTTTCAGAATATAGTAAATAATTCTAATTTAAGGGACAACAATACTATAGCCAGTAATCTTGCAATAACTTTAAAAACAGGATTTTTAAAGAAAATAAATTTTCAAAATAGTGTTGAAATTGGCCGCAATCAATTTCGCAATAATAGTATTGAATTTCAAAATCAATCATGGAGCAATTCATTTGAGGCATTTTATACCACAAAACAGTTTAAACTTTCAACAACGGTAAATTATATAGAGCCAAGCAATTCAAATCTTGAGGGGATATTTTTTATTGATGCATTAGCGAGCTACACCAATAAAAAGGGTACTATAGATTACATAATTAATTGGAATAATACCAATTTCTCCAATTCCTTAATTAGTGAAAGGCTTATCAATGATATTTCTGAAACAGTTACCCAGACCAAAATACAGGATCCATATCTTATTTTTAGAATTCAGTTTAAATTGTAGTATTATGAAATAATTGACCTAGTGTCCCCAACAAAAAAAGCGACCTCCTTTCGGGGTCGCTTTAAAAGTTTAATAGATTGTTTTGCCGTCTTTATTCTTAAAACGATATTCAAGATACGTATATGCATCCCTGGGTTGTATTTTAATCCATTTTTTATGCTCCATAAACCACTTGGTACGCATAGATGGGAACCCTTTTGTTATGTAAGCTGCAATGAAAGGGTGTATATTCAATGTTATACTCTTATTGTCCTTTGCAGGGCCTTTTAAAAGGCGCTCTAAATCTACGTTGATTTTGTCTATCAAAACAATGGGAGCTTCTACTTCCTGACCTTTTTGGTTAGGATTCTCTTCCGTTGTCTTAATATTCATTTCGGGTCTAACACGTTGCCTGGTAATTTGGATAAGACCAAATTTACTCGGCGGTAAAATCTTATGCTTGGCACGATCGTCTTTCATCTCATCCCTTAGATGGTCAAAAAGCTTTTTTCGGTGCTGTGCTTTTACCATGTCTATAAAATCTACGACAATAATGCCTCCCATATCCCTTAGGCGAAGTTGCCTTGCGATTTCGGAAGCTGAGATTAAATTCACCTCTAGTGCGGTATCTTCCTGATTTTTTGCTTTATTGGAACGGTTACCGCTGTTCACGTCTATTACATGCAAAGCTTCGGTATGTTCAATAATCAAATAGGCACCTCTACTCATTACCGCTGTGCGGCCAAAAGAGGTTTTTATTTGTCTGTCTATTCCAAATTTTTCAAATATTGGAACTTGAGAATCATAATGGTTAACAATCGACTCTTTATCAGGGGCAATTTCTACCACGTAATCTTTTACCTGGTTGTATAAATCTGCATTATCTACATGTATTCCGGTAAAACTGTCGTTGAAAACATCTCTTAAAATGGAGGAAGCTCGGTTGAGCTCCACTAATACTTTAGAAGGTGTTTGTGCGCGATATAATTTTTTACACATTGCGGACCATTTGTCCAGCAAGTTTTCTAGATCTTTGTCTAATTCTGCTACTTTCTTGCCTTCGGCAACTGTTCTTATAATAACACCAAATCCTTTTGGCTTAATACTCTTTACGAGTCTTTTAAGCCTATCTTTTTCCTCATTGCTTTCTATCTTTTGAGATACGGAAACACGATTAGAAAAAGGGACCATGACCAAATAGCGACCTGCTATCGATAGCTCGGAACTAATTCTTGGTCCTTTGGTGGATATGGGTTCTTTGACAATTTGCACTAAAAGAGATTGATTGGCTTTAACGACATCCGTTATTACACCATGCTTATCAATATCTTTGTCAGAAGGAAAATCTTTGAGGGAGTAATCCTTAAGTTTTCCAGAACTCACTTGTTTTATGAACTTTAACATAGAAGATAACTGTGGGCCAAGGTCGTGGTAATGCAAGAATGCATCCTTTTCATATCCAACGTTTACAAATGCAGCGTTGAGACCTGTTACGGGCTTCCGTATCTTGGCTAAAAAAATATCGCCAACGGAAAAATCGTTATTGTCCTCTTCTTTATAAAGTTCAGTGAGTTTTCCGTCCTTTAGTAAGGCAAAATCGACGGCATCGGAACTAGATCTTACGATTAATTCTCTATTCACCTGATTGTATTTGTACTTATCAAAGCTTACAGTTGTAAGCTAGATAAATTGATTAAACAATATCATAAACAGATTTATACAAACCTGCCGAGGTTCATCTTTGGAACCTCTATGTCAAGGAACATGGTAAAATGAAAAAGTAGTTTTAAAACTACTTTTTCTTGTGTCGGTTAGCTCTTCTGCGCTTCTTACGCTTGTGTGTAGCTACCTTATGTCTCTTTCTTTTCTTACCACTCGGCATAGAATTATTCTTTTAAGATTATTATTTAACTTGTACGTTGCTCTTTACTCCTTCTACAAAAACCTTTGCAGGTTTGAATGCAGGGATATTATGGGCTGGTATTTTAATGGTTGTGTTCTTAGAAATATTTCTTCCGGTTTTTTCTGCTCTAGTTTTAATAATAAAACTTCCAAAACCTCTAAGGTACACATTGTCTCCACTTTCCAAAGAAGTTTTAACCTCTTCCATGAAGGATTCAACAGTAGCCTGCACATCTCCTTTTTCAATTCCCAGCTTGTCTGAGATTTTAGATACAATTTCCGCTTTCGTCATTAGATTTACTGTATTTTTTCGGGTTGCAAATATATAAATTAAATTCAATCTTTCTTTCTAAAGGGTTAATTTTAAGTATATAAACTGCTACTTTTATCCTTTAGCATTAAAGTTGATGGTTTTTTCGGATAAAATTCTAGATTGGTACGGGAAAAACAAGCGCGATTTACCATGGCGCGAATCAACCAATCCTTATCGAATTTGGCTATCTGAAATTATACTACAGCAAACCCGAGTGGCGCAGGGAACACCCTATTATTTAAGTTTTGTTGAAGCCTTTCCCAGAGTAACGGATTTGGCGAAAGCAAAGGAAGAAACCGTGTTGAAATTATGGCAGGGACTTGGGTATTATTCCAGAGCACGGAATTTACATACGGCTGCAAAAATGGTGGTAGATGATTATGGGGGTGAGTTTCCTAACACCTACGAAAAGCTTATGACGCTGAAAGGCGTAGGCGATTATACGGCAAGTGCAATTTCTTCTATCTGTTTTAATGAACGCCAAGCGGTCGTAGATGGTAACGTGTACCGCGTATTATCGCGTTATTTTGGTGTAGCTATAGCAATAAATAGCACGGCAGGAATTAAATACTTTAAAAAATTAGCACAAGAAGTATTACACGTTAGTAATGTAAGGGATTATAATCAGGGGATAATGGAATTTGGAGCTTTACAATGTACCCCTAAAAATCCGGATTGTACAAACTGCCCATTGCAAAATGGATGCATAGCGTTAAAAGAAAGGAAAATAGATAGCTTACCAGTAAAATTAAAGAAGACAAAGGTTAAAACACGTTTCTTTAATTATTTGGTACCTTTTTTTGTAGATGCAAATGGGCTAAAATATACGGCGCTTAAACAACGAACCGGAAAGGGAATATGGCAGAACTTATGGGAGTTTCCTTTATTAGAGTCGGATGATGAAATCGATATAAAAGCCATCGAAAAGGTATATAGCGAAGTTTTGGAGCTGAAAGAGCAACCAACTATTACGTTGTTTAATTCGGATTCTGTGGTGCATAAGTTGTCCCATCAGCATTTATTTACAAAATTTTGGATTATAGAAATTGATAATCCTATAACCAATGCCGTACCTGTTAGCGAATTGGGAAAATATCCTGTTCCGGTTTTGATATCCACCTTTATGAATGCATTTAAATTTTAGTATTTTTGAGCTCTAGAAATTATTCATATGAGTGGTACATTAAATAAGGTAATGCTGATTGGGCATTTGGGCGATGAGATTAAAATGCACTACTTTGAAGGTGGTGGGAGTATTGGTAGGTTTCCAATTGCTACCAATGAAACCTATACCAGTAAACAGACTGGTGAGCGTGTGACCAACACCGATTGGCACAACATTGTGGTACGTAACAAGGCAGCGGAGATATGTGAAAAATATTTAAGTAAGGGTGATAAGGTATATGTTGAAGGCAGACTAAAGAATAGACAATGGCAGGGCGAAGATGGTAACACAAGATACACTACAGAGGTACATGTACAGGAATTTACCTTCCTTTCTACCAAGAAGGATAGTATGGCAAACCATCAAGCGCAGTCTTCAAGCACTACCGCGATACCTTTAAATCCTCCAGTTCAGCAGAACACGGCCGCCAGTACTAGCGAACCTGAACAGGAAGATGACCTTCCCTTTTAAAACTATAAAACTGACTATTGGATTCTGACCCTTTAAGTTATATGCTCAATTTTTTGGTAATGGATGGTGCTTTCGCGGGCAATATTGCAGTACTGATTGTATTGCTAGCTTTTTCTGCGCTAATTTCAGGTGCGGAGGTGGCTCTTTTTGGCCTTTCTGTTACAGAAATCAATGCAATAAATGAGCAAAAAACACCCCAAAGTAATATTCTTGTAACGTTGTTGGATCGGCCTAAAAAACTATTGGCAACTATACTAATTGCCAATAATGCCATTAATATTGGTATCGTATTACTGTTTAATGTGATAGGGGACACCTTGTTTTTAAATATAACCGAGGTTCTTTTTGGATTGGTTTCCCTTCGTTTTATTTTAGAAGTAATTGTGGCTACTTTTTTAATATTGATGTTTGGCGAGATATTGCCAAAGGTTTACGCCAATAGGAATAGAATGAGTTTTTCCAATTTTATGGCCTATCCGTTAAGAACCTTGGATTTTCTATTTTCACCACTAAGTTTACCGATGCGTTTAGGAACTATTTTTCTTTATAATAAATTGGGAAAGGAAAAATCTAGTCTTAGCGTTGATCATCTGTCACAAGCCTTGGAGCTTACCTCAGAAGGTGATACTACTAAAGAAGAGCAGAAAATATTAGAAGGTATCGTAAATTTCGGGAATACGGATACCAAACAAGTAATGCGCCCACGAATAGATATTTTTTGCTTGAACGATCAAATGAAATTTCCCGAAGTTTTAGAAGAAATAAGGCAAAACGGATATTCAAGAATCCCTGTATTTTCCGAAAATATAGATAATGTGTTGGGAGTTTTATATGTGAAGGATGTTTTGCCGTATCTAGATCGTAAATCGTTTAACTGGATAACGTTGACTCGAGAACCCTATTTTGTGCCCGAGAACAAAAAACTAGATGATTTACTGGCAGAATTTCAAGCTAAAAAAAATCATCTGGCCGTCGTAGTAGATGAGTATGGGGGTACATCTGGAATCGTTACCTTAGAAGATATTATCGAAGAAATTGTTGGAGATATCAGTGATGAGTTCGATGATGAAGACCTTATTTTTTCCAAGTTGGATGACCTTAATTACGTTTTTGAAGGGAAAACCACGCTAAAGGATTTTTATAGGGTGGTGAAAATCGAGGACGAAACTAATTTTGAAGAAAATAAAGGAGAGTCGGAAACCATAGCTGGTTTTGTGCTGGAAATTGCTAGAAGTTTTCCAAAAAGGGGTGAGGAGGTTTTGTTCGGAGATTTTAGGTTTGTGGTAGAAAGCTTGGATAAGAAGAGATTAAAACAAATTAAAGTTACGTTACCGCATGAATTGTAAATATTTTGTCTTTGGTTTTTTGTGCTTTGTTTTTATTATCGGATGTAAGGAGGAGTTCCTAATTCCAAAACCAAAAGCACAAATACGATTAGAATACGCCCAAGGGGAATTGGACACTTTGGAGACGGCCAATTTTTCTATCAATTATAACCAGTTGGCCAATCCTAAGAAAAACAAGGATATGGCTTATACCTTGGAATATCCCGAGATGAAAGGCGCTATTTTTTTGAGCTACAGGCAATTGGATGATGATTTAGACAAATTGATGCAAGACGCGAAGCGATTGAGCTACGAACATGCGGTCAAGGCCGATAATATCGTAGAGCAGCCTTTTGTAAATCCAGAATCAAAAGTATACGGTTCTTTATTTGAGGTACAGGGGAATGCTGCCTCGCAAACTCAGTTTTTTGTAACGGATAGTAGCACCCATTTTTTAACAGGTTCGGTTTACTTTTATACCAAACCAAATTACGATTCCATACTTCCTGCAGCGGCCTATCTTCAAAACGATATTCGCAACATCATGGAAACTCTTCGGTGGAAGGAATAAAAATAGCCCTAATGCAAAAGCAAAACCTTTTGGATGTGTATGATAGAATTGAACCATATGTTCATAATACCCCCGTTATGGTTTCTAGTGCTATCAACCAAATTATAGGTGCATCTGTCTATTTTAAATGTGAAAATTTTCAACGGGCTGGCGCTTATAAAATAAGGGGAGCTACAAACGCCATGTTGCTTTTGACCCATGCCCAACGAAAAAATGGGGTGGTCACACATTCTTCTGGAAATTTTGCACAAGCCATTGCTCTGGCAGCAAAAAGCCTTGACATAACCGCACATATTGTAATGCCTTCTTCTGCTCCCGAGATTAAAAGAGTTGGGGTAAGGGAATATGGCGGACAGATCTATGAATGTGAACCTACTTTAGCAGCAAGGCAGGCCATGGCGGATGAAATAGGCCAAAAAACCGGCGCTACTTTTTTACACCCCTCAAATGATGAGAATGTAATTATGGGTCAGGGTACTGCTGCGTTGGAATTATTAAGAGAGGAGCCTAAACTTCGTTTTATTTTTTGTCCTGTTGGAGGTGGCGGACTCATTGCAGGGTCTTCTTTAGCTGCAATACATTTTGGAACCAATTGCCAGGTTCTAGGCGGAGAACCATTTGAAGCCGACGACGCTTATCGTTCTTTAATAAGCGGAAAAATAGAGGGTAACGATACGGTAAATACAATTGCAGACGGACTCAAAACAACCTTGGGCGACAAGAATTTTCCTATCATCAAAAAGCATGTTTCTAAAATCATACGCGTAACCGAAAATGAAATAATTGCCTCCATGCGCTTGGTTTGGGAGCGTATGAAGATTATTATTGAACCTTCTAGTGCAGTAACTGTGGCAGCCTTGCGTAGAGATGCATCAGAATTTCCAGAGGTTTATAGAAATAAAAAGGTCGGGATTATAATCTCTGGTGGAAATGTGGATTTGAATAACTTACCCTTTTAAATAAAGGGATAAGCGTTATTATTCCAATCAGCATAATCTCCTGAATAATACGGGTAAAATTCATCCAACTAAAATCACGTAAACCATTGAAACTAAATCTTAAAAAGGCATTTAACAAAATGATACAATTTCTAGTAGGTTTACTATTTATTCTACTAATTGGCGTAGCCCTATTCGTTAATCTAAGTCCTGAGTTTGGCAGCGCCCCTTCCAAAAAACAAAGAGAAACCTATGCTCAATCTTCCAATTATAAGGATGGAGTCTTCAGAAATATTGGCAATGTCAAAATGGATATGAGTTTTGGTAAATTCATAAAAATGATTGGGGGTTATTTTGCAGAAAATCCCAATACTGTTCCTAATATAGATATTACAGTTTCGAAAATTGACTCGATGGCCGTTGTCAATTATTCAGGTCCATCACGCTTGGTATGGTTTGGTCATTCTACGTTTCTCTTACAAATCGAGGGCAATAATATTTTAATTGACCCTATGTTTGGGGATGTGCCTGCCCCGCATCCCATGTTGGGAGGTAAACGATTCAGTAAATCACTGCCTATTGAAATAGAAAAACTACCCAAAATAGATGCTGTTATTTTCTCCCATGATCATTATGATCATTTGGATTACGGTTCTATTCAGCTGCTGAAAGATAAAGTTGATATGTTCTATACTCCTTTGGGTGTTGGCGCTCACTTAATAGAATGGGGAGTTGCTGAGACTAGGATTATGGAACTAGACTGGTGGGACGAGACAATGTATAAAGGAATTAAATTTAAAAGCACACCAGCCCAACATTTTTCCGGCCGTGGACTGACGGACGGAGGAAAGACCTTATGGAGTGGTTGGGTTATAGAATCTGACAAGGATAATATTTTTTTTAGTGGTGATAGTGGCTATGGACCTCACTTTAAGGAAATAGGAGAGCGTTTAGGGCCTTTTGATTTTGCTATGATGGAATGCGGACAGTACAACGAACTCTGGAAAGAAATACATATGACTCCGGAGGAAACCGCTCAAGCAGGTCTTGACGTTAAAGCAAGTACGATAATGCCCATTCATTGGGGCGCATTTAAACTAGCGCTGCACCCGTGGACTGAACCAGTTGAAAGGGTGTCTAGAAAAGCATTAGCGTTAGGAATTCCTGTAGTAGTCCCAAAAATCGGAGTGCCAATTTATATTAATAAGCCAGATTTCACTAAGGATAACTGGTGGGAAAAGATTAATTAGCGGCTGTTAGCAAGGCTTCAGCATTCGCTATACTGGAGTTTATTTTTTCCTTTACTGCGTTCACCTTTTCTTCTTCTTCGTCCAACCATTTTTGTTTTTCCTCTGTAAGTGCTTTGCCTTTCATGATTTCATCGGCGTCAAATCGCTTACCAATACCTTGCATCCAATCCATCATGGATTTGTTGGCGTCTTGTAAGTCACGCATGGCTTTGCCTTGTGGGGAATCCATACCAAGAGAATCGGCCATAGGTTTTAGTTTTCCAACAAGCTGACCTAATTTGCTCATTTTTGGCATTACCTCGTCATGTACGGCCATCACCTGTTGCATTTGAGATGAATCTTCGGCCTTCTTTTCTTCTTTACAAGAAAAAACAGTAATTAAACAAGCGATAACTAGCAATAATGTTACTTTTTTCATTTTTATTTATTCTTAAGGCTGACTGTATTTATAGTGTAAACATACTCTTTTACCTTGGTGTTGGTAATAACCGATTTCAATGCTAATACGGATACGGAATCTGACTTGAACTTAATTACAGCTTCCTTTGTTTCATAACTCACTACTGTTGAAATTACACCTGCCGTATTTGTTAAATTCATAGCAGATTTTATCTGCACATCCTTCTTGGCAAGCCGTACCCTCAATACCCACAACAGCAATGCTCAATTTTTGTTCTTGGCCGGTTAGTAAATCGTTTTCATTTTCTTGACTATATGGTATGTTGACGACAAGAAACAAGGTTAAACAGGCCACAAACAGCTTCATGCGTTAGATTTTTTATTAATTAATAATGGTTTTATTTGTAAAAGATACATGGAAACCCTTATAGCCTTGTAAAGGTACCAAATATTGAAAACGCACTTAGTAGCTTGATCTTAAAATTAATGCATTTTTTTAATCTTTATTTGGAGATGCTTTTGATAAAACAGAGACAGGTACTATAGGTTGAATTAGAAAATAGAGGAAAACTTGCGTTAAATACGCTAACACCTTTATTTTTTAGTCATAAATAAGTCTCACTTTTGCAAAAAAAATGTAATTGCTGTGAGTCTTCAACAACGCAAATGGTTTTACCTTGTTATCCTATCGTTCATTTGGGGTACTTCCTATATATTAATAAAAAAGGGATTAGAAGGATTTGCTCCTTTGCAATTAGTTTCCCTGCGGATCATCATAGCCGGAGGTCTTTTATTACTCATAGGGTTCAAGTCTTTAAAAACTATTAAAAAAGAGGACTGGAAGTGGCTGGCCCTCTCGGGTTTTGTCGGTAGTTTTTTTCCTATGTTTCTCTTTGCTTTTGCACAAACTGAAATCGATAGTAGCGTAACGGCAGTTTTAAATTCTTTAGTGCCTTTGTTTACCTTGTTTGTTGGTCTTTTTGCTTTTGGAATTTCGTTTACAAGAAATCAGTTATTGGGTGTTTTGGTAGGCTTACTGGGTGCTTTGTTGTTGGTGGTTTTTGGCAGTAGTATGAATCCAGAACAAAATTACGGGTATGCTGGTTTGGTAGTTATAGCAACGATTTGCTATGCGAGTAATGCCAATATCATCAAAAGTAAATTACAAGGAGTTAGTCCTATGGGAATTGCAGTTGGGAACTTTGTTTGTATCCTTTTACCAGGCCTAGTGCTTTTACCCATTGCAGGAACCTTTAATTCCGTAGTTGTTGCCGGAGATTTCTTTTGGAGCTCCCTTGGCTATATGGTCTTACTTTGTGTTATTGGTACCTGTATCGCCAAGGTACTGTTCAATAAATTGATACAGATTTCTAGTCCTGTTTTCTCTGTATCGGTGACCTATTTGATACCTATTGTGGGGATATTCTGGGGTATTATGGATGGTGAAGCATTTGCTTTAGAACAATTTGGGGCATCGCTCTTGATTTTGGCAGGGGTCTATTTGGTGAATAAAAAAAAGAAAAAAGCAACTTAATTTGATTCCTCACTGTAACAAACAATAGTTATGTTAGTCTTTAAGTGGAAATCAATTTAAAAACGAGCCAATATGAAATTAGTAAGGCTAATGCTTTTAATGGTAATTTTTACCATCACATCGAGCACTGCACAAGAGAAAACCTTTAATGTTAAGAATTTTGAAAAGGTTATTATTAGTCCGCACATAGAAGTAAACTTCGTTGCCGGAAACGAGACCTCCGTTGCAATAGAAAATGCGAAGGTTTCCATGGATAAGATTAATGTAGAAGTAGAAGGGAATACGTTGCGGGTCTATTTGGATGGCGCAAAGACAGTTACAAAGTCAGAACGTGTTTCATCTGATAAATGGAAGGGAAAAAGAGCTATTTATAACGGGACCGTGGCTACGGCCACTATCACTTATAAAACATTAAAGAATCTTTCTATACGAGGCGAAGAAATAGTAAAATGTAAGAGTGATTTAACTGAAGATGAACTTAAAATATCGCTTTACGGAGAAACTAAAGTATATTTTGAAGGCTTGGTGTTGAATGAACTTACGGTAGCTATTTATGGTTCTTCATATTTAGAAATAGCTAAAGGTAATGTAGAACGTCAAGTCTTTAGAGCCTATGGTGAAAGCGAAGTAAATACTATTGGAATGGAAAATGAGGAAACGAAGATTACTGCCTATGGAGAAAGTAATTTTAGGGTAAAGGTCTCAGACCGATTAAAAGTTACCTGTTACGGAGAAACGACAATCAACTACGAAGGTGATCCAGATGTGGATAGCGGTATTATTATAGGCGAGGCTAAGGTCAGGAAAATCGGATAAGGTTTCTTTCAAATCAAAAATCCCGCTGAAGAGCGGGATTTTTTTTGAAATTTATCTAGTGATTATTCGAAATCCGAGTCAGAAACCCCTTCATTTACTTTTATTTCAGTGAAGATAAAGTCAATATTCTGTGGCCCCATACGTTGTGTAAGTTTAAACGGAAATAAGATGCCAGATACTTCTTTGTAGTGGTCATAGATGAATGTTTGTTGCACCGGTTTTCCTTGTATTTCCATTGTATTTACTTCTTGTAGTTTTAGACCGGTCTCCGTGTCGTAATATGCTGTTTTGTTATCGCTTATTTCTACTACATAGGCTTTTTTATCGCCTACGGCTTCTGTACCTTCTAAACTAACACCTCCTGCGGTGATGTAATTTAGTTCAGGGAAAGGTGCGGATTCTTCTTTGACTTTTAAGATTTCCTCCACGGAAAAATCCTTTCGCTGTTTTTGTGCTATCATATAGCCCTTATCCCCGTCCAAGACTTGCTTGCTTATAGAATTCCCCTCCATTTTAATATCCTGCATAAATTGATTCTGAGAGGTCTTCTTTATTTCCATCTCCAATTTCATTCCTTGCATCTCTGCCGTGGCAACCATGTAGTAGGATTCCAGTTTTTCCAATGTAGCTTTTCCCCCAATAGCTTTTATATATTTTTCTATGACACTAGTACCTGTAAGTCCTTCTGGCAATGCTATGCTATAATCGGGTTTGGTGGTTTTTTCACCTATTTTATCAAAATATAATACAGGAATTTTACTGTTGTTTATAGAAATTTTTTCTAAATTTTCTAAAACTTCACTTCCCTTTCCAACAACAACTACTCTTGCATTGGAAGAGCTAAAGTGCTTTTTTGCAGCATTTTGAACATCTGCTATTGTAATGTTGTCCAAACGCTCCAAATAGGTTTTGTAAAAATCCTTTGGTAAACTTTCAGTTTCAATGTTTAAGGCATATCCCGCAATGGTTTCTGGTTCTTCCAAAGCCATAATAAACCTTCCGGCATATTTTGCCTTTGTATTGGCCAACTCGGATTCTGTTACCGGTATGGTTGCGATACGGTCTATTTCCTTAAGCATTTCTACTATAGAACTGTCCGTCACCATATTTCGTACACTTGCTGTTGCACTAAATGTGGATACGGAATTTTTATCATTTCCAATAGAAGAATAGGAGCCATAGGTATATCCTTTATCCTCCCTAAGGTTAAGGAATAGTCGTCCTTCTCCACCACCACCTAGGATTTGATTCGCAACCAAAGCTGAAAGATAATCTGCATCTGACATTTTAAGGTGTACCAGGTTCTGAACGGAGATTTCTGATTGTACCGCATTAGGCATATCAACGAAATTAATTTGCGTATATTGTACATCACTTGGGGTAGAAAAGCTAAACGAAGTTGGGACTGCTTTAGTCCAAGGGGTAAAATATTCCTCTGCTATTTTCTGTACTTCTTTGAATTCTACATCGCCAATAACAATCAAATAGGCATTGGCCGGGACAAAGTAATCACGGTAAAACCTTTTAGTATCTGCAAGTGTCACATTGTTTATGCTAGCCTCGGTTGTAAATTCCCCGTAAGGATGATCTTTTCCATAACTCAAAACTCTTTGCACTCTGGAAGCTATTGCAGCAACATCTTTTTCTTGGGTCTTAAGGGCTGTCACAATTTTTTCTTTTTCCTTATCGAATTGCTCTTGTGTGAAATTCGGATTAATGGCAGCATCGGCCATAAGTTCCATCATTCTTGAAAAATATTTTGATAAAGAACTGGCGTAGGCACCTTGGCTCCCAAAACTCATTCTCGCCCCAAGGAAATCTATTTCCTCATTAAACTCATCCTTAGGAATGTTCTTTGAGCCTTTTCCCATAAGGCTGCCGGTTAAACTAGAAACACCAGCCTTTTTTCCCTCTAATATGGGTGGGTTGTCTAAAGCCAACTGTATAGAAACCCTTGGTAATTTGTGGTTTTCCACCACCAACACGTTAACACCGTTTTTAAGTTTAAAACGCTGTGGCTCTTTAAGGTTAATTTCGGGAGCGGGTCCTGGCTCTGGCATTTTACTGCGGTCTACTTGCGCCTGTACTGCCACTGCGGAAAGTACCGCGGTAAAAAGTAAATATAATTTTTTCATATCGATGATTAATTTGTTGGTGTTTCCTCAGGTATATAATCAATGACCACCCTTTGGCTTGGATTTAGATATTTGTTTGCTGCTTCCATAATCTCTTCTCTTGTAATGGAACGGTATATATCTATTTCCTTGTTAATGAGTGATGTATCTCCATATAGGGTGTAATTAGTTGCTAAAGAGCCAGTAATACCCACAACGCTCGAATTGGAGTTTACAAATCTGTTTTCGAATTTATTCTGTAGCTTCTGATAATCGTTTTTAGACATTATTGTAGTTCTTGCTTTCGCGATTTCTTCCTCAATAGATATATTTAGCGTTTCCAAAGTAGTTTCGCCAACAGGCAATGCAAACACGATATACATCCCATAATCTTCTTGTCCAACATTAGAAGCTCCTACTTGTAGTGCTTCTTTCTGGTCATCTACCATTTTTTTATATAATTTGGAGGAAGGTCCGTCGCTTAGATAAGAGGATAACATATCCAACACATAGGCGTCTCGATTTTTAAAACCTGGAGTACGGTAACCAATAATAATAGCCGGAACCTGAATATTTGGGTCGTAAAACTTCGTTTTTATTTCGGTGGTAATAGGGTCTTCTTGGGGATAGCTACGCACGATGTCGTCTCCTCTTGGGATATCGCTAAAATAGTCTGATATCCATTGTTTTGTCTGGGCGATATCTATATCTCCCGCCACAACTAATGCGGCATTGTTAGGCACGTAGTATTTGTTTTTATAGGCTATAAACTCCGCTAATGTGGCTGCATCCAAATCTTTCATATAGCCTATGTTCGGGTCTTTGTATGGGTGTTTTTTGAACAGGTTTTCCGAAACAGAAAAGAGGAGTTTTCCGTAAGCGGCGTTATCGTAACGCGACCTTTTTTCTTCTTTTACAACTTCGTTCTGGGTGTCTATTCCGTCTTGGTTAATGATAGGATGTAACATACGTTCAGATTCCATCCAAAGGGCTAATTTTAAATTATTCGAGGGAAACACTTCATAGTAGTAGGTTCTATCTTGAGAAGTGTTTGCATTGTTGGTTCCTCCGTTAGAAGAAACAAGTTCGAACCATTTTCCTTTTTCGATATTTTCTGTACCCTCGAATAGTAAATGCTCAAAAAAGTGTGCCATTCCTGTTCTTCCCTCGGTCCTATCTTTTCCTCCTACATGATACATAACCGCTGTAGCAACCAAAGGTGCAGTCTTATCTTGATGAAGAATTACATGTAGACCATTATCTAGGTCATATTCCTCGTAAGCTACTTCCTGCGCTATAGTAGTTATGAAAGAACAGAGTAGGCCCAAGACCATAAGTAGTTTGTTTTTCATTTTTCTAGTGTTTAATAATCGTTTTCATTATCTGTATGATTTTGGAAAAGAAAGTTACAAGAATTTCAGCTTTTGTAAGAGGAATTTTAGGATTTAATTTTTTCTTTAACATGTGAGTAAGGTGCTGTTTACTCTTTATTGTTTATATTAAAAATGAAAACTATAAAATAACTATGAAAAATTTTACGCTGCCTATTCGTTTTGGGATTGCTACTAGTGGTAGTTTAATCGCTTATTTTTTAATTCTCTCTCTGTTAGGATTGCATACCAATGTGTTCTTTAGCCTCTTCAATGCTGTCATTACCGGTTTTGGAATTTATGAAGCCATAAAGTATTACAAACTAGAAAACGGAAAATCATTTAGATACAGTATGGGTTTTACTGCAGGATTAACCACTGGCGGAATGGCCACCATTATATTTACTATTTTTTTTGCAATTTATTCTACAGAGCTCAATCCGGGGTTCTTAGAAATTCTTTCCACCCAATGGGCCAGTGAATACCAAAGTTTTGAGGCCATTGTTTTCTTTGTGGTTGCGGTAATGGGTTTTAGTACGACAGTCGTACTAACACTCACCTTTATGCAGCTTTTTAAAACAACTAACAATCTGACTGTCAATAAACGGTAAAATCTCGATAAAACTATTGTCTATTAATCAATAAGAAGTATATTTGCAGCCGCCTTTGGAAAAAATCCAATAGGCTTTAATTACACATTTTTAACGATATGTACGCAATTGTAGAGATGGCAGGGCAGCAATTTAAAGTTGCAAAAGACCAAAAAGTGTACGTTCACCGTTTGCAAACAGAAGAAGGAAAAAAGGTAACTTTTGACAATGTTCTTCTTTTAGATGACGGTACGAACGTTACGATTGGCGCCCCAGCTATAGACGGAGCCGCTGTTGAGGCAAAAGTCATTAAACACCTAAGAGGTGACAAAGTAATTGTCTTTCACAAGAAAAGACGAAAAGGTTACAGAAAGAAAAACGGACACCGACAGTCATTGACTGAAATCGTAATCGAAAGTATTGTTGCAAAAGGTGCAAAGAAATCAAAAGCAGCTGAACCCAAGAAAGCCGCTCCTAAAACAGAAGTTGCTCCAAAAGCTGTAGCTCCTAAAAAGGAAGTAGCCCCGAAGAAAGCTGTAGCGCCAAAGGCAACTAAAGCAGACGATTTAAAAAAGGTTGAAGGAATTGGACCAAAAATCGCTGAAACTTTAAGTGCTGCAGGTATTACAACATTTGCTGAATTAGCAAAAGCCAAGCCAGTAAAAATTTCTGAAATCATTGCAGATGTTCGTGGAAATCACGTAACGGATACTTGGCCAGCACAAGCAAAAATGGCTGGCGAAGGCAAGTGGGATGAGTTAAAGAAATGGCAAGATGAATTAAATGGTGGTAAGGCATAATAGCCGACCACTTTAAGTATAACTTTCTTCTCGTGATTTAACGGGAATATAAACCGTAAAAAAAATGGCACATAAAAAAGGTGTAGGTAGTTCTAAAAACGGTAGGGAATCAGAATCGAAACGTTTAGGTGTTAAGATTTTTGGTGGCCAAGCTGCTATCGCAGGAAACATTTTAGTTAGACAGCGAGGAACAAGACATAACCCAGGCGAGAATGTTTATGCTGGGAAAGACCATACATTGCACGCTCGTGTAGATGGTTTGGTAAAGTTTCAAAAGAAAGCTGGTGGAAAATCTTTTGTTTCCATTGAGCCCTTTGAAGCATAGAAAATAATATGTTGAATAAAAACCCTGCCTTTTGGCGGGGTTTTTTGTTTGTAAATATTGCTTAAATTTTTGATTGGAGTTAATAAAATTTGTGTTAAGATTAGTTTTATGATAGCCGCTGAATTATTTTTAGGGCTAACAAAAAATATAAGGTATTATGAAAAAATTTATCACTTGTATAGCAATGTCTAGTATGTTGCTTTTTTCTAGCTGCTTAGGTTCATTTAGCGCTTTTAATAATTTGAAGGAATGGAACCAAGACGTGTCTGACAGTAAGTTTGTGAATAATCTTGTCTTTTGGGGATTGAATATAATTCCTGTATACGGTTTGTTTTTCTTTGGAGATACTGTTATTTTTAATGTCATTGAATTTTGGTCAGGTTCAAATCCAATAGCAATGGAGGAAGGGGATGAAGAATTACAACTGGTAGAAAAGGACGGTAATACCTTTGAAATGATTGCGACTAAAAATAGAGTTCAAGTTACGGTTGTTGAAGGTCCAAAAAAAGGAAAGAAAATAGATTTAGTGTACAAGCCCAATGAAAAATCATGGAATGCAGTACGGCCAAATGGTGAAATCATTAAGCTTTCTTCTTTTGAAGAGGGTTTCTATATCGTTTACATGCCAAATGGTAAAGAAGTGAAGATAAATCCACTAGAACCTAAAGAACAAGGGCTAGTACTGCTTCAAGAGCAAACAGATTGTTATTATTTAGAAGGAATGCTTGCTGAAAATTAAGACAGTAAAACAATAAAAATACATAGCCCTTGTTCCAAGACATGGGCTATTTTAGTTTAACTAAAAGTTAGGTAAGTGTAAAAATAAATGATAACCATCTAAATCATACATTAAGCTTAATATAAGCTTCAAATTATGGAAATACCTTTCCCTAATATTTCTAATTTCTTTGTGGTCTAACTGAACCATACTGAAAATGAAAAATAATCTTTCGCTTACACTCTTACTTTTGCCATTCTTAATCTGGTCTCAAACAGGAAATATACAGGGTGCTATATCTGATGAGAACGGACTATACTTACCAGGTGCAAATGTCATTATCGTTTCATTACCAAAAGGAGCGATTTCTAATTTTGATGGAAGGTTTACGCTTGTAGATATTCCGGAAGGAAGCTATACCTTAAAAGTATCGTATTTGGGCTATTCGGATATGGAACGAGAAGTTATAGTGAAATCAAATGAGACAACTGAAGTCTCCTTGTTTATAGAACCAAAAAGTATGGAGCTAGATGGCGTCGAGGTTAGCGCCTATGGATTGGGCGGACAATCCAAGGCTTTGAATACGCAAAAAAATAATTTGAACATCACTAATGTGGTATCTACCGATCAGATTGGAAAATTTCCTGATGCTAACATCGGGGACGCCGTAAAACGTATTCCTGGAATCACTATGCAAGTAGATCAAGGAGAAGCTAGGAATGTTATTGTCCGTGGACTTTCGCCACAATTGAATTCTGTAACTTTAAATGGAAGTAGGATACCTTCCGCCGAAGGCGATAACAGGAATGTACAGATGGATTTGATTCCGGCCGACATGATTCAAACCATTGAAGTTAGTAAAGCAGTAACACCGGATATGGATGCGGATGCCTTGGGCGGATCAATAAATTTGATAACAAGAACTTCCCCACAAGGGTTTAGACTTTCTGCTACACTAGGGTCAGGAATCAATTTTATAACAGATAAGCCTATTCTAAATGGGACTATTCTTCTTGGTGATAGAAGCAAGAACGATAAGATTGGATGGATGGTTTCTGTTTCTGGAAATGACAATGATTTTGGTTCCGATAACGTAGAAGCGGAATGGACAGACGAATTTGAATTCAATACGGGTATACAAGATGCTGATGGGGAAGATATATTGGAAGAGGTAGCCGTTAACCCATTTACCAATGTAAACGAGCAACGCACCTATTTGGTGCAGCGAATTAGGCGCAGCTTTTCTGCCAATATGGACTATAAGTTCGATGCCAATAATACCATCTTTTTAAAAACTATGTATAATTGGCGAGATGATCGTGAAAATAGATATGTGCTGGCTCAAGAACTATTGGATGCGGAAGACATAGCTGAAGGAGATTTCACTATAATCGATGGTAATCCTACGCGTTTTCCAGTAGAAGCGGTACGGGAAACCAAAGGCGGACTGGATGACAAGCGCAGTAAAAATAGAAGGTTGGAGGACCAACGCATGCAGAATTATAGTCTTGGCGGCAATCATTTGATTGGGACTTTAAAGATGGATTGGATGACCTCTTATGCCAAGGCATCGGAAGAGCGCCTGAACGAACGTTACGCGGTTTTTGCATCGGAATATATAGTGAACAATAATAACAGCGATTCCGAATTTCCTTTGATGACCGCGGAAAATAACTCCGATGCAAATAATTTGGAAGGTTTTGAGTATGATGAGTTTACCAATGAGAACCAGTACACCGAAGAGGAGGATATCAATCTCTTTGTAAATTTTGAATTACCTGTAGATTTCTTTGGAGATGGGGATGGTTCCATCAAATTTGGTGCAAGAGGAAGATTCAAGAATAAGTTCAGAGACAACGATTTTTTTGAAGTCGATTTGGAGGATACCTTTCCTACCTTGGCAGCTGTTCCTATTACAGATGAAACCGATGGTAATTTTCTGGCCGGAAGTCAGTATCAGGCTGGGGTATTTCCCGATGAGGTTTGGTTGGGACAGTTGGACCTTTCGAATGGTGAATTACTGCAGGACGAATTCTTGGCAGAGAATTATGATGTAACTGAAAATGTTTGGGCAGGCTACGCCATGTTTAATCAAAAGATAACAAATAAGCTAAGTATTCTTGCAGGTGTACGCTTAGAAAATACCCAATTGGATTCTGATGGTTTTAGTTTAACCTTTATAGAAGAAGATGAGGATAATAGTATTGAGGAAGAAATTGTAGTGGAAGAGGTAAGTGATGAAAACTCGTATACCAATATTCTTCCCGGTATTCATTTAAAATACGATATTTCGGATAGGACTATCCTCCGTTTTGCTTGGACCAATACTTTGGCCCGCCCCAACTATGTGGATCTCATTCCTCGGGTAGAGATTATAAACGAGGATGATGAAATTGTGATAGGAAATTCAGAGTTAAAAGCGACTACCGCTACAAACTTTGATGTGATGGCAGAACATTATTTTGAGAGTGTAGGTTTGATTTCCGGTGGATTATTCTATAAGGATATCGAAGATTTTACATTCACTAGTATTACAGAAGTAACGGACAATTCATTTGGAACGGATGCGGTTGGCTATGATTTGTTTCAGCCCTTGAACGGTGACAATGCCACTATTTTTGGTGCGGAAATCGCATTTCAACGCCAATTGGATTTTCTTCCCGGTTTTGCACGTAATTTTAGTCTTTACCTCAATTACACCTTCTTGACCTCTAGTGCAGACGGGATTACCAATGAGGATGGTGATGTGCGGAACGATATAAATCTGCCCAATACCGCTCCTAACATGTTCAATGGCTCCCTTGGTTATGCCGATAGAAAATTTAGGACGCGTTTATCTGTTAATTTTTCCGATTCGTATGTTGATGAAATTGGAGGAAATGATTTTGAGGATAGGTTTTATGACACGCAGTTGTTCTTGGATTTCAATGCGTCTTATCAAATTAATTCCAACCTTAGTGTATATGCTGATTTGAATAATATTACCAACCAGCCTTTACGCTATTTTCAAGGTATTAAAGAGCGTACGCAGCAGGTAGAATTTTATGGGCAACGGCTCACTTTTGGTTTAAAGTACGATTTGTTTAATAAATAAATACGGAGTCGTAGCAAGCGTTTAGAAGTAATCCTTTTATTACTATTTCAAACGTTGGGGATTGCTTTGTACCAAAAAAAAGTTAATTAGAGCCGTTTGAAATTATATACTAAACTATCATAATGAAACAATTACCATACCTAGTACTTGTCCTTATTTTTTTAAGTGCGTGCAACCCAAGTAAATTACCGGCTATTGCGCCCGATGTTATTACGGAATTCACGCTTAACGATACCGATGACCCAGCAATATGGATCAATCCATATGACGCATCAAAAAGTATAGTTTTTGGTACTGACAAAGAAACCAACGGTGCCATTTATGCATTTGATTTAAATGGAAAAATTATCGAATCTAAAACCATTAGGAATATTGAACGGCCTAATAATGTAGATCTGGAATATGGCTTTCAATTGAACGATTCCACAACCACCGATATCCTTGTTTTTACGGAAAGAGAGAAACAGCAAATAAGGGTTTTTTCTGTCCCAGAAATGAAACCATTGGACGTGGGAGGCTTTAAAGTATTCGAAGATGAGAAAATACTTGAAAATAAGTTGCCCATGGGAGTGGCCTTATATAAATCCCCAAAGGATGGAAAAGTTTATACTATCGTAGGCAGAAAGACGGGTCCTTCAACAGGGTATTTATATCAGTATGAACTGAAATCGGATAGTACCGGTGTACAAGCGAATCTTGTGCGGAAATTCGGTTCGTTTAGTGGTGAGAAAGAAATAGAAGCCATCGCTATAGATGATGAAAACGGATTTATTTATTATTCCGATGAAGGGGTATGTATTAAAAAATATTATGCAGAACCTAGTTTGGGAGACGCCGAGATTTCCTGCTTTGGAGGCGAATATTTTTTGGAAGATATAGAAGGAATAGCAATTGCTAATTATCCAGATGGGCATGGTTTTTTAGTCGTATCGAATCAACAACAAGGAGAGTTCAATATTTTTTCAAGGAAAGATAATTTCTTTATAAAGGCGATAAATTTGAGTACGCTAGAGACCGATGGTTGCGATGTAGTTACCCGTCCTTTAAACGACACCTTTCCCAACGGACTCTTTGTGGCTATGAACGATGAGAAGAACTTTTACTTTTATGACTTAGGAAAGTTAAATCTTGACGAATAAGCACCTTATTTTTTTTCAAAAGCAAAGATGGTTGTACAATAGTTTTTTAAGGGAGTTCAATATTTTTCTGCATTCTTTTTAAGAATAATTTTTATGAGTCAATATTATACAATACAATAATCTTCTTTTTCATTTTTAGTCACTAACTTTAATTGAAATGGATTAATTACGGTTTGACTTAAATTTATATAGAACTTTATGGAATATATTACTATTGCTTTGCAACTCATAGTTGGTTTGAGTATTTTAAATGTTTGGCTCATCCAATATAATAAACCTACCCAATGGCGTGGAGGAAATGCATCTAATATAAAAGAAGAATTTGAGGTATACGGCTTGCCAAATTGGAGCTGTTATGTTATTGGGTTTCTTAAAGTAGCCTTGGCTATTGGCTTGATGGTTGCGATTTGGTTTCCGCAATTACTTCAGCCTACAGCCCTAGGTTTAGGGCTATTACTTGGGGGCTCCATTCTAATGCATCTAAAAATAAAGGATCCCATTAAAAAATCCTTTCCTGCATTTTTGTTTCTATGTATGGGTCTTTATTTGGCTTTTCTATCGTAACAACTTCAAATAAGGTTTGCTAACTTTAAAAAGATATATCCGTTGATAAGAGCATAGAAAAAGGCTGGTGCGGATTGTAAAACGGAATCCCGAATTTTTAACCGGACTCCGAAACCTAAAATCATCAAGAGGCATAACCCAAAAGCGGAAATAATTGTAATCGTGACTTGATGGAAATAACCGACAAGAAGACCAATAGCTCCAATAAGCTGCAATATGCCCACAAAAGTCCGTTGTCGCTTTAAACCGTATCTAATGAATTCCGTTTTCATTCGGGAAGAGAAAAAGCATCCTAGACCGAAAAATAAGAAAGAAAAGGCTGAGAAAAGTATAAGTATATTTAGTAAACTCATGACGATTATAAAGATAAACTAACTTATGTAGGCTCGGCATTCTTGCTCAAAAAGGTAAGGATCGTTTTAATTAGGAACTTCAAAATAATTTCTTTCCAATTTCCAGCCAAGTATCTGCGCGTTCAAATCCCTCAGTATTTATATTGTGTGGAGATGTGAATAATATGCCTCTACCATCGAAGTTTTCAAGGTTATAGCTGCGGTCATCAATCAATATATCTCCGTTCAGAATGTGCTTATGGCCACAGAGTATTCTATTTTTCCATGAGATAAATGGGAAGAACTCATCTAGCCAATCACTTTTTTCTTCTAAGGAGTTGGGAAACTGCATGGCTGCCGATGCAATGTAGATATCATGTTGAGAGGCCAGTTGTTTCAATACATCTATGCTTCCGTCAATGGGTTTAAGGTCTCTAAAAAAGCTACGTCTCCTTGCGTGTTTACGAACACTGTCTTGGTGTGCTTCGGGTACCATGTTCCAAACTTCCTTTCCTACACATTTTTCAGCGGTAAGCTGACCGTCAAATTCGGCGTTGTACATTTCTATATGCGCACCGTAGGTATCCGCCATTACCTCGTCCATATCCACAAATATTCTCATAACTTTAGTTTTTATGTAAAGTTCGTTAAACCTTATAGAATAAGGAAATAATTCTGAAATGACGGATTGTAGTTAACAATTGATACTATGGCATTGGAATATTTTACTTAATATACTTAACTTGGTCTAAACCAATATTCAAATGACAACCAAAAAACTACCCAATGCTACGGCAGTTTATCTTCTGGCCTTATTAAGTATATTTATTTTTTGTTTTGCAGGAATAGGAATCATACCTGCTGTACTCTCGTATTTTTTAGCTGGAAAATCTGAAAAAATTTATGCAACGAATCCTAAAGGTTACAGTAATTATTCGACTATTAAAAAAGGAAAAACAATAGCTATTGTGGGTCTTGTGCTAAATTTGATAATTGTTGGTATTGCAATATGGACACTAATGACCATCGGCTGGGATGCATGGTCAGATGAATTTGTGCGAAAATGGAATGCTGGGTTAGATACTAATGGCGGTTACTAAATACTAAATTAAACTGCATGATTTAGTGTTATTACCACTGTTGGTTTTTAAATCCTTGTGCCTTTGCAAATTTAATGGTATCGCTTAAATATTCTTCTAAATTATAAGTGGGCATGGGTAAAATATTTTCTAGAACCGTCGTGTCCCATTCACAAGGTTTAGAGGTAAGGTAAGGTGTAAGGTGTATGCCAATAGTATTATAATAGAATTTTTCTAATTTGGATTCAAATCCAGTGGCGGTGGTAATAATGTTTTTGGTAAGTTTATAATTAGTAAAGGCGACGGCTTCCAAAATTTTTGAGATACCTCTGGTGATGTGGGTTGTTTTGGAATGCACAATATTCAATTGTTCAATTTTGGCATCAAAAACTGCTACTATGACCTTTGCTGCATAATCGGCGGGTATAATATTTAGTCCACTTTCTGCATTTGCTGTAATGCGAATGCTATCCTCGGAAGTATTTCTATGAAAGAATTTAGCAAACAAATAAAATACCATGTATTTGGAGATAAAAAAGCTTGGCGTGTCCATAATATTTCCACCTAAGACACTTGGCCTTAAAATTTGGACGGAAATACCAGTTTCCTTACTAGCCTTCATCACAAATTTTTCCGTTGCATATTTAGACGCCTCGTAGTGGTTTCTATGTGCTTTGGGTTCGTTGGATAGGTAGTCGTTAGGAATGAGTCCTTCTATGTTGCCTACGGAAAAAGCTGTGCTGATGTAGATAAACTTGTCTATTAAATTTTTATACGTGTTAAAAATACGTTTGGTAAACTCTAGGTTTTTCTCAAATATCTCTTCCTTGGCTCCGGGTGCTGTGGAAAGGTTTACGAGTCCGGCCGAGTGGATGAAATGTGTGATTCTAATGTTTCCTAAAAATACATGAGGGCTTAGTAGCCTATTGGCTGAAACCACAGTAATCTTAGATAGGATTGCTGCGCTATTGTTTTTTATAAAATCTGGAGCAAAGCTACTTGCAAGCATAGTTGCTATTCTGCTTTCCGGAGTTTTGGATTTCCGTTCCCTTACAGGTAGGTAAATATGTTTTATCTCATGAAATTTCTCCTCTAGAAGTGAGAAAAGGATTCTGGAACCTAATGTGCCTGTAGCACCTGTAAGAAGAATAGTCATTTATTTGGGTATCTTAAATAGAAAGCCCTTATTCCAAAACAGGGATAAGGGCTTTGCAGTTTTTTATTTGATATTAATACCGGTAATATTCAGGTTTAAAGGGTCCCTCTACGGTTACGCCAATATATGCAGCTTGGTCTTGGTTTAGTTCTGTAAGTTCAGCCCCTAAACGAGATAGGTGTAACTTAGCAACTTTTTCGTCCAAGTGCTTTGGTAGCATATATACATCATTATCGTAGTTGTCCTTGTGCTTCCATAGCTCTATTTGTGCCAAGGTCTGGTTGGTGAAGGAGTTACTCATTACAAAGCTTGGGTGGCCTGTTGCACATCCTAGGTTTACCAACCGGCCTTCAGCTAAAATTATAATGTCCTTACCGTCAATAGTATATTTATCTACTTGCGGCTTAATTTCGTCTTTAGTAGCACCGTGGTTTTTGTTCAACCAACCCATATCGATTTCATTATCAAAATGTCCAATATTACAAACGATGGCTTTATCTTTTAGTGCTTCAAAATGTTCCGCTCTAATAATATCTTTATTTCCTGTAGTCGTGATTACTATGTCAGCTTTACCAATAACGTTCTCTAATTTTTTCACTTCGAAACCGTCCATACAAGCCTGTAGGGCACAAATTGGATCGATTTCAGTCACCGTTACTATAGATCCCGCGCCTTTAAAAGAAGCAGCGGTTCCTTTTCCAACATCACCATAGCCTGCAACCACTACCTTTTTGCCTGCAAGCATAGTGTCCGTAGCTCTTCGTATCGCATCTACAGCACTTTCACGGCATCCGTATTTATTATCAAATTTTGATTTAGTAACAGAATCGTTTACGTTGATCGCAGGCATAGGTAGGGTGCCGTTCTTTACACGTTCGTATAACCTGTGAACCCCGGTCGTTGTTTCTTCGGATAGTCCGTTAATGCCAGCAGCCAATTCCGGATACCTATCCAGTACCATGTTGGTAAGGTCACCGCCATCGTCCAAAATCATATTTAAGGGCTTTCTGTCCTCACCAAAAAACAAGGTCTGTTCTATACACCAGTCAAATTCTTCCTCATTCATTCCTTTCCAAGCATATACAGGAACACCTGTATCCGCTATAGCTGCTGCTGCTTGGTCTTGTGTAGAGAATATGTTGCAAGAACTCCAGGTAACATCTGCTCCAAGAGCGACCAATGTTTCTATAAGCACCGCTGTTTGTATGGTCATGTGTAAGCAGCCTGCAATACGTGCACCTTTCAAAGGTTGTTCATTATGGTACTCCTCTCGTAATGCCATAAGTCCAGGCATTTCTGCCTCGGCCAACTCAATTTCTTTTCTTCCCCAACCGGCTAGACTAATATCTTTTACCTTATAGGGTACAAATGGAATAGTTTTGGTGCTCATATCTTTTTTTCTTTTTACTTTCGTTTGTAGGCGTATAGCTTTTTTTACTGCGCTGCAAAGGTACAAAATAGACAAGGAATTCCATGCCACTTCACAAAACAATAACAGTAAACGAACATGCCTCCATTGCCATTTGGAAGGTGGAAGAAACGCAGGTGCAACTTCAAAAGGGTATTACATTGTCTCCACATTGTCAAAAACGTTTTAGCGGAATGAAATCCGAAATACACCGTAGGGCTTTTTTGAGTATACGGCATTTATTGGCTCTTTACGGTTATGTGGATGAAGACCTCCATTACAGTAAAGCGGGAAAACCTCATTTAAAGGATGGCACCCATATTTCCATTACGCATTCCCACCATTTTACCGCAATTATTATTGGAAAGAAAGATGAGGTTGGTATCGATATTGAAATGCAGCGTGATAAAATTTTGAGAATAGCATATAAATTTACGCCCGTAAATGAATATAGAACGCTCGCTAATACCGAAGCGTTAGTACGAAAATTGACTATTGTTTGGGGTGCAAAGGAATCGCTCTATAAGATTTATGGCCAAAAAGGGCTTAGTTTTCTGGAACATATATATGTGAGGGATTTTTTATTTGATGATAAAAAGACAACCGCTACAATCCAATACAAAGGCGATACGGACAGCTACCATATTTGTTTTATGGAGTTTGAAGGATTTACCTGTGTTTATGCATTTCCCATGGACAATAACTCAATAACCCAAAAATAAATGAAGATATCTGTAGAATTAACCTTTTCGCCCCTCCAGAATGATTTCGAGGAACACATCATCAGCTTTATAAAAAAATTGAGAAGTTCTGGATTAACCGTTTTAGAGAATCCCCTTAGTACTCAAGTTTATGGTAGCTATGATGACGTCATGGCTGTACTGCAAAAAGAAATCAAAATAGCTTTTGAATTGATGGATAAAGGGCTTTTATATATGAAGATGGTAAAATCCGATAGAAGTTATTATGAACCTCATTTCTGAATTTTTCATAGACCCTTACAGAAACAAGGAAGCCTTTATTATTATTCTTGAAGCGATCGTTTTTGTCTTTATAATTTTAAGTGTCTGGTTCGCTAAAAAGAAAAATATTTGGGTATATCCTACAGGTCTGATTGCAACGGTACAAACAGTATATGTTGTTTCAGCACGGACTCATGAGAGACATGGCTATGAATTTTTACTTCTCCGTGATGAGTATTTATGGCTGGTGGATTTGGTCCCGAACCAAGAATAGTAAAAAACTGGTGCGGATTTCTAGAACCAATACTAGAGAGAAAGGTATCGGTTTTGCTCTTTTTGTATTAACCATGGTTGTTGCCTACGGCGTGTACAACGTATTTGATGTTGAAATAACAACAAGCAATTATATCGATATTTTTACTTCAGGCATATTTTTTACGGCAATGTGGTATATGGCTTTTAAAAAACTAGAAAATTGGACACTCTGGATATTCGCGAATATTATCACCATACCGCTATACGCCTATAGAGGCTGGGGCATGCTTTCCCTGCAATACCTTATATTTACAATTCTCGCCATACAGGCCTATTTCGCATGGAAGAAAAGTATAGACAACACCCTTCAGACATCATAAAAGTGGTCCTTTTTGGGCCCGAATCTACTGGAAAAACCACCCTTTCCGAGCAATTGGCAAGACACTATCATACTGTTTGGGTACCGGAATATGCACGCGATTACTTACAGTGTAAATGGAACAACGAACGAAAAACCTGCGAGCCACTGGATTTACTGCCCATTGCTGAAGGTCAGATGAAACTGGAAAATGAACTGACTAAAAAAGCCACCAACATTTTAATTTGCGATACGGACTTACTGGAAACAAAAGTCTATTCAGAGGCGTATTATATTGGGGATTGTGACCCTATGTTGGAGAAGCACGCATTGCAGAATACCTATAATCTTTATTTTCTTACTTATATAGATACCCCATGGGAAGCAGATGACCTAAGGGACAAGCCTACGGAACGGGAAGAAATGTTTACTTATTTTAAAAAAACTTTGGAGAAATATAATCGCAATTTCATTATCTTAAAGGGCGATAAAAAAGAGCGATTACAAACCGCTATTGAACATATAGAAAAGCTACTTAAAAAATGACGGAACTCACGGAGAAGGACAAGAAACAGCTAGCTGCTAAAGGAATTAGCGAGAATAAAGTAGCTAGACAAATAGAAACATTTAAAGAAGGAATCCCTTTTGTACATCTAAAAAGGGCTGCTGTAATCGGGGACGGAATTTATCGATTTTCGCAGGAAGAAGAAAAGGAGTTGGTGACAACTTACACCAAAAATTCAAAGCAGTTGGATGTGCTTAAGTTTGTGCCTGCTTCCGGTGCCGCTTCCCGTATGTTCAAGGCGCTATTTAGTTTTCTGGAGGCATACAATCCAAAGGAGGAAACGATAAATGCCTATATAGAAAGAACGAAGGACAAGGACATTAAAGTATTCGCGGATGACTTGGAAAAGTTTCCGTTTTATGCGGATGTTAAAAGTCGTTTGAAGATGAGCAGTGGCTCTGAAGGAGAAGAAGTGTATGTCTTCGTAAAAGAACTGCTAGATGAGAATTCACTTCATTACGGATTTTATCCAAAGGGGCTCTTGCCTTTTCATAAATATGGAACCGATACGGTGACACCTTTTCAAGAGCATTTAAAAGAAGGTGCATTATATGCTAGTTCTAACGGAGAATCCCAACTGCATTTTACGATATCGGAACAGCACGAGGCCATGTTCAATTTTGAACTCAATGAAGTACGTGAAAAAGTAACCCAGGATACTAAGACGAATTTTCATGTAGATTATTCCTTTCAAAAATCGGCTACGGATACGATTGCGGTAGATATGGATAACAATCCTTTTCGTAATGCTGATGGCTCCGTGTTATTCCGTCCAGGAGGTCATGGCGCTTTAATAGAAAACTTGAACGACCAAGATGCGGATATCATCTTTATTAAAAACATAGACAATGTTGCTGTAATACGCGATGCGGACGCCGTAGCCGAAAGCAAAAAAATATTGGCAGGAGTGTTGTTGGATGCTCAGGAGAAAGCTTTCGCTTATACTAAACAGTTACAGAATGGAATTAAAGATGCCCTTAATGAGACTAGTCAATTCGTAGAAACAAAACTTAATGCTAGTTTACCAGAAGGGTATTCCGACATGTCTCATCAAGATAAGGTAAATACACTTCTGGAAAAATTACAGCGACCCATACGAGTATGCGGCATGGTAAAAAATGAAGGTGAGCCGGGAGGTGGCCCTTTTTGGATTACCAATGCAAAAGGAGAACGCTCTTTGCAGATTATTGAATCTGCCCAAATAAATATGGACAACTCGGAACAAGTTGCTATCCTTAAGAATTCGACACACTTTAATCCGGTAGATTTGGTCTGTGGTGTGCGTAATCATAAGGGAGAAAAGTACAATCTGTTAGATTTCGTAGATCATAAACAAGGTTTTATTACAGGTAAAACAAAAGATGGAAAAGAATTAAAAGCGTTGGAGCTTCCTGGACTCTGGAACGGTGCAATGGCCTATTGGAATACTATTTTTGTAGAGGTTCCCTTGGTTACCTTTAATCCTGTTAAAACAGTTAATGATCTTTTAAAACCATCGCATCAAGGTTAAAAAAAACTAAAATTTATCTTGGCCAAAATCCAAACTCGTTTTTCTTCCGTACATAAGTCACGATACAAATAGTAACGATGAAATTTTACAGCATGAAAAAATATATAGTAGTAGGTCTTTTAGCAATTGGAACAATTTTTAGTGCAACAGCAAACGAAACGGTAAGCACCGTAATTAATGAAGTAGCTATTTTTTCTACTGAGGAGTTCAAAAAAATAACTTCTAAGGAGCTTACGCCAAAGGTGGTAGAGGAACTTTTAAAAGAATACCCTACTTCAAAATTAGGTGGAGTTTATAAAAATTCTCGAGGAGAGTTTAAGCTTATTATGGTGTTGAAGAGCGGCACCAGAAGAACAGTGTATATAGACTCTAATGGTAATTGGCTGAATAAGAGATAATTAATATAAGTATTTAAAAAAAGCTGCTTTTTAGTAGCTTTTTTTATACCCAAAAGTGACCTTTTAAAAATAGTAGTGTCTTATACAATAGAACAAAAGAAATTGAAATATGGTATCGGTAATATTCGCCTCAGTGGGCACCCTAGTTTTCGTAACATCACTTTGTGTGATGGTTAAAATTTATTGGGAACAGGAATAAGGCAAACATAAATTAGCATTAGGGAAATTATGAAATCTATTGCTTTAGGAGCCTTTATTATAACCATATGGTTGGCAGCCTTCATACTTTTAAATAATATAGAAAACAAAAGCAATCCTAACGATACGAGTAGTAAAGAACAAATAACCTTCGTAGAAACACTAACCATTGACTATGAAGGCGACACCACTAAAATCTAAAATTTTAATCCCTCGTTCAAATTTTATCTAAGGGCAGCGGATAGCCTTGATTCATAGTAACAAAGTTTTTGAAATTGGTTTTTTTGGTTGGTAGTAAGGGAGCTGCTTCGGTAGCTCCTTTACTTTTTTTAATAACGATATCTTTTTCATTTTCTGTTATGAAAGATTAAAAATGGGGCTTACATTTGCACCATCTCAAAGGGGTGCCAAATCCCGAACAACTATCAGGCAAATCCTGAAGCGAGTTCAGGACGAAGCTGAGATTATACCCAAAGAACCTGGGCAGGTAATGCTGCCAAGGGAGGCAATAATAGCCAATAGGTAACATACTGTTGCACAAAACATTGTGTGTAAAGCAACGAAAAATAAATTTTTAACTTAGAATAATAGCCCCTTTTATTCGTAACTAACTTTTAGTACGAATGAAGCTATCTATTTTTACAATTGCCGCAGTTCTTGCGATGAACATGGGTCTACAGGCCCAGCAACAACCAACCGATTCTTTGAAAGGACAAAAAGTGGATCTAGATGAGGTTTTTGTCTCTGCAGTGCGTGCAACCAAAGCATCGCCTGTAACATTTTCCAATCTAACCAAGGAAGAAATTAAACCTAGAAATCTGGGACAGGATATTCCTATTTTGATGAATTTTTTACCCTCTGTAGTAACCACTTCGGATGCTGGTGCAGGAATTGGGTATACCGGTATTCGCGTACGGGGTAGTGATGCTACAAGGGTAAACGTTACCATTAACGGAATACCGTATAACGATGCGGAATCTCAAGGAACGTTTTGGGTTAATATGCCCGATTTTGCTTCCTCTACGGAGAGTTTACAACTACAGCGTGGCGTAGGGACTTCAACCAACGGTGCTGGAGCTTTTGGTGCCAGTCTAAATCTGTTGACCGACGGTTTTTCGGAGGATGCCTTCGCCCAAATTTCATCTTCCATAGGGAGTTTTAATACGATGCGGAATAATATAAAGTTTAGTACGGGAATGTTGAATGACCATGTGGAAATCTCCGGACGCTTGTCCCAAATAAATTCTGATGGGTATATCGATAGGGCACGTGCTGATATGGATTCCTATTTTTTGCAAGGGGCTTATAAAGATGATAATACCGTAATAAAAGCATTGCTTTTTGGGGGGCATGAAATCACCTACCAAGCTTGGTACGGTGTCGATGCTGAAACATTAGAAAATGATAGAACTTTTAATCCATCCGGGATTTACACGGATGAAATCGGAGCTACCCAATTTTATGATAATGAGGTAGATAACTATAAGCAAGACCACGCCCAATTGTTATGGAACGAGCAACTATCCGACTATTGGAGCACCAACATCGCCTTACATTATACCAGAGGAAGGGGTTATTTTGAACAGTTTAGGGAAGATGATGATTTCGCAACCTACGGTTTTCAGCCATTAACGGTAGATGGTGCTGAGGTAAATACGACAGACTTAATTCGAAGACGTTGGTTGGACAATGATTTTTATGGTACGGTATTTTCTGCTAATTACAGAAAGGATAAATTAGACCTTATCATGGGCGGAGGCTGGAACAAATATGAAGGCGACCATTTTGGTGAGGTTATTTGGGCACGTTTCGCTAGCGATAGTGATTACAAAGACCGTTATTACGATGACACTTCTACAAAGACGGATTTTAATTTCTATACCAAAGCAAATTATAGGCTGGATGAACAATGGTCGCTTTATGGGGATTTACAGTACAGAACCGTAGGATATTCAGCAAATGGTGATGAGACTGGATTGGTAGACGATACCTTTAACTTTTTCAACCCTAAGGCAGGACTTACCTTCGATTTAAATAGGAACAATAACTTCTACTTTTCCTACGCGGTAGCGAATAGGGAGCCGAATAGAAACGATTATGAGAGTGGTAATCCGAAGCCGGAAAGACTAGAGGATTACGAGTTGGGTTGGCGTTTTGTTTCTCCAAGTGTACAAGTGAATACCAACATCTATTACATGCAATATAAGGATCAATTGGTGCTTACGGGACAATTAAATGATGTTGGTGCTCCCTTACGCGAAAATGTTGGCGATAGTTACCGTTTAGGTTTGGAAATAGATGCGAATATTAGTCTTGGGGAGAAGTTTGCTTTGCGACCTAATGTAGCTTTCAGTAGCAATCAGAATCGAAATTTTGTGTTCGAAAGGGATGGAGTCTTAGAGGAGTTGGGCAATACCAACATTGCTTTTTCACCAAATATTATTATTGGTAATATGTTTACATATAGCCCTACCACCAATTTTCAGATGTCTTTATTATCTAAATATGTGGGCAAACAATATATGGGGAACATAGATTCTGACACCTCTGTTTTAGATGCCTATTCTCAAACCGATTTTAATATACAATATGAATTAAAATGCGACGGATTTTTAAAAAGTATTGTATTGTCAGGTCTGGTAAATAACATTTTTGATGCAAAATTTGAATCTAACGGGTATTTCTTTACTTTTGATGACGATTTTTCAACTCCAAATACGATTACCACAGTCGAAGGTGCTGGATTTTATCCACAAGCGGGTACTAATTTCTTGTTGGGCGCTACCTTGAACTTTTAAGTCAAAAAGGATGTTCAAAGATTTGAAACTAATACTAAGGGATGGGGGTTTTATTAGCACCAACATTCCTGCTTATGCTCATGGTGTTCTAGAAACTGCTTTGCGGTGGTTCTTAGAATTACCCTCGCTGGAACGGCAGCAATATTCCCAGAAGGAATTCGCAGTTGGTTTTGATGGGTATTCTTATTTAGGTCAGAAAGACAGTCTTAATCAGTATGATAAAGACCTGTTACATTCGTTTGGATTATCCAACATCAGTAAGGAAGAATATTTTCCACAAGCGTTTCAGAAGTACTTGCAACAGGAGTTTCTAGAGCAGGTGTCATTTATTAGAAAATTGAAAAAGGAAGTGCTTAAAACTTTGGGTTTTCCAGAATATGTGGTGTTTTATGAGAAACATATTAGACATATGATTTCTTGTAATTTTTATCCAGAATTAGATGTGCCTACTCAAAAAATAGTACCTGGAGACCGACTTTCATTTCATACCGATGTTTCCTTATTTTCTGTCTTCCTTTTTGGACTGGAGTCTGGTTTCGCATGTGAGATGTTGACCGGAGAGAAAATAGTACTCGACGCACTAGATGAGGTGGTGCTGTTCTCGGTTTATTTTATGGAGCTCTTGACTAATGGAAAGATAAAGGCCTTAAACCATGGTGTGGCGTTACCGGAAAATAGAATGCAAGAGCGGTTTTCCTTTACCTTCTTCTCCATACCCCAACTAGATGCTACTTTACAGCTCAGTTCATTTAAAGGAACTGGTTCGGACTATTACCAACACTACTTAAAACAATTCTAAATGGAAGCCGAAACAATAGCCTTGGGATTGGAAATTGGTGCAGTAGTCTTTGGGTTGGCCTATTTATTTTTTTTGATTCAAGAAGAACGAATATGTTGGTTGTTCGGGATAGCTTCGTCGCTATTGAGTATTGTTCTTTTTTACCAGAACAACTTATATTCGGAAGCTATTCTGTTTATATATTATGTTATTATCGGTGTTTATGGCTATTGGTTATGGACAATGAAAAACGAACAGAACACGCCTATTAAAATTGCTAAAATCCCTTTAAAAGTTCTTGTACTTACTTTAATTATTGGAGGCTTAGGCACGGTGTCCTTGGGGTGGTTCTTTACAAACTATTCAGATGCAGACAGTCCATATTTTGACGCTTCTACAACCGCTTTCAGTTTTGTGGCTAGTTATTTGGAAGTTAAAAAATACATTGCCGCATGGCTATTTTGGATTGTAATTAATGGGGCTACTATTTTTTTATACCTATCAAAAGACCTTAATATCTATACGCTACTTACCGTGGTATATTTTGCCTTCTCATTTTTTGGCGTTTGGCAATGGAGAAAAAAATACAATGTTGCGAGCATTCGAGTTTAATCAAGTTTTAGTCTAAATAATAGGAATATGGAGAAATTTACGATTGCATTGGATTGGACCGCAAATACGAACCATACCGGTTTTTATGTGGCTAAAACGAAAGGATTTTATGCGGAATTAGGATTGGAAGTACGCATAGATACTCCGGATATGGATAATTACAGCCGTACTCCCGCAAAAAAAGTAGAATTGGGACAGGCAGATATGGCACTTTGTCCCTTTGAAAGTGTGATCAGCTATCGCACTAAAACTAAGGCTTTTGATGCTGTTGCCATCGCTACTATTTTTCAGGAAGATCTGAGTGCCATAGCAAGTTTGGCAAGTAGTGGAATTCAGCGTCCGTCCGATTTGGATGGAAAGGTGTATGCCTCTTATAAAGCACGTTATGAGGATGAAATTGTAAGGCAGATGATAACAAATAATGGTGGCAGCGGCGATTTTAAGATAGTATACCCTGAAAAACTAGGTATCTGGGAGACCATACTTAAAAGCACTTCCGACGCGACTTGGATATTTAGAAACTGGGAAGGTATACAGGCTGAAAATGAGGGAATCGATTTGAACCTTTTTAAAATGGCGGATTATGGTATTCCTTATGGTTTTTCCCCAATTGTTCTCGCTAGCGAAAAAGAAGTAACCGAAAGAAAGGATGCCTACACCCGTTTTCTGGAAGCCACTAAAAAAGGCTATTTGTTTGCCCAAGAAAATCCGGCGGAAGCAGTAAAATGCTTTGCTCCCTTTGTAGCGAAACAAGATCAGAATATAGATTTAGTGCAGAGTCAGAAATTCTCATCCCCGTTTTATGGCACTGCTGAGAATTGGGGTATTTTGAAAAAACAAAAAGTAGCACAGTACTTGGATTGGTTATTGGATAATAAGTTGGAAGAGCAGCCTTTTACAGTGAAGGATTTGGTATTTTTTGGGTTGCTTTAAAGGTTG
>JBLHNI010000003.1:0-34372 GCA_047650615.1 Maribacter sp.
GGTTTGGAGAAGTATCCGCGAGCGTGATGGTTCTGTACAGCACTTGGAATTCTTATCTGATTTAGAAAAAGAAGTGTTCAAAACCTATTCAGAAATAGATCAGTTAGATATTATCTACCAAGCGGCAAATCGCCAGAACCATATCGATCAAGGACAATCGATAAATATCATTGTGCATCCTGATATGCCTGTTAAGGAAATAAATAAAATTCATGTTACTGCATGGAAGTTAGGCTTAAAATCATTGTACTATCAGCACAGTATGAATGCAGCACAGAAGTTTAAGCAGAAGAAAGATTGCGCAAGTTGTGAGGCCTAAGTCCGTAATAAGTTGATATCCAATGCTGTTTTTGTCAGGGGATAAAAAGACATGATAAAGCCTTTACCACATTAAATTAAGTATAAAGACCTCCGCTATAGGAGGTCTTTATTTGTTTAGGGATTCCATGTTTGAGAAGGCTGTTTTATCAAAGGTTAAATTTATTTAGATTTAATATGAATAAGCTTGTGTGGTATGTGATTCTGTTTTAGATTTGCGCATCTATTTAAAACAAGTCTAAATAAATATAAGATATCAAATGAAAAACTCAGTATTTACTTTAATGGCGCTTACAGGACTACTTTTTACTTCTTGTGAATCAGAAGATGATACGCCAACGGAAGTCGCTACCTGCGATGATAACGCACAGAATGGAGATGAAACAGGTGTAGACTGCGGAGGTTCTTGTGAGCCCTGTGAAACTGCAATAGAAAACCCCGCAACCTATAGGTTTTTAAGGGACGGAGAGAATACCGTTAGTTTTTCCGGTCAAACTACAAGATTGCAGATGGGAAATGAAATTGTTAGTGCATTATTGAATCCTGCAACCACAGCAGAACAGTTAGCCGCTATGTATGCACATGTGGAAGGGATTGCGAATTTTGAGGATGCCGAGCTTAATGCTTCGGATAAGAACATGCGCAGTAAGACCGCCGCTTCCTTAGATTTCTTTTCATCCAATGCCACGGATCAAACATTGATACGTGCGGATTTTGATAATTGGCTTACGGCCCAAGTTGTGGAGATTTTTCCTAGCTGGCAAGTTGCTGCAGCCCCTGGTGTGGCTGGCCAGATTCCAGATGGGTCTGCGACTAGATACATTAATTCAAAAGGCCTGGAATTCGACCAATTATGGACAAAGGGGCTAATTGGTGCATTGGTTACCGATCAAGCTTTGAATAATTACTTAAGTACGGCTGTTTTGGACGAAGCTTCTAATAGGGCTGATAATGATACAGGAACGGTAGCCGAGGGTAAGTCTTACACTACCATGGAGCACAAATGGGATGAAGCTTATGGCTATGTCTATGGATTGAATGCAGATGCTGCGAATCCTAATGCTGACTTAGGAGCAGACGATTTCTTGAACAAGTACATTGGTAGGGTAGAAGGGGATGATGATTTTGCCGGAATAGCTGATGAAATCTTCCAAGCTTTTAAGTTGGGAAGAGCTGCTATCGTAGCCAAGCAATACGATGTTAGGAATGCCCAGGCGGAGATAATTAAACTAAAGATTTCCGAAATTATGGGAATACGTTCTGTCTATTATTTACAGCAGGCTAAAAACCTTATTGGCCAGGAAGCTCCTGATTTTGGAGCTGCATTTCACGATATATCGGAAGGATATGGCTTCATTTATAGTTTGCAATTTACAAGAAAGCCAAATTCTTCAGATCCTTATTTTACGAAAGCAGAGGTAGACGCATTTTTGGTCGACTTAATGGATGACGGGCCAAACGGACTATGGGATATAGAACTTTCGACATTGGAGAATATGGCCACAGCCATCGCCGTAAGATTCGAGTTTACCCTAGAAGCAGCATCCGAATAAAAAAAGTTGAGTTAAGTTGATAAAAAAGCAGCCTATTCCTACTAGGTTTTAGGTTGCTTTTTTTTATTTTTGCCTTTAATTAGAATAAATAAAAATAAGAGAATGAAAAAGATATTAGGAGGTATAGTTTTTCTGGCCCTAATTTGGGCTTGTTCGTCAGATAATGAAGGCGATGAGCCTCAAATTAATCCTGGTTTAAAAGTAACTTTCGAAAGAAGTACTATGTTAACCAATTGGGCGGATAATATCATAATCCCTTCATATGACGCCTTTTCTTTAGAACTGGACGCGCTTAATACGTCTTATGATGCCTTCAAAACAGATGCGAGTACTACAAACCTTGCAGCGTTTAGAGCTTCGTGGTTATCGGCTTATAAAATGTGGCAACGTGTTTCCATGTTCGAAATCGGGCCTGCAGAAAGTCTTGGGCTTCGGTTAAATATGAATATTTATCCGACGGATAGTGAAAAGATAACGGGTTATATTGCATCAGGTACGTACGATCTTTCATTGTCTTCCAATAGAGATGCAAAAGGATTCCCTGCACTAGACTACTTTATTAATGGCATAGGAGCAGACGATGCTGCTATTGTTACCAAGTATAACGATGCCACCTTTACATATGTTGAAGTTGTGCTTAACGAAATGACCACATTAACAAATAATGTTATTGCGGAGTGGAAAGCATCTTATCGTGATGTATTTGTAGCGAATGACGGTGCTTCTGCTACAGCTTCTGTAGATAGATTCGCAAATGACTATATTTTTTACTACGAGAAGTTTCTCAGAGCAGGTAAAATGGGAATTCCTTTAGGAGTTTTTACGGGTACGACACTTCCCCAAAATGTAGAAGCTTATTACGAACAAGAAATTTCAAATGAGCTTTTTTTGGAAGGGCTTAGCGCTGTCCAGGATTTTTTCAATGGAAAACATTTTGGTAGCAGTATTACTGGAGAGAGCTTGGCATCTTATTTAGATGCTTTGAATACCGTCAAAAATGGAGAGGATCTCAATGAAATAATTAATACTCAATTTGATATGGCACGGACAATGGTTTCTGGTTTGGCACCTTTTAGGTCGGAAATTGAGAATAGTACACCACCAACAGAGATGTTGTTGGCCTATGACGAGGTTCAGAAAGCGGTGCCCTTATTGAAAGTAGATATGGTTTCTGCCATGAGTATTAGTATCGATTTTGTAGATGCCGATGGCGATTAATTCATGAAGATATTTCTGAAAAAGTATATAAACGCTCCTGTGGAGGCCGCCCCTTTGGCGGTCTTTCGCATTTTATTTGGTGTGATGATGTTAGGTAGCATCATTCGTTTTTGGAGCTATGGTTGGATAGATAAATTATACGTCCAGCCCACCTACTTTTTTTCTTATTATGGGTTTGAATGGATAAAGCCAGTTGGTGAATTCACGTATCTTTTTTTTCTTGTTTGTGCGGTATCGGCTATCTTCGTGGCAATCGGTTATCGGTACACCATGTCTATTATTGTATTCTTTCTGAGTTTTACCTACATAGAACTCATGGACAAGACCACCTATTTGAATCATTATTACTTTATAAGTGTACTGAGTTTTATTATGATTTTTCTACCGGCTAACGTCTATTTATCGGTTGATGCAGCACGAAATTCAGAAAAATCCTATCAATACATCCCTGCTTGGACTATTAACTGTATTAAGTTATTACTGGGTCTCGTTTATTTTTATGCCGGTTTGGCGAAGCTGAATTCTGATTGGTTGATTAAGGCCATGCCGCTAAAAATATGGTTGCCGTCTAAGTTCGATATTCCTTTTTTAGGAGATTTAGTAAGTCAAGAATGGGTGCAATATGCCTTTAGCTGGTCGGGTGCTATCTACGATTTGGCGATTCCCTTTCTTTTGTTGTATCGAAAAACAAGACCCTATGCTTTTGTGCTCGTGGTCGTTTTTCATGTACTTACACGTGTGCTTTTTCCCATAGGCATGTTCCCGTATATTATGATTATTTCTACCCTTATATTCTTTGAAGCTGAGGTACATCATAAAATAGCGAACGGTATTTCGAAATTGTTTCGCATTACTAAAAATCGATTCGATAATCAAAGACAATTTAGTTTTGGTCAAGGGCTACTGCCTAAGTTCAAATACACCCTAGTGAGCTTTTTTTTTGTGCTTCAGTTGGCGCTGCCTTTTAGATATCTTTTATATCCTGGAGAACTTTTTTGGACAGAGGAAGGGTATCGGTTTTCATGGCGCGTAATGTTGATGGAGAAATCTGGCTACGCACAATTTAAGGTGGTAAACGGCGAAACAGGGAGGTGGTTTTATGTTGATAATTCTGATTTTCTAACGCCTATACAAGAAAAACAAATGGCATTTCAACCCGATTTTATTTTGGAATACGCCCATTTTCTAAAAGAACATTTTGAGGAAGATGGTCATAAAGAAATACAGGTGTATGTGGATTGTCAAGTTACCCTGAACGGAAGGTTGAGTACTACGTTTATTGACCCCAAAGTAGATTTGGCACAAGAAAAGGAATCATTTGAACCTAAACATTGGATTACTCCATTTAAAGATGAAATTAAAGGAATTTAGTTGTATTGTCCTGTTGTTTTTTGCGTTTCCAGTGTGGGGTCAAATAAGCATTTCAGGTATCGTAACAGATACACAAGGCCTTCCCATATCTTATGCGGAAGTATATCTGAAACAAGTACAGCGTTTGGAAACTGCAGATGATAATGGGCGTTTTTCGTTTGATAATGTACCCGGAGGTAAATACACTGTGCTAGCCTTCGCCTATGAATATGAGGTGTTAGAAAAGGAACTTTTGTTCGACACTGCTTTTACTTTTACTATCCAATTAGAAAAACTACAGGCAGAAAGGTTGTCTGAAGTCGTAATGACGCAAAAAAGGCAAGAGGTCTTTGCCTTAAAGCAATTGAAAAAGGTGGAAGGCACCGCTATTTATGCAGGAAAAAAGACCGAGGTGGTCCTTTTGGATGGAATCACTGGAAACTTAGCAGCCAATAACCCCAGACAAATTTACAGTCAGGTTGTGGGACTAAATATTTATGATAATGGTGATGCAGGATTACAGTTAAATATTGGAGGTAGGGGTTTGGATCCCAACCGAACGGCCAATTTTAATACGCGCCAAAACGGCTATGATATTAGTGCAGATGTGTTGGGCTATCCAGAAAGTTACTACACACCACCGGCAGAGGCTTTAGAAGAAATACAGGTCATTCGCGGAGCGGCCTCCTTACAATATGGTACGCAGTTTGGTGGCTTGGTTAATTTTAAGTTCAAAAAGCCAGAGACAGATAAAAAAATAGCATGGGTTAGCAGGCAATCATTAGGTTCTTTTGATTTGAGAACCAGTTTTAATAGCCTTAGTGGAACGGTCGGTAAAATCAGCTATTACACCTATTTAAATTATAAGGAGGGCAATGGATTTAGGCCTAATTCTAATTTCAATAGCAGAAATTACTTTGCCCATTTGGGGTACCAGGTAAGCGACAAGACAAAGCTCACACTCGAAACTACGTTTTTGAACTACTTGGCCAAGCAACCTGGCGGACTAACAGATTCGCAGTTCATATCCGACCCTACGTTTAGCAATAGGGAAAGAAATTGGTTTGATGTGGATTGGAAACTGTATTCGCTACGATTAGATCATCAATTTTCATCCAAAACTGATTTTAGCCTGAATATCTTTGGTCTAGATGCATCAAGAAGTGCTGTGGGTTTTAGAACCAATCGGGTTTCGCAACCAGACGATACTTCGGAACCACGGGAACTACTGGTGGATAATTTTCAAAACTGGGGAGCGGAGGCTCGGGTATTAACACGATATACGTTATGGGATAGCGAATCCGCATTATTGTTAGGCACAAAAGTATACAAGACCAACAATGATCAGCGGCAAGGACCTGGGTCCGTTTCGGACAATGCGGATTTTAACTTTTCAGACGGGGATTTTCCCAATTATGAGCGCCAGTCGCAGTTCGATTTTCCGAATTTTAATTTAGCATTTTTCGGAGAAAATATTTTTAATATCACACCAAAATTTACCCTTACACCGGGTTTTCGGCTAGAGCATATAAAAACCGAAAGCATAGGAAGCTATAAAAATATAGTGCTAGATTTGGCGGGTAACCCCTTACTCAATGAAGACATAATGGACAATAGAACCTTTGATCGTACATTTTTATTGATGGGCTTGGGAGCTACGTATAAATTTTCCCCAAGCCTAGAGCTTTATGGGAATTTTTCACAGAACTATAGGTCGGTTACGTTCAGTGATATTAGGGTGGTGAACCCTTCTTTTCAGGTAGATGAGAATATTTCCGATGAAGATGGTTTTACGGCGGATATTGGCGCAAGGGGAAGGCTTAATGATGTGCTTTCTTATGATGTTAGCGTATTTGGTTTGCTGTACGACAACCGCTTGGGAGAGGTTTTAAAAACCGAAACTCGGACCAATGCCGTGGGCGAACTTGTAGAAACGGGCCGTATCGTTCGTTTTCGCGGTAATATAGGAACGGCTTTTATGTACGGTTTGGAAAGTTTTGGAAACTGGAGTATTAAGGAAGCGTTCTTTCCTGCGATAGAGAAATTAAAAATAAATTACTTCATAAATTTGGCACTGACCCAATCGGAATATCTCTCTTCCGAAGAGACCGGTGTAGAAGGGAATCAAGTGGAGTTTATTCCAGATGTAAACCTAAAAACAGGTATGAATTTTGGCTATGGGAATCTATTAGGAAGTCTTCAATATACGTACCTCTCCACACAGTTTACAGATGCTACCAATGCACCACAGGATATAAATGACAACCAAAGGGGCATAGAAGGGACAATACCAGCCTATGATATTTTGGATTTTTCCCTATCCTATTCCTATAAAAAATGGAAATTGGAAGCGGGTATCAACAACTTTCTGGATAATAGTTATTTTACCCGTAGGGCTACAGGATATCCTGGACCAGGGATTATCCCAGCTGAACCCAGAACATTTTATACAACACTTCAATTTAAGTTGTGAACTTACTTTGTGTATTTTTAATCACGACCTAAAACAAGGTAAGCATCATATGATATGCTTATAATTTAAAGTGTAGTATCCCAGTATTGTGGTTCATGTTTTATAGCTTAAAGTGACAAGGGAGATATCATGTCTTTTGAGTGTAAACCAATAATATTCACTATCTTTGCACGCAATTAAATCCTTAATTGCATGGAAGCCCACCTAAACAAAATTCTCGGAGAAGGTCTCACGTACGACGACGTACTTTTAGTCCCCGCTTATTCAGAAGTTCTACCTAGAGACGTCAGTATAAAATCTAAATTCACACGTAATATTACCATCAATGTTCCTATCGTTTCGGCGGCTATGGATACGGTTACTGAAAGTAGGATGGCTATAGCCATTGCTCAGGAAGGGGGTATTGGTGTACTTCATAAGAATATGACCATTGAGCAACAAGCCATTAAGGTCAGAAAAGTAAAACGTGCAGAAAGCGGAATGATTTTAGATCCTGTGACCATGCCCTTGGATTCTAAAGTAAGTGATGCCAAAGCAAACATGAAGGAGCATAGTATTGGTGGAATTCCCATAGTTGATGCTTTCGGAAGACTTATTGGTATCGTTACGAATAGGGATTTACGTTTTGAAAAGAATAATGATAGGCCTATCTCTGAAGTTATGACTTCGGAAAATTTGGTCACCGCAGCAGTAGGAACCTCACTCGCTGAAGCTGAGGATATTCTTCAGGAGCATAAGATTGAAAAACTCCCAGTTGTTGATGGTGAAAATAAGCTCGTTGGGCTTATTACCTTCAGGGATATTACAAAATTGACCCAAAAGCCAAGCGCTAACAAAGATCAGTATGGTCGGTTGCGTGTTGCTGCAGCAATAGGTGTTACACCCGATGCAGTAGACAGGGCAGCTGCTTTAGTAAATGCTGGTGTGGATGCTGTTGTTATTGATACGGCACATGGACATACCAAAGGTGTGATTACTGTTTTGAAAGAAGTGAAAAAACGCTTTCCTAATTTAGATGTTGTCGTTGGTAATATAGCTACAGGCGAAGCGGCAAAATATTTAGTAGAAGCAGGAGCGGATGCCGTAAAAGTTGGTATTGGTCCAGGTTCTATTTGTACGACTCGTGTAGTAGCTGGAGTTGGTTTTCCACAATTTTCGGCAGTTTTGGAAGTAGCTGCAGCTATAAAAGGTTCCGGAGTTCCGGTTATTGCGGATGGAGGGATAAGATATACCGGAGATATTCCTAAAGCTATTGCTGCTGGTGCGGATACCGTGATGTTGGGTTCTCTTTTAGCGGGAACAAAAGAATCGCCTGGTGAGACGATTATCTACGAAGGAAGAAAATTTAAGTCTTACCGGGGTATGGGGTCCGTTGAAGCCATGAAAGAAGGTTCAAAAGACCGATATTTCCAAGATGTTGAGGACGATATTAAAAAACTGGTACCCGAGGGTATTGTAGGTCGTGTTCCTTATAAAGGAGATTTGTTTGAGAGCATCCATCAATTTGTGGGTGGTATTAGAGCAGGAATGGGCTATTGTGGTGCTAAGGATATTGATACCTTAAAGGAAACGGGTCGGTTCATTAAAATTACGGCTAGTGGTATCAATGAAAGTCATCCGCACGATGTTACAATAACAAAAGAGTCGCCTAACTATAGTAGGTAAGTTAAAGCATAATAAATGTGTTGTGTTTTACGCTTAAAAGCTGTGTTACTTGGCACCAGCGTACGTTTTCCAATCTTTGTCTTTATAAATGTCGTCTCCAAAATACCTAGCGATATTCAAAAAAGGTTCGGGTTTTTGATACCCTGGGACCGGAGAAAGCATATTCATTTCTTCATCAAGAAAAATAGTAGTGGGATAACTCAGTTTACCCTGCATTAGTGATGCAGCAAGTTCATGATATCCTTTTCTGCCAGATGCAATAAATGTATAGGTCTTTCCTTTAAAATCGATCGGGTCTTTTCCTTCCCCATCCATTTTTACCATGTAAAAATTATCTCCCATATATTGCGCAACCGCTGCGTTTTGAAAGGTATCCTTATCCATTTTTTTACACCACCCGCACCAATCGGTGTAGACGTCAATAAATACTTTTTTAGGGTTTTCGTCAGTGGCTGCCAATTCAATAGCTTCTGAAAAGGAAACCCATTGTACTTCTTGAGCAAAGCTACCTATAGTAAAAAGTGCCAAGATGCCTGGTAGGCATATATTTTTAAGGGAAGAGGTGTTCGTTTTCATAGTATGCTTTGCATGATTAGTCCAAATAGTATACCAAAGCTAACGAATTTTCGCCAAGTTTATTTTATGGTAGCTGCTTCCTTTAATTCAAAAAGACCCTTGGTGTCCACTTGGTTTTTGACCAAATCATCAAAAGTCTCGCGTTCTCTTATTAGAATAGCTTTCCCTTCATGCCAAAGTACTTCTGGGGGTCTAAATCTTGAATTATAATTACTAGCCATAGTAAAGCAGTAGGCACCAGCGTTCTTAAAGTTTAAAATATCTCCTTCTGTAATTTCGTTTATTCTACGATTACTAGCAAAGGTATCTGTCTCGCAGATATACCCAACTACAGAGTAATAACGTTCGCGACCTTCAGGGTTGGATATGTTCTCAATTTCATGACTAGAGCCGTATAGCATAGGGCGTATCAAATGGTTGAAACCGGAGTCGATACTAGCAAACACTGTAGATGTGGTTTGTTTTACAACGTTCACTTTAGCTAAGAAAAATCCGGCTTCACTCACTAGAAATTTACCTGGTTCAAAAGCCAAGGTCAATTCCTTACCATAATCTGCGCAAAATTCATTAAACCGAGTGCTTAATTTTTTTCCTAGTTCTTCTATATTGGTTTCAATATCCCCTTCTTTGTAAGGGACTTTAAACCCACTACCAAAATCAATAAAATCTAGATTCTTGAAATTTTTAGCCGTTTCGAATAGTATTTCAGATGCATATAGGAATACATCAATGTCTAAAATATCACTACCCGTATGCATGTGAATACCGTTGATATTCATATGGGTAAGTTCTACAATACGCAATAAATGTGGTATTTGATGAATGCTGATGCCAAATTTTGAATCAATATGGCCCACGGAAATATTGGAATTACCTCCTGCCATTACATGAGGGTTAATGCGGATACATACCGGAATATTCGGATGCTTGCTTCCAAATTGCTCTAAAATAGAAAGGTTATCGATATTTATACGAACACCCAGTTTTGCTGCTTCTTCTATTTCCTCTAAAGAGACTCCGTTAGGTGTAAAGATGATAGATTCTGGACTAAATCCTGCCAAAAGGCCAAGTTGTACCTCTTGTATAGAAACGGTATCCAAGCCACTTCCCAGGCTATTCATGAGTTTTAAAATAGTTATGTTGGAAAGTGCTTTGGCCGCATAATTTAATTTAAGGCTCTTTACAGAGCTGAATGCTTTGGTAAGTCTATTAAACTGGGAAATTATGGTGGCGGAATCATAAACATAAACGGGGTCTCCGTACGTTTTTGCTATTTTTAATAAATCCGTGTTCCTCATATTCATATGCTTTTCAGTAAAGCTAGCGTACTATGCTGGTTTGTACAAAAAAAATCACATTAAAATTATAAATATAACAAAAAGTGATATTTATAACAATTTTTAAATTCCACTTTTCTTGTGTTGTACTACTGCCGGTTGTAACTTTAAATTATGAAAATCTAAAAATAGCACACTAAGTCCAAACACAATACGTGCGATTTAAAATAGATACTTGTTAATCAATTAATTACGCAAATTTATTTAAATGAAATTACCTTTATTTCCATTACAGTCCATATTTTTTCCTGGTGAAACGGTGCCTCTTCATATTTTTGAACCACGTTACAAACAATTGATTAATGATTGTAAGGACGAGGCCATAACCTTCGGTATCCCTGTTTATATTAATAATAGAATGCAATATGGCGTGGAGGTACAGCTCGTAGAGATAGTAACTAGTTATGAAAGTGGTGAGATGGATGTGGTATGTGTAGCACGACAGGTCTTTAAATTAGTATCGTTTGAAAAGCAATTGGTAGATAAGTCATATTCTGGGGGTCTTGTGGAGTTGTTAGCTTACGATTATAAAGCTGATGAAGCCTTCAAAGCTGAGGTTTTAAGTAAGTTAAGAGATCTTTATACTATTATGGAGGTCCCCTTTTCTGAAGCGAGTGTGGCGAAGTTCAATAGTTTTACTTTGGCGCATAAAATGGGATTGTCTTTTGAACAGGAATACGCCTTGTTGCAAATCCCTAAAGAAATGGACCGTCTCTCTTTTATACATGACCATTTAACAACGACAATTGGCGTGTTGAGCGAGTTGGAAAGAACGAGAAGGACCATAGAGCTAAACGGCCATTTTAAGAATTTTGACCCATTGGATTTTAAAGATATTGAAATAGAGTAGGAGTACTGCCGAGCTATTATTTGGAAACCATTAATTATTCTTTTTAATTTTTCGATTATTACCCCTTGTTCCCTATTTTTGTAGAACTAATAAAATCACAATAACATATGAACCTTCACGAATATCAAGGAAAAGAGATATTGGCCAGTTTTGGCGTACGCATACAAAGAGGTATCGTAGCACACAGCTCAAAAGAAGCTGTTGATGCGGCAAAAAAGTTAACGGAAGAAACCGGAACCGGATGGCACGTTATCAAGGCACAGGTTCACGCCGGTGGTCGTGGAAAAGGTGGCGGTGTAAAATTAGCAAAAAACCTTAAAGAGGTTGAAGAGCTAGCCGGAAATATTATTGGGATGGATTTGGTTACACCTCAAACGTCTGCGGAAGGAAAGAGAGTGCATCAAGTATTAGTTTGCGAGGACGTTTATTATCCAGGAGATAGTGAAACAAGTGAATTTTACATGTCCGTTCTTTTAAACAGAGGAACTGGAAAAAATATGATCATGTATTCTACCGAAGGTGGAATGGATATAGAAGAGGTTGCTGAGAATACACCACATTTAATATTTACGGAAGAAATAGATCCTTCTACTGGACTTTTAGGATTTCAAGCAAGAAAGATTGCTTTTAATCTCGGACTTTCTGGAATGGCCTTTAAGGAAATGACAAAATTTGTCGCTTCATTATATAAAGCCTACGTTGAGAGTGATTCCAGTATGTTTGAAATCAATCCTGTATTGAAAACATCTGATGATAAGATTATGGCTGTGGATGCTAAAGTATCCATTGACGATAATGCCTTGTACCGCAGAAAACAATATGCAGAAATGCGCGATCTTAGAGAGGAGAATCCTATCGAAGTAGAAGCGAGTGCATTAGGATTAAATTATGTTGATCTAGATGGTAATGTTGGTTGCATGGTAAATGGAGCTGGTCTTGCAATGGCGACAATGGATTTGATTAAGATGGCCGGTGGAGAGCCTGCCAATTTCTTGGACGTTGGAGGTACTGCGGATGCTAAAAGGGTTGAAGAGGCTTTTCGTATCATCTTGAAGGATAAAGGAGTTAAAGCGATTTTAGTTAATATTTTTGGTGGTATCGTGCGTTGCGACCGCGTAGCAAATGGTATTGTAGAAGCCTATAAGAATATGGGAGACGCTATGAATGTTCCGATTATCGTTCGCTTACAAGGTACCAATGCAATTATTGCAAAAGAGATTATAGATAATTCTGGACTTGCGGTACATTCTGCCGTACAGTTTCAAGAGGCTGCTGACAAGGTTAAGGAAGTTTTAGCCTAAGATTAAAGCTTTATTAGAATAGGAAAAGGGATAGCGTTGTAAAACGCTATCCCTTTTTTATTTTAGTAAGAATACATTTTTAGGAGCCTTTGTTTGTGATGGTCAATCTTCTTGAAAACTTATGATTTTTGAACGAGTTAGGTTCATAGTTAAAAGATATTGCTGTTTTTTTTATTTAAGTAGAGCGACAAAGTAGAAATTGAAAATCATCCTGCAATTGGTAATGTCTATGGTGGTTTGTCGGCAAGCAGAAGGAAGTTGCTAGGCGATAAAATTTGTTCACAAAAATGTTAAAATTAAATTTTATTGTAACACTATTCGTTTTCTAACGTCTTTTAAGTAATTCATCATTAATCAAATTTCGATAAACAGCGTTAATCAACGTTTCGGGATTAAAAACAAACAAGTCATGAGAAAATTAAGTTATGTTATCGTAGCTGCAATGCTATTGTCCACGGGTTCTATTTTAGCAACTTCTACAGAACTGGATGAACCCACAGCGGGTATTTCCGAACAGATTCACGAAATGTTAGCCGATAATTCCTTTTCCGAGGGCGAATGTAATTCGACGGCTCAAGTACGGTTTACGTTAAACGACAAGGGCCAAATCGTAGTGCTTTCGGTAGAAACCGAGTCTGAGAATTTAGAACGTTTCGTTAAAAGTAAATTGAACTATAAAAAAATAGAAATTTCTAATGTTAAAGAGGGGAAGCTATACACGGTTCCCGTAAGAATAATTTCCTAAACACACTTGAATTAGCTGAAAAATCCTAAGGCCTCTAAGGTCTTAGGATTTTTTTTTGTTCTTATATTTTACGTTCGGGACGGCTCTATCTACTTTTTTAAGTTGCCTTGCTTTAAAGCTTTTATCTTGTTCTGGTTTTTTTTCGGATTTTTGTTGACCTAGTAATACGTCTCCCGGGTTTTTTGGATGCTCCTTCGTACCTCTAAGATGAATGACCAAACCGTTAAGAAAATTTCGTAATACCTGGTCGCCACATTCCATATAATTGGGGTGGTCCTCTTTTCTAAAGAATGCGCCTAACTCGCTCTTAGATATTTTAAAATCAACTAAGGCTAGAATGTCTATGATATCCTCATCCCTGAATTTTAATGCGACCCGCAGTTTTTTAAAAACATCATTATTTGTCATAGATTTCTAGTTTTTCGCAAGGTATTATAATTTAAACAAAGGTACGCTACCGGTTAATTAAATGCTAGTCCAGGATACGATTAACCGTTTGTAGAAGTTATCTAAATAGCTCTAAACTAGTTATTACTGGATTATGAATACTCAAAAAGAAAAACTTAGTATCCTTTCGGAAATGATTTCCTTCGCTAAGGTAGGTAATAGCATAAAACAGGTGGAGTACGATTTTCTTTTTAATGTGGCCCAGCAGTTAGGTATTCGTAAAACCGTGTTCAAGGATCTTTTTAAAACAAAATCCGAACATGTGATACCAAAGTCACAAGCAGCGCGTTTGGTGCAGTTTAATCGGCTTATTTTACTTATGAATGTGGATGATAGCCAAGAGCTTAATGAAATAAGACGTTTGCATGATATTGGGCTGGCAATGGGTCTTCCGCCATCTGCCATTCAGCAAGTGTTGTCTATTATGCACAAGTATCCAAATAGAGTTGTCCCGCCAGAAGTCATCATTTCTATTTTTAAGGCACATTATAACTAAAACCTTCCACTTTCCTACCTTCGTTTTGTAGGGGTTTATAAAGACTTCTCTTTCTTAGGGCAAAATTACCGAGGATACGATTCATCTGACCAATCATTTTGCTTTCGATTCTTAAAACTTCAGAGTTGTTTATTCGTAAGGAGTAGCTCAGATTTGTGCGTTTATACACTTTTAATTATCTTTTATTTTACAAAACAAAACAAAACAAAACAAGACAAAAAGGCAGTTTTATCTTATCATAAAATGACAAAAAGTCATATTTATGACTGTGGTACAGGATTTGACTTCTTAAAAGCATAACAAATGTTTAACCGTATTAAAAAAATATAATTATGAGTTTAGTTAAAAGAAATGATATGTTATTCCCTTCACTAATGAACGAGATTTTTAGGCCCGATTGGTTTGGTGGAATGGATGATTCTAAGTTTTCAACTCCAGCAGTGAATATTATCGAAAACGAGACAGGTTTTGCATTGGAACTATCTGTTCCTGGCAGATTCAAAGAGGATTTTAATATTGATGTCGATACTAATGTGCTTACTGTTTCTGCTGAGGTAAAGACTGAAAAGGAAGCGGAGAATATAACTTATACCCGTAGGGAGTTTGCCTATAAATCCTTTAAAAGGGCATTTACCTTTCCGGATTCTATCAATAGTAATGAAATTAGGGCTGACTATGTAAACGGAATTTTAACGTTTACGTTACCAAAAAAGGAGGAAGCTTTACCTAAACCGAAAAGAAGAATTGAATTGAGTTAGAGGTTAAATAAAATTAACTTAACACGTGGAGAACCTGCACTTTTACATTTTAGTTTGGTTGGTTTGTTGATGAAAGTGTCTTGAGAAATCAAGACACTTTTTTGTGTTTATCTGAATAATAAAACTAGATTTTTTGATTTGAAAAAAGGTATAAATTCGCATTTCGTTTTCATTTAATCCTGATTTTAAACGATTAAATACGAGTGAAGTTTTGAGAATTTTTTGTAGATAAAAATGGGAGAAGGTAGGGGTTGTTTTATCGATTAGATTGATTCGAAACCCCGTTCAGAATAGCGATAAGTATACCTTATTTTTTGGCTGTATTTTCGATGTAATATGCAGCCTATTTTTATCAACAAAAAAATATTGTAAATTCGATTAAAGAGATGTGTAATGCTTCCTAAAAGGATACTCTTTTTTACGAGGATAACAACCTTTTTTTATATCTCTAAAGACAGCTCACTTAGTGTAAAACTCCTAAATTTTATTCGATAATCACTTATAATTTAATTTTTAGTCTTGACTAAAAATAATATTAGCTTGCTGTAAACAAGGTTTTTGATAGTACTTATATCAATTAAAAGATTAGGTAATGTTGAAATTGACTATTTATTCCCTTTATCTTCAAAATAAACTAAGCTTCTTGCTCTTGTAGTGCTTTTATTTCGTCCCTTAGTTTTGCAGCTTGCATAAAATCGAGTTCCTTAGCAGCTTTTTCCATGGCCTTTCTTTTGTCGCGAATCATCTTCTCAATTTGCTCTTTTGTAAGGTATTCTAAATCGGGTTCTGCGGCTCTTAATTCTTCTTTTTTGAAGTGGTACGTAGAGACAGAATTTTTACTAAGAACGTTGTCCAGATTTTTGTTCAGTGCCGTAGGTGTAATATTGTGTTTAACGTTGTACGCAATCTGTTTTTCTCTACGGTAATTTGTTTGGTCAATGGTTTTTTGCATACTTGCCGTAATCTTATCCGCATACATAATTGCTCTTCCGTTTAAGTTTCTCGCAGCGCGACCCACCGTCTGGGTGAGTGATCTATTACTACGTAAAAAACCTTCCTTGTCGGCATCTAAGATAGCGACCAAAGATACCTCTGGGAGATCTAATCCTTCCCTTAAAAGATTGACGCCAATTAGCACATCAAAAATACCTTTTCTTAAATCCTGCATAATTTCTACACGTTCCAAAGTATCTACATCGCTATGGATGTATCTGCAGCGTACGCTAATTCTATCCAAGTATTTTGCCAATTCTTCGGCCATCCGTTTTGTAAGTGTGGTGACCAGCGTCCGTTCGTCTTTTTCTACACGTAGGTGTATTTCCTCCACTAAGTCGTCTATTTGATTGAGGCTGGGTCTTACTTCTATAATAGGGTCTAAAAGCCCGGTTGGTCTAATCAATTGCTCTACAAATACACCTTGGCTCAGTTGCAGTTCGTAATCCGCAGGAGTTGCACTCACGTACAGCACCTGGTTCTGAAGCGCTTCAAACTCTTCAAATTTTAGCGGTCTATTGTCCATAGCGGCTGGCAAACGAAATCCGTAATCTACTAAATTGACCTTTCGCGAGCGGTCGCCCCCATACATAGCGTGTACTTGAGGAAGAGTCACATGGCTTTCATCGATGACCATAAGGTAATCATCTGGGAAATAATCCAGCAGACAAAACGGTCTGGTACCCGGTTCTCTACCATCCAAATACCTGGAATAATTCTCTATTCCAGAACAGTACCCAAGTTCTCGAATCATTTCTAAATCAAAATTGGTACGTTCCTCCAATCGCTTCGACTCTAAGGGTTTTCCTATTTCCTTAAAATAGTCGATTTGTTTTACAAGGTCGTCTTGAATGTTATGTATGGCACCTTGAAGGATGTCTGGGGAGGTAACAAACATGTTAGCCGGATAAATGTTCAAAGTTTGATATACTTCGATTACCGTATTGTTAAAAGGATCAAAGGCCTCTATTTCTTCTACTTCGTCTCCAAAAAAGTGTATGCGGAAGGCATGGTCTGCATAACTGGGGAACACATCTACAACGTCACCTTTTACTCTAAAATTACCATTTCTAAAGTCTGCTGTTGTCCTAGAATACAAACTTTGTACAAGTTGGTGTAAGAATTTAGTCCTTGCAATTACTTGGTCTTTTTCTATGGTAATTACATTTTTTTGAAATTCTACAGGATTTCCTATACCATAAAGGCAGGATACGGAGGCTACTACAAGTACATCTCTTCTTCCTGATAGTAATGAGGAGGTTGTACTAAGTCTTAGTTTTTCTATATCCTCATTTATAGATAAATCCTTTTCAATATATACCCCACTACTAGGAATAAATGCCTCGGGCTGATAATAATCATAATAGGAAACAAAATACTCAACAGCATTATCAGGAAAAAACTGCTTAAACTCAGAATATAGCTGTGCTGCCAATGTTTTATTATGTGCAAGTAGTAAGGTTGGTTTTTGCACCTCTTCTATGACGTTGGCAACGGTAAATGTCTTTCCTGAGCCCGTTACGCCAAGAAGGGTTTGATATTTTTCTCCCTGGTCCAGACCTTTGGTAAGTTCTTTAATAGCATTAGGTTGGTCACCTGTAGGTTTGAATTCTGATACAATCTTAAACTTCATCTTGCAAAAATACAAAATGACGTTTCAGAAATGTATGCCATTGCATTTAATTATAGCTTGAAATGAAATGCGTTTAGGGGTGTTTAAAAGAGATTCCCGTTTATCGTTTTAAAGAAAAATGACCCTTTAGCTCCCGACCGTCTGCTAGGTTTATTTTAAACCAATAGTCGTCTTCTGGCAAGGGCCCCGAGTTACAGGTTCCGTTCCATGTTGGGTTACCCTCGTTTAAATCTGCAACTAGTTTGCCATACCTATCAAAAATGGTAATCGAGGAGTTTATTTTAAAATTCTCATCCATACCTATGAGCTGCTAGTGATCATTGATTCCGTCTCCATTTGGAGTAAAAATTTTTGGATATCCAATTACGGCAGCCTTTTCTAAGGTAGTTCCACAGCCGTTTTTATCTCGAACGGTAACTTCGTAAACACCTGGGGAAAGAGTATCGAAAAAAGTATCGATTTGGAAACGCACACCATCAATTGCGTACTCGTAATCACCATCTCCTTCTGCGAAGACGCGTATTGTATTATTTTCTGCCAAGTCTTCTGCTTCTATTTGGTTTATGGTAGCTGGATTGGAAGGGGAAACCATAAATGTAAAAGTGTACTTGCATGTTGCATTAGCATCTTGATTGGGGTAGCTAAATCCTACGGTTAGATTATACATTCCTATTTCAGGCACTACTAAGCTTGACGCTGTGCTAATAATTTCTTCAGTACCTACTGAAATCTTCGTCCAGCTATACAAATCAAAGCCTGCTGGGGCTTCAATGGTTAGGTTGGGCTCATTGGTACAAAGTAGGTAGTTCAACAGTTGGCGTAGGATTTACGATTAAGTTGATGTTGACTATATTTTCACACTGGTTGTCATTTTCTAAACGGGCATATATTAATGTAGTGTGCTTTCAAGCTTTTGATTCAGTGAATTTTATTCCAGTGTGGCATCTTCAAAGGTACTGTAGAAGGAAACTTCGAAGCCCAAAAACTCATTCATTTCTAAGGCAGTTAGGTTAAATACAGATACTAGTTTCATGTCTTTCGGGTCTAAATCGCACTCATAAACTATAATTGAATTTTCAGCTGAAAATGGGATGGGTTTGATTTTTAGTTCTAAGGCTCCTATATTTGAACAGCCTGCTTCGTTCACTACCTGATAATATGGGGTTTGGTTAAAAGGTATGCTATTGGTGTAGTTTCGGGTGTTTCCTATAACTGTGTTATTTTCTCTATCTAGAGCAGATTCATAAAACGTATAGGTATCTGGCGAACCAATGCTTAGCTGATGGAGGTTTATGGTGGGAATCCCATCCGAGCTATTACGGTCTATGTCACATTGCTTAAGATTCAGTATACCACCTTTTGGTTTTGGACGCAGCAGAATCAAGGCCTCACCAATAACCGGGCATTCCTGAGGGTCAGAAAATATGATTTCCAGTTGATATCTACCTGCATCTATCTGTTCGGAAACATCGACCCGTAATATGGCAACATCCAGATTGTTAAATGGTACGCCATCTTTTGACCAATTGTAAGTTGCTCCAACAATTGCTTCGGTTCGTAAGGTAAACCCTTCTCCTTCGCACAATTCTAAAAAATCACTAGTATTGCCGTTTTCATCAACAATAAGATCGGTTTTGTCAAAGAAAGACTGTATAAATGGGGGTAGATCTTGTGTTCCTATTTTTCCGTTTAGGGAAATGGATCTATAGATATAATCAGCGTTTATTCCTTTAAGGTCTGGGCTATTGATAACGCTCAGAAAGGGAGTCCCGTTATTATAATCTGCGGACAAAGTACGGTATATCTTTCCATTACTACCAATTTGAAGTGCACCTCTAAAAATTGGACTACGGTCTAGTTCTACTTGTGAATTTGTAATATTTTGGGCTAAAACATCGAATTGTACAAGCAAGGAAACATAGACTTCATTTGTCAAAAATGCTGTGGTATGGGTGTATAAGAACTGCCCTTTAGGGGAAAATTCAATACCATATGGTAACTGTTCGGTTCCATTGATGGGCAGTTGCCGGTGATTGGAAAATAGACCCGTTTGCGAATCAAAATCATATAATTGGAGGCCATAGAACACATTGGCACTAGCCATCATTGCTCCGTTCGGTGCAAATTTTAACGCACCCCTAGGGTCATCTATTTGTAAAGCTGGAAACCTCGTTTTATCGATTTTCCTTCAACACCAGTGGTGTTTACTTCAAAAGCGTGGTAGGTATCGAACACGGGTAGTGTACCATTTTCAGAAGCCAAGGTAATTACCATATAGATTTATCGAAACACTTCTTTCTTACCGCGGCGATTTTTTCGGAGCAGTCTTGTAATAGCCTACTATTCTTTTCAATCACGGCTCCATTACCGTTATTTAGCGAAACATCTACAGTAGCGTAATTAAGGCCTCTATCTGAATCTCCATCAAAAACGGAAGTATCTACAGTAAATATATAATAGATGTTGGGGTCTTCTGGCTTCGGTACGATAATGGCGGACTGTGTACTGGAGGGGTCACCATATAAACCCTGCCATTTTCCATGATATTATGATTCCTGTCGTACACCAAAATACCATCGGTGTAAAACAATAGGTCGCCAAAGGGGTTTGAAATGGTAGCGCAACCTTCAAAGGTGTTCAGTCGGCCATCTGTAAGCGCGTTTACACTGCCGTCATTATTAAATTGGGGTCCAGCTTCCTCTCCAAAGTACCAATTCGACGTCTCGCCTTGTCCCCAAAATATAAATGGAAAGATGAAACCGATTAGGAAAACTAAGGGTCTTATTTTTTTATAGCGCACCCGATAACCCTACACTATAATTAAAATAGGCCTTTGGACACTACGTATTCCTGTAAAATGGGCAAAACGCACGATGAATTTGATAGCCTTCATTTAAAATAAAGAAATACGATGCGGTTTATAAATCTCGTTTTTTCAATAAGGCATAGGACAAATAGATAAAAATTGCTGTCCAAGCTAAAACGATTAAAACCTCGTACCAATGCACATGGTAGTTGAGGTTTATTTTTTCCCCTACTTGGTCCGCTACGGTTTGTACCGCTTCTAGTCTGGTAAAAGGTTCCTTTATTAGATTAAACATGGACTGCAATGGAAAAAAGCCCATAATAGCATCTGTGGTATCACCGTCGAATAATTTCCATCGCATAAGTCCTCTTGCGATACCTTCAAATATTTGCCATATGATTAAGAAACCTAAGGCAAATGCTGAGCGTTTAACGAGTATACCAAGGAAAAGGCAAAAGGAGAAGAATCCCATTAGCTTAACAAAAAAGGCCAGTATAAATTCAAGACCAGAAAATATTATAGATAGTTCATCAAAATCTGAATACACCAAGCCAAGAATTAAGGATACGATAAATACGAAGACCGTCGATAGTACCGAAAATGATATAACTGTTAAGAATTTAGAAAGTATAAACTCCTTTTTTGATAAGCCGTCTATTAAATTCTGTTTTATGGTTTTGTTGCTGTACTCGTTTGCCATCATAGAAACAATGACGATAGCGAGAAATAATTTAAAAAAAGCGGTTATAAAAGTGTTGAAATGCCAGATGTACGGAAAATTGAATATGCCAATATCTGCCAAATGAAATTTTATAGGGCCAATATCAAATTTGATTGCGGCTACTAAGGCAATGGAGGTGAGTAAAACAAAATAGGAAATAATAAGTACCTTACTTGCCCTGTTGTTCCAAAGTTTTATAAATTCTATTTGTAGTAATCGTATCATGGGTTGGAGGGCTTAGTTTGATTTTTTTTTAGTGAGTTCCAAGAATTGTTCTTCTAAACTTTCTTTTCTTTTGACCATATGGGAGAGCACAATGCCTTTGTCAAATAAGGAACGGTTAAAATCTTCTGCGCTAATATCCTCTTTTAAGAAAGCGGTGATGAGTCCGTCTTCGGATTTAATTTCGCCAAAGCTTGCATTGCCTTTTAAGTGGTTGATAAGTGCATCAGTTTGGGTAGATTTCAGTTCAAAAAAACCGTGGGTGGCCAACATATCCGAAACACGACCGGAATATAGTTTCTCCCCTTTTCTGAGAATTACGACATGGGAACAGACTTTTTCTACCTCATCCAACAAGTGAGACGCTAATAAAATCGTAGTTCCTTGAGATGCGATTTTTTTTATGATTTGTCTGATTTGATGGATTCCTTGGGGATCCAAGCCATTGGTGGGTTCATCAAGGATTAAGATTTCGGGATCGTTAAGTAGGGCAGAGGCAATAGCCAAGCGTTGTTTCATTCCTAAGGAGTAGGTTCTAAACTTACTATCCTTTCTGTCCAAAAGTCCTACTAGTTCTAACTTTTCCTCGATTTTATCACTTGGAACCTCTTTGATTTTACAGACTAATTTCAGGTTTTGGACTGCGGTCATATAGGGGTAGAAATTGGGTCGTTCTATGATGGCACCAACCTTTTTAAGGGCTTCGTGGGTAGATATAGCTCCATCGAACCAAGAAAATTCTCCTTGTGTTTTGTTAACTACGTTTAGAACGATTCCTAAGGTAGTGGACTTGCCACTCCCGTTAGGACCAAGAATACCGTACACATTCCCTTTTTCTATAATGAATGAAAGGTCTTTTACAGCAGTTAGGTATCCAAATTTTTTAGTAAGATTTTTTACCGTTAGTATATGCTCCAAAGTCTAATTGGTTTTGATTGATATATTTATCTGACGAAAAATAGGCTCGATTGTTACAAATCTTCTGTTAAAGAGTAAAAGAATAGTGGTTCTCCTTAGTTCTTCTTGACTCGAATCGTAATACGCCTATTGGTAATTATCGTTCTTGGTCCAACAGATAAAATAACCTCATTCGTTAGGGTTTGCCCGCAGACGAAAGTGTTGCTAAAAAGTATAGCTCTGTATATAAAACCGTTTTTATCTAAATCAGGCGATAGTATGGTCAAAGCATCGGTTTGCGTTCCGGTATATTCGCTTCCTTCGGTAATGGTGGTAAATGTAGTTCCGCCGTCTGTACTCACTTCCCATTGGTACGTATCGGTATCGGATGAAGAAAGTCCCATGGCACCGTCATTGCCTGAAAATACCCTTTGGTTTAGAGGTTCTACAGAAATGCTAGGCGCAACACCTACTTCTTGAAAATCAAAGATTGTATTGTTATCCAAATCCGAAGGAGTGGGGTAGGATGCCGCTATTACAGTTCCATTACCGTTTGTTGGCGGCGGCGTACCGGTTCCATACGCGCCACCATCGCCGCTATCAGCATTTGAATCGTTATACGCCTCATTAGCGTCTGAACAGCCATCATCATCAGAATCTAAATCATAAATATTTGGAATAGTATCTGAATCTGAGTCTGTACAGGGTGATGTAGTCGCTCGTGCCCAAATTCTGTGAATGGTTGACCTTGAAGAATTATTAGGGTAATCATCAACTTCCCATCTATTTCCTTGCCCCTTAATACCCCAATGATATGTGCCAAATAACCAATATGGAAAATTTGTTAAGGCACCATTGCCCTGATTTGTAAAGGTATTAGCAACCGCATCTGGCAAAAAAGAAGAATGACCAGTTAGTTTAGTATTAGAGGAGTTAATATTTATAAAGGATCCAGAGCCAGTTTCTGCATAGCTTAAGCCAACTGCTGATTTAAAATGAATGACTCTGTCATGTCCCGAAGTGATTGCATACCATCTTAATTCTTCAGCAGCTAGATTTGAAAAGCCTGCATTCCCCAAATGTCCCCAAGACGTGGGGGAACCCGATTCATCATCTCCTAAAACCCCTGTACTCAGAACAGGTAGATTCGAAGCAGAACCAATAATATTCAAGTTTGGGTTTGTACCTGCAGCATGCACATATTGTAATGTTAGTACCCAGCCGCCTCCATTAGAAGTATCTACGTTCGCTTCAAAAACCCCGAAGCCTAAATCAAAATAGTACCTACCTGAACTAGTTGCCAAATTAGCGTCATATAAACTGGTAAAAGGGTCAGATAATGATCCTGAGCCAAAGATGAATCCACATTCCAGAGTATCTAGAATTCCGTCATTGTCATCGTCTAAATCAGATATATCCATGACTCCGTCGTTGTCAAAATCATTTAAAATGCTTACCGATACCGAAGGCGTATCTGTGGAGATGTTGCTATCTGTTTGGTCTTGTGCATTGGTTGCGGTATTTGTAACAGATTGGATGGGTATTGTTAGGTTATTAGCGTCTGCTAAAGCCACTATTGTAATGGTTTCCAAGGTGCCACTGGTTAGTGTCCCTACCGTCCAAATAGGAGAAGACCATGAGCCAACCGTTGGTGTTGCAGATACTAATGATAGTCCTGAAGGTAAAATATCTGTAACGATTAAATTTATTGCTGGATCTACTCCAAAGTTCTGGGCTGTAATGGTAAAAGTTACTGTATCTTCTTCATTTATAGTTGAGGTATTAGCTGTTTTTATGAGTTGGATATCTGGATTACAGTAATACACTTGTAAGTTGTTGGAATCATAGGTGCAAGGTCCTTTAATTACTTGCACATAGTATTCTCCAGCTATTGTTGGGTTATATGTAGTACTCGTAGCACCCGCGATAAGATTACCATCAAAAAACCATTGATACCCATCGAAAGCTTCGCCACTAACTTCCAAATTTGCACCTGGTAGGCATTGCGTACCCGTAATTTGTAAATCGACATTTGGAGCAACATCAAATCCTGAGAAATAGCCTGCTAATCCACGGTTTGAATTAGTGCCAAAAAAACCAACGGCTATAGGTCCGGTCGATTGCACATCAACATTACCCGTAAGATTAGGAATATAAAAGGTTTTCCAATCGGTATTTCCTGTAATAGTAACTGAAGCGGGTTTGGTAACCGTTCCTGAACCATCGGTAACAATGATGTTGCTGTCTTGCGTTGCAGTGGACGCGATTATAGTAATGCCACCTGTTAAAGTCGTATTAGCGGCATCAGTAATGTCTGGAATGTTATTTACTGTATCTGGCATTAAACAACTTAGAGGAGCAACAAAATTCAATCCGGCAGTCTGTACCCCTGTGCTACCTGCAAGATTTTGATAGGCATAAGCATCTTCAGACGTACGGACGTACATATTGCCCCCCGGTGAGTTAGAGGAATAATTACTGCCTGGGACCATAAAAAAATCTCCATCATTGATGGTGGCTAATGGAGTTGCGGCACCATTGACAAAGATTTGAGTATTGTTCTGGGTAGCTATGATGATAGGAAATTCTGTATCGTCAAGTCCTTCTGCCCTAATAAATATATATTCTTTACCCAATCTGTTCTCAGGTACAGGTTGGTCTATTCCAGCATCGCGATTTGATGCTCCGGCTTGCCGACCATAATTCATCATACCGTTACTGATAACGATATCCTTATCGGCATCGACAGAGGCTCCCAACCAGCCTTCACTTTGTGCAACTGTGAACGTATTGCCTAAATAAGCCTCAAAAACGAATGATTCATTTTCGTCCAATATAATTTGATAACTATTATCGGTAATTCCATTTTCAATAGGGCCTAGTCTAAAAGTACAATTTGGATCATAATCCGATAAGATAATGGTAGTATTGTCTTCAGTGGCCATAATACCCAGCGTATTGGACTTGGATTCATGCGTTCCTAGGTTAGGCACACCACCCCATTTGAACCTTGTACCCATTGCTGCCCTTCCCTTAGATGTCAACGAGGCTGCTTGCGATCCTGAAACGCCTCTATAATTAACATAAAAACTGTTGCCGCCGGGAGCCAAAAATCGTAGTCCGCTATTGGTCAGTTCAATACCGGTGTTGTTATCATCTACTAAGGTAATGTTGTTATTTCCATCTGCAAGTGTATAGGTAACCGGACTAGCATTTGATATGGTGAACGTAGCTATTGCTGTAGTGTTTGTACCTCTAAAGGCATTTACTGTAAATGGAGTGGCCTCAGGGGTAGATAGATAAATAGCTTGGTCCTGAATAGCCCCGTTATTAGCACCTTGTTTTAAAGGTGGTAAATAATGAAGGTCGCTCAATTGTGAATAGCCCTTAAAACAAACTATTACTATTAAAAAAATAAAATACTTTTTTCTCATTATAATTTTTTAGCAAAAGATACTCGCTTGAGAATGTTGTAGCAATTATTTGTTGTGTAAGGATATACAGCAGTTGCTATCTTTATATTTTAGTGGGTAAAAGTGGTTTTTGAATTATAAAAATAGGCCACACTTCATAGGCTCAAAATATATATAAAAAAGCTCCGATATATCTCTTTTAAAAGATACACCGGAGCTTTGGTTGTGTTTGTTATTTTGTTGTTTTATCGATATAGGGTAAAGTTTCCTACGAACTCTCTGGTATCATCTTCACCGTTTAGCTTAATTACATACCAGTAATCTCCTGTAGGTAAGGTGTTTTCTTGATAAAACCCGTCCCATCCTTCAGGACTGTCCTGTAATCGATACACCATACGGCCATAACGGTCGTACACATTGAGGAATAACTCTGGGAATTGTTCCATGTTCCTAGGAAGCCAAATATCATTTTGCCCGTCACCATCTGGGGTAAAGAAATTAGGTATTTCGATATCTATGAACTCCATAAATATGTTCGCTGTAGCTGCACAACCGTTTTCATCAAGCACGGTTACTTCGTAGTTGCCGGTTTCCTTTATGTAAAAGGTATTATCATCACCGTTATCCACACCATTGAACAAGAAGGTGTATCCTTCTCTACCGCCTGCTGCTATTACAGTAATCTCGTTTAAGCTTTGTTGCTCCAAGGAAATACTTAGAGGCTCAAAAGCTTCAACTTCAAACGGGAAGCTTCTTGTACATCCATTATCATGAGCAATGGTTAGCATATGGGAACCTGGTGTAATATTCGTAAAATCCGGTTCTAGTTGCAGATTGTTTGGGTCTGTACTATCCAATGCAAATAATAGATACAATCGTTCTGTTCTATCTTCTAAAGTTACTTGGATACTGTTACCCAAGGTACCATCGGGACAATCATATATGACTTCTACAGTTGCGTTGATATTAACGCCCTCTGCAACAATCACAGTCTGATTGGTTTCGCAACCATTGGCATCTTTTATAAAGACGATGTAATCACCACTTGTAAGATTGGCATAGGTAAATAGGTCTTCGGTATAATCTACCGAATTGTTGGAGTTAAGACTCGTGCTGTAAGGAGCAGTGCCACCCGTTGGGGCAATGGTGATTGTTCCATCTTCCTCGCCAACACAATACTCTGGTGTTACCGTAACTTCCATTTCTAGAATGTCCGGTTCGGTAATCGTAAATTCTATAAGTTCAAAACAACCTTTACTATCCTGTACGATAACCGAATAGTCGCCAGGCGCAAGGTCTTCAAAGCTATTGACCTCGTCAAATTGATTCAGATTTGGGGATATGGCATACTGGTACGGTGCCGTGCCACCTTCCATAGCTATCAAGATACTACCATTGTCGTCACCATTACACAGAACATCTGTAATTGTTGGGGTGGCTACCAAAACTTCCGGTTCTGTAATCGTAACTACTTCTGAGGTTACTTGACAGTCTTCGCTCAATACACTTACATAATAGGTTCCTTCCGTCAGATTGTCAAAAAGACCGTTTGTCTGGTAGGGTCTAAGTTCATTTGTTAAGCTAGGGTCAGCGAATAATCCATATTGGTAATTCCCTAATCCACCATCGGCTACTGCATCAATAGAAGCGGTGCTTTCCCCGGCACAATTAATAACCGCTGCTGAGGTGTTGAGGGCTACACTAAGGTTTTCAATAGCATTTACACCCACTTCATTAGATATAGTAGATACACAGTTGAAGCTATCCTGAACATAATATTGATAAGTGCCTGCCACTACATTTAGGAATTCGTGCGTATCTGGGCCGTTTGATCCGTTCATAGGATTAAATGTGGTACCATCCGCACTCCAAGTATAGGGTGCTGTGCCTCCTTGTGCAGTTAAGACCAATGTAGCTCCTTGTAGACACCCAATAGATTGGGTAGTCAACAACTGTGCGTTGACATCGATTGGCTCTACAATTTCTGTTATTGCCGATTCAAAAGTACATCCCATCGTATCCAATACTTCAATAGTATAGAATCCTGCACCCAAATTAGGGAAGGCGTCACTAACTTGGCTTACTGTACTTCGTAATAAAGTACCTCCTGTAACATCACTATAGCTATTTAAAATATACCTATAGGTACTGCTTACATTTCTTGGGCTCAGTGCTAAAGAAAGAGAAGCATCTGTATCTCCCTGACATTCCAAAGTTGTTTGGGATATGCTTCCATTGATGGTATCTGGTAATAAAAGTTCAAAAACATTTGCAAATGTTTCAGTACATCCTAAAGCATCGGTTACGCTAATGCTATATGGACCAGCTGTTAAGTTTTGGAACAAATTTGCATTTACTCTGGTAGCATTGCTTACCGTGCTGGTTATCATATTTGTTAATTGGATATCATAAGGTGCCAATCCGCCTAAAGGTTGTATCGAAGCCGTTCCTTGGTCGTTGCTACAACCTACATCTGTGCGCGCTATCGTGTTTAAAGTAAGCGCTGCAGGCGGCGTAGTAATACTGAAGGCCCGTACTTGAGAACAATCTGGGAAAGCATCTTGGATTACTTCTACTATATAATTACCACTAGATATAGCAATACTAGCCGTTGGCCCCATGTTCGCAGAACTACCGTTCATTATGGCCGGTCCATCATCGGAACGGTCGGCAGGCGTGCCATTACTATTGAATATTTGCCATGTAAAACTACCGGTATAGGTTGCGTCTGTAATAGTCAGCGTAATACTGCCATCATCGCCAAAACAAACGGCATCCGTAAGTTTATCAACGGTAAGATCAAACGTATTTGGGTCTGCTACGGAATGTGTTGCCGTAATCTCACAACTGGTTGCTATATTCCTTACGGTAAAGGTATAACTGCCAGGTTGCAGATTAGGAAATTCATTGGAGGCTTGGAATGCGCCAGTTGGCAACATCCTAAACTCGTAGTTTCCTGGATGACTAATGTAGTTGGTGATAGTACTTGTGATATCGATAGAAATATCCTCTCCTAAATTGCTACAAGAGATGGTGTCATCTACGGTTATGGTCGGAGTTCCTAAAGCATCATAAGCGGGTACATTAACCAACTGTTCCCCTACACATCCATTTTCGTCATATGCGCGAACCATGACATCCCCACCAGCAATATCTGTAAAGATATAACTGCCGTTGGCTCCGTTTTGTAATACGGTGCCACTACTATTTTCTAGAAACTGATAACGGGTATAGACTCCTGACCCTCCAGCGATACTAGCTAAATCTATTGCTATGGTCGCATTGTCTTTGGTATTTCCAGAAGTACAACCAAATGGTGTTACAACTGGAGCATCAAATGTTATTAGGTTAGGCTCATTTACTTGTATATTGTTTCGTACTGTTTCACAACCGTTAGGTGCTGTTGCTGTAATTTCATAAGTACCCATTGGAAGATTTTCATAGGTGCTGGTTGCAGCATTGAAGTTTCCATTGTTTGGAACTAGGCTATAGGTCAACGGATTGTTACCATTGTTATTTTCCGTGATTCCTATCGTACCATCACTGCCGTTGTTGCAGGTTACATCTGTTGGGTTAAGAGTGAAATCGGGTAGTACGGTAGGAGAAACGGCAATCGTAAATGTTCTATTACATCTGGGGTTATTCGTACCCATATCATATACATTTACCGTGTATAGGCCAGCTATTGCTATTTGTTCTGTGATCAAGGTAGTTGATGTGGTTGGACTCGTGAAAACCGATGTGCTGGTCGCATCCAAAATTTCATACACATAGCTGCCGGAACCACTATTTACCTGCATACTGATTTCCGCCTCTTGTCCGATACCACAGCCAAGATTTTGAGTAAGTGATGCGGTAGCTTGAAGATTTGGGTTTACAGTAATCGAACGCGAATCTATACAACCGTTACCATCTTTTACAAAGACTGTATAACTTCCTGGGGCTACATTATTGAAAATGCCACCATTATTAACATACGTAGTTCCATTATCCAAGGAATAGACCATAGATGCAGAACCGGTAGTTGCTGTAATAGTCACTGCTGCTGCTGCGTTACAATTATCTACAACTACATCTGTAATTACCGGATTAGCGGTTAAAGTCATGTTTACATCTCCTAAGTCATATGAACAACCATACTGGTCTCTAACATGAACATTATAAAGACCTGCTAAGGAGTTGGCAGGAATTTCTATTGGGTTGTCCGTAGTACCAGTAAGTATAAAACCTCCTGGGCCACTAACGTTGTAATTGTAGGTACCGCCGCCGCCTTGTATATTTTCTATTAGGATTAGTCCTGGATTTTCACAACTGATATGTTGAAATGGGTTAAGTGTTGCCGTTATGGGGTCTAATTCCTCTAATAGTAAGTTTTCGCTACCACTAATACACTGAGGTGTACCACCTGCATCCACCTGTTGCACTACAATATAGTATTCGTCAGGTGGTAGGTTGTTTATAGTGACTGTATTGGAATAGGGAATGGGAGTGGCTCCGCTAGAGTCTATTGTGTTTCCATCGATATCAAATAAAATCCATGTCATATCAGGTTCAATAGCACCGTCAAAATCTACAATGGAATAGGTTATTTCTCCATCATTCGCACCCGAACAAGAAGGTTCAAAACTCGCTGTGATATCCATTGGGTTATCAACGGAAGGAACATCGTTTACATTTACGCTACTTTGTCGTACACATCCTGCTGCATCCCGCACATAAAAAGAGTAGGTTCTGCCAGGTGTTAGTCCTATAAAGGTGTGTGTAGCACCAGCTATGTAAGTTATTGTCCAACCATTTGCCGGTGTTACTTGGTTAAAATTCGCAGGATCTTCAGAATAGGTGTATTGATAAGGCCCGGTACCGTTTTGTCCTCTTACAGTTACCTGAAGTTCATCACAATCTACGATAATAGGTAAAATGGTAATATCCAAATCATCCAAAGGAAAAGGGATTATAAATGGAGGGAAATCAACTTGGCAGATTGTATTGCCCAAGCCATCTATGGTTCGCATAGAAGGATTTACAGTGCTACCGGATAAGTAGCCTGTAAGAACGTCTGAAGTTCCCGGAACACTATTGTCGCCTCCTGTCCAATCATTACCGCCGTCAGCACTAAATTGAATAGTACCTAAGGTTATAGGATAATTAAGGAATTTAAATCCAAAATCATTTACATCTCCTGTGCACGTTGCCGGAGTTTCTCCTTCAACATCTGCCGTTAGTTCATCTGGCTCTGCAATAGTAATCCCATTCACAGGTACCGAGCAACCTGAAGCATCTGTGATTATCACATCATAGTCGCCAGGAGTAAGGTTAAAATAGGTTTTAGAAGTAGACATAACACCGGTTTGTGTAGCATCAGAAGTACTATGGTCTATGTCTACCAATTGATAGGTATATGGAGCAAGTCCTGAAGTGATATTCACATCAATGCTTCCATCATCTCCAAAACAAACGGCGTCTGCAGGTACAGCAGTAAGTGTAAGGACAGGAGCACTCGTAACCGTTACGGTTTCTAAGAATTGACAATAAGGATTTGTAGCACCGTTATCCCTTACATATACATCATAATCACCTACGGTTGTATTCGTTACGGTAAAGTTATCTGTTGGTCCAAAATCACTGTCTTGGACTGCAGTTCCTGTCGGTAAGAAGGCATACACATACGTGCCTATTCCACCAGACGATGTTACTGTGATACTTCCGTCAGCACATGAGCTAACATCAACTACATCTACCTGAGCTAAAAGTATAGGAGAAATAAGTACTGTCTCCACAGGAGAAACACAACCAAAACTATCTGTTACTTCAATATCATAAGAACCGTTAGAAAGTCCTGTGAATGTATAGTCCATATCTGTAGGCACTGCTGGTGTCATCCAAGCACCTCCGTTAATCCTAAAGGTATATCTACCATTTCCAGCGGTAACTGAAATAGCAATGGAAGCATTGTTTTGACCATCATAACATGCCGTTGGTGTTACATCAAAAGCGATAGTTGCCGGTGGACCCACTGTTACTGCCTCCGTTAAAGGTAATAGTACTTCACAACCGTTAGTGTCACGTACACGCAAAAGGTAATCCCCATCAGGGATATTAGGAAATCTTGGGTTGGTTTGATATGCGGCTATTTCAGAACCTCCTAGGTCTTCCAAGCGATATTCGTACACAGGACTTCCTCCTGTTGCGGAAGCTTCTAAAGTGCCACCCGTATTAAAACAGGTGTAGTCTGCTATTTGAGTTAATTGAGGTACAATAGGAGCGGGGGCGGTAATTGTAGCTGGGAAGTCTGTAATACAAGAATTATCAGCTACTTTACGTACTTCAATTGTATATACGGCGGCAGCAAAGTTTGCTGGTGTAGTGACTGGAGAGACTAAAGAAGTCGTCCAAGTGGTACCACTATCCGTAGAGTATTCAAAACCTGTTGTAGCGTCAAAATTGGCAACTTCAAATCGTATAGCCCCATCCGTACTCGTGCTACAGCTTGGGTCTAATGTGCTAAGTAAACTAGCTACAAAGGCTTGCCCTGTTTCGACCACTACAGTAATGTCAGTAGTTTTTTCACAAATTTCAGGTGCTTGCGAAGCTTGTATATCGTCTAGTATTAATTCATTACCATCATCACTGAGTTGACTACTCCTTAAGACGATACCAATAACTGTATTTGCACCAGGGTTTAATGTTGTTGCTCTAGCATGCCAATCGTTTGCATCATTATTTTTTGGTATTTCATTCGTTGCAAAACTGCTTAGAACGTTACCAGAGGCGTCTACTAATTCTATTAAAATTTCTGGATTGTTACCAACAGAACCTGTCTGTCGCAAATTGTAAGCCCAGAATGAGATATCAATATCCCTATTTGGAAGGACTTCTATATTAGTCCTGTTCCAAACAATACTGTTCGTGCCAACTAGATTATTACTTGGGTTTATAGCGAGGAAACGTCCGTCTGCTAGTGCAGAATGGTCATTTGGATTTCGGTAGGCAGGAATTGGATTGGTAAGGTTATTGGTTACCGAATATTCGCCGTCTACCAGAATTCCTGCTGGACCCAGATTACAGTTAGTTGTACTGCCATCTTGCGGTTCGTAGCAATAGCCTGGTCCAACTTCCCCAATTTGGGTATTTGGTCCTGTTCCAAAATTCTCAAAGAATAAGGTGCTTTGGTTAGGCGCAATACGCCCAGTATAACCAACAGTTATGATTTGGGTTCCTGCAGCTACATTAGCAAATGTATTATTATCCACTGGTGCGTTCAACGTACCGTTTAAGGAATAGGTGTAATTAAAATCCGAGGTATTGGATGGAGTCATGGTTATAGCACCCCTTCCAGTACAATCATAGGCTACTGCTTGACTAAAACTAGGCTCTGCAATTGGGTTTGGAACAGTAATATCCATATCATAAGTACATCCTAAGTTATCTCTTAATACCAATTGATAAGAACCGGACAATAATCGTAGTTCGTCTGTAGGTCCAAAAGTACTACCTCCGTCAAAACTAAACACATACGGTGCCTGACCTCCGTTTGGATTCAATATTTTGACTAATGCGCCGCTAAGGTCGCAAAAGGCATCTTCTATAATGGAAGGAGAAGCTGTTAAACGGAATGGTTGGGTGACTTCATAATCTAAAGTCTCAACGCAACCAATACCTCCGTTATCGCTGCTGTCCATCACTGTAATTGTAAAGAAACCTGCAGCAAGATTGTAAAAAGTATCCGTGGTTTGGTAATCCACTCCTCCATCTAAACTATATAGATATGGAGCTGTCCCACCAGTAACATTTACTGTAAGATTGGCTGTGCCAGAATCTGCACACGTAATGGTTGTATTTGAGGCTGTTATTACTGGGTTGCCTAAATCTTCAATTGTGATACTATTTGATACCGCGAAGCATCCGTTACTATCAATTACTACGAATTCGTAATCACCAGCATCAGCACTATCGCGAAATAAAACGTTTGGTGTGCTTTGTAAATCTGCTAGGGGTATATCTGTTGGATTTGCATATAAGTCAACCCCATCTTTACTCCAAATAGCCATTTGATAGGTAGTGTTTGGGGCACCCCCGCTTGGTGTTAAGGTAGCAATACCAGAAGCGCACGTTATATTTTGTGAGTTAGTTGCTATTAACCTTACGCCAGGCGTATCGTTAACGACTATTTGTTGTGAATCCAAGCAGCCATTATCCGTGCGCGTTACAACAATATAGTTATTAGGATTCACATTGGAGAATACATGGGTGTCATTATTCAAGGCAGGTTGACTGCTTACTAATGACCCAAGGCCTCCATTGCTTCCATCATCCAAACGAAGTTCATAACTGTAGTTAGGTAATACATTTAAGGCTTGTACGGTGATAGTTCCAAGTTGATTACAATCTGCGGGAATTGTGCTTATATCTACTTGAAAATCAAGTTCTTGAATACCAATACCTGCTGTTTCAAACAAACAACTACCGGATATATGTACACCAGTTGAAGGATTCAATTGGGTAACTTGTACCTTATACGTTCCATTACTAACTATATTGAAGTTAGGACCGTTGTTAGCGGAGAAAGGAACAATAATATTGTTATTAGCGGCATCTATCAA
>JBLHNI010000004.1:0-33753 GCA_047650615.1 Maribacter sp.
TGTATCAAAAGACACCCAAGTAACAGGAGGAAAACCTGTCTATTCCCCTGTTGATTATGAACAAGTAGTGGCCTTATTATCCAAATTGAACAATGAAGGTTTTGATGTGATTAAAACAGAAAACCTCTACGAATTTGACGGTAAAAGAGCTTTTTCCTTAGGGCAGGGAGAATAAATAAGTTGTTAGTTTGAGTTAGTTGATTAAAAATCCACGTGGAGACGTGGATTTTTTCTTGCTTTAGATTTGATTAGAATCTTTGTGTTTACCCATTTTAAAAACACCTAAAATCATAGGTCGAGTTAAAAACTATTTTCGGCTACTTTTCCTTTTACACCCTTAAAAAATGCTTCGTATTTTTTAAAATCAGCTTCTTGGTCCGTGGTAGGAGAAAGGGGTTTTGAAATTTTTATTTGTTTTTTTCCGTAATCGAAAGCTACCATGACTACGGGTACTTTCGCCGCTTTTGCGATAAAGTAAAATCCGGTTTTCCATTGACTTACTTTTTTTCGGGTACCTTCGGGAGATAGGGAGAGCCTAAACTTATCCTTATTTCCAAAAATCTTTGCAATGGCAGACACGGTATCATTAGATTTACTTCGGTCTATAGGTGTCCCTCCCGTCCATTTAAAAAACCAACCGAACGGCGAATCAAAAAGACTTTTCTTGCCTATGTAATTAATTTCCTCTTTCCATACATTACGCACGAGTATGCCCAATAAAAAATCCCACCAACTTGTATGTGGCACTACAATGATGACACATTTCTTAACATGAGAGGGAAAATCGCCAACTAGGGACCATTTTAGCACTTTAAAGTATATAAATTTAGCTATGCTATGCATATAGTATGTTTTAACCGTAAGCGTGGACGTTCACATCTTTATAATGAAGCGGACACTATATTTTTTTATAAATGGATGTAAGCTTTTCTGGAGTGATAACAGCTCTCCAATTTTGTCCTAAGGCGTTTTCCCATAAGGGCTCCATTCCCAAAGCTATAGCAACCATTTTGTCAAATTCGCAGTCTGTAAGGTGCTGGCAAATGCCTGTTGGTAAGGTAATCTGATGTTTTTCTATCATTTCGTTAAACAGCCGAACGCCATCAGGATAAAACTCTTGCAGATGTTGAAATACCAAACAATTTCCAATACCATGTTTTATACCTAAAAGAAACCCTAATCCGTAACTGAGTGCATGGGCCACTCCTACTTGCGAGTAGGCGATGCTCATACCTCCATGCCAAGAAGCCATCATCAATTTATCTCTGGATTCACCTTCTGGGATATCGCTAAGGAAAACCTCTTTACAAAGCTCCAACGCTTTTTCACCATAACTTTGGCTAAAAGCGTTTAAAAAAGTACCCTCCAGCGATTCTATACAATGAATAAAACAATCCATTCCTGTGTAAAACCATTGTTCTTTTGATACGCCTTTGGTTAGTTCAGGGTCTAGTATCACTTGGTCGAACGTTGTGAAATCAGAATTTATACCTAGTTTTTTATCGGGACCTAAAAGGACTGTGGTTCTGGATACTTCTGCTCCTGTTCCGCTTATTGTGGGTATACCAACATGGTAAATTGCTTTTTTATGTACCATATCCCATCCTTGATACGCTGCCGCGCTGCCCTTGTTGGTTAAAAGAATTGCCACCGCCTTGGAAAGGTCTAAAAGAGTGCCGCCACCAATACCTACTATGCCAGAAGGTAGTTCTTGGAAGTTATCCTTGATCATGGTTACTAGGGCGTCTACCTGAAATGTGCTAGGTTCTTCATCTGCAGAAACGAAAATCAGTTGATCGCAGAATATATTAGGGATGCGTTGTGCAAGTTCGGTTCCTTCAAAAACGTCATCTACCAGATATACAACAGGAGCCTCTGAATGTTTTCTTTTAGGCATTAATATATCCCCCAATTGGTCAAAGCTTCCATTGCCAAAAACTACCCGGGGAACCATAGGGAAATTACGATACTTTTCTGATGATTTAGTAGGGATGTTCTTCAAACTTCTTTCTTTTTTAATCTCCATTATAATACGTTATAGATAGGCTAGTACGTCTGTTAACTTCTGAACAGTGATGTATCCAGAATTCTTTTTTGGGACATGTACTTCCTCATGTTTCCATGTAGTATGAAAAGGGACGTGAACTGCACTAGCACCAATATTAACTAAAGGTAGTACGTCCGATTTTAAAGAATTGCCTATCATTAAAAACTCATTCGGAGAAATTTCTAGATGTTCCAGCAGGTCTTTGTAATTCTTTTCCTTCTTATCGCTCAATACTTCTACGTGATGAAAATAATCAGATAGGTTAGAACGGTCCAGTTTACGTTCTTGGTCTAGCAGGTCACCTTTGGTAAGGACAATCAACCTATACTTTCCCTTTAATTGTTCCAATACGGTTTCTACATCTTCCAAAATATCCACAGGATGGGCAATCATCTGTTTTCCGATATCCAATAGTTTTACTAGTGTTGCCTGCGGAATTTGATTGTTAGATAGCTCCAATGCTGACTCTATCATGGATAGCATAAAACCTTTAATACCATAACCGTAAAGCGCTAGGTTTTTCATCTCCATTTTAAACAGCTCCTGATCTATCTTATTTTTGGTTTCATAAGGCTCCAAAAGTGTTGCAAATTGTTCTTCTGCCTCTCTGAAATAGGTTTCGTTTACCCAAAGGGTGTCATCTGCATCGAAACCGATTACTTTTATCTCTTTAAAAGCTATCTCCATGCCGCTTGCGCTTTTTCCAAATCTTCTGGGGTATCTATTTCTATTCCGGAAACGGAAGTCTCTACCATTTTTATTTTTTTTCCGTATTCAAGATATCTTATCGCTTCTATTTTTTCGGTAGCTTCTAACGTGAGCATTGGCAGTCGTTGGAAATCCATTAAAGCACTTTTTCGGAAGGCATAAATGCCTTTATGTTTATAGTAGATTGTACCAACATCCTTTGCCCTGCGGAAAGGAATTGGTGAACGTGAGAAGTATAACGCAAAATTCCTATTATCCACAATCACTTTTACGGTGTTTGGGTTGTTTATTTCGTCTTTATCTGTAATTTCAACCATTAATGATGCCAAATCAATTTCCTTAGCGACATCGTTCTTAAACACCTCCATTACGCCAACTAGGCTTTCACGGTCCGTAAAGGGTTCGTCTCCTTGTACGTTTACGATAATATCTACGTCCATCTGCGTTACCGCTTCTGCAATACGATCACTACCGCAATCATGTTCCTTTTTGCTCATTATGGCCAAACCACCCGCTTCGGTTATGGTTTCGAAGATAATAGCACTGTCTGTTACTACGTAAACCTCATCAAAAAGACCTGTTTTTACAGCTGCTTCATAAGTACGTACGATAACCGGTTTTCCAGAAAGATCTTGCATGAGTTTTCCGGGAAATCTAGAGGCCGCATATCGGGCAGGAATCATAGCTATAATTTTCACTTTTCTTGAGGATTATGTTTTGTTATCATGGCGAAAGTACTTTATGTTTTCATATTTGTTTACCAAATTTCAGTTAACTAATACTGATTTGCCCAATTTTAGAATTTCAAATAGGCGTTTTAGGTGTGCATGCTCCTTTTAGGTCTTAGCTTTCTGTATATTCTAAAAATAATCACCAAAATAATAATTACTAAAACAGCTGCCAATATCGGTGCAAATATGGACGCAGCAGTTACGACAACTGCTGTTCCCGTTTCTACGGTGGCTAACACAGGATTTGCTAATCCGCCTGTAGTTGCTGTTGAGGCTAGTCTTCCTGTCGCTCCTGCGCCTTTAATAGCAGTAGCGGTCCCGCCACCTGCTATGATTGCCAATGACCAGGTTATTACCGGGTCTAATCCGGCAACTGTAGATACCATCACTGCAGTACCCGCAATGGCCGCTAAAGGTATGGCGCCACTGTCCAATAGATTATCTACCCAAGGAATAAAATAGCCAAAAATTTCTATACCTGTAGCTACGCCCAAGGTGAGTAATGCCGCCAGACTGCCAATCCATTGCCAACTATCGTTCAGCTCCCATGTACCAAAGAAGGCAGCGAGACTCAGCGCAAAAAGTGGAAGAAATACCCGGAACCCAACGGATGCCGCCAAGCCAATTCCTAAAAATATACTCAACATGGTTTCCGTTGTCATTTTGTGTTTTGATATTTAAGGTTCTCAGTGTAACAAGTGTAGGTTATAACATATACTGTTTCTAATGCGAAACCTACTCAAATACTAAAATAGCCTTTTCCTATTCAACAAAAAAATCGTTCTTAAAGCCAATCAAATATAATTTTCGTTTGGCACGTGTCACTGCAGTATAGAGCCATCTTAAATACTCTTTATCTATACCGTTGGGCAGATAAGGCTGCTCTACAAATACCGTGTCCCATTGGCCACCTTGTGATTTGTGGCAGGTAATGGCATAAGAAAACTTAACTTGAAGGCCATTGAAATAGTTGTTGTTTTTTACGCCCAAAAATTTTTTGTACTTGGATGTTTCGTGCGCATAATCCTTCAGTACCTCTTGGTAAAGACGGTTGCCCTCCTCGTAAGAAAGCGATGGAGATTCTGCTTTTATGGTATCCAATAGTAAAACGGTTTCAAAAGGCTCCATATTGGGATAGTCTACCATTTGTACTTTTACTTCAGCAAACTTGAATCCGTAAATTTCTTTAAAGTTGAAAATTTCAAGAATTTCAATAATATCCCCATTGGCAATAAATCCAGCCTCAGAATTGGGTGTGAGCCAGAAATAGTTATTTTTCACTACCATCATAAAATCCCCTGCCGCCAAATCATTCTCTAAAAACAGGATGCGTTCTCTGATATTAAGGTTGTAGAGATTCGCTCTTTTGTTGGATCTAACGATAAAAGCCGTTTCTTCTTTTCCGTTTTGTGCGTAAGACTCGTCTATGGCCTCTTGGATTTCGTGCCCATCAATTAGCCTAATAATATCGGTGTAAGGAAGTACATCAAACTTAAAACTTTCGAAAAAATCGCCTTGTAGCTGTTCCCGTAGTAGGGTGGCATTGACCAAAATTCCAGAATCCTCGGCTTGCCGCATTACCTCGTCTAACTCTAAACCAATGACTTCCTTGTTATAATTTAAGGAAATAATACTGGCATCCAAAGCGGGACTCAAGCTTAAATGAACAGGCGGTAATTGAGCGGTATCACCGATCAATAATAGCTTACAATTATGACCAGAATAGACGAACATCATTAAATCGTCTAACAGGGAGCCATTGTCAAATAGTTTAGAGTCCGCAGCTCTATCCGGAATCATGGAAGCCTCATCTACGATAAACAGGGTGTCACGATGCTTGTTGGGTGCCAAAACAAATTGAATGCCACCACCCCCTTGTTTTTTTGGAAAATATATTTTTCTATGGATAGTAAACGCCTGTGTTTTGGAATAGTTAGACATTACCTTGGCCGCCCGCCCGGTAGGAGCCATTAAAACAGATTTCATGCGCGACTTCCACAAACTGTTCACTACGGTGCCAATTAGCGTGGTCTTTCCAGTACCAGCGAAGCCTTTTAGAAGGAAAACTTCATCTTTTTCCTTAGATAACACAAAGAATGCCAACTTTTCTAAAGCTATCTGTTGTTTTAACGTTGGCTCATGTGGGAACTTGGTAATTAACTCCTTATAATACGCGGATGGTGTAAGTTCTTTCATGCAAGGACAAAGATAAAGATGATTTTTTGGGCAAAAACTTTTCTCATTAAAAAAAAATTGTAGATTTGTTGGAACCACTAAATTAAATTAACACTTTACGAAATGAAGACCATTATTCAAATAGTACTTTGGATTGCTTGTATTGGTTTAGGATACCTTATTTACAATTCGGTTACCGGACCTATTGAATTTAAAAAAGTTAAAGTAGAACGATTTGGCAAAGTCGTTGCCAAGTTGAAGGATATTAAGAATACGCAAGAGGCCTATAAAACTGGCAACGGTAAGTACGCCAAGGATTTTAAAAGCCTTATCAAATTCATTGATACTGGTAGCTATGTAATAACGCAACAACGTGATTCTTCTTTTATGGAGTTTGATAAAACGTACCAGATTGATATGTTGAAAGAAGTAAAAATTATAGATACGTTAGGGTTTGTATCTGTTCGTGATTCTTTGTTCAAAAAGGATACGAGATTCAAAAACCTCATGGAAATCCCAGGAGCGCCTAATGGAGAGAAGATTACCATGGATGCTGGCTTTATTGAAAAGAGCGGCTACCGTGCTCCAGTTTTTGTAGCAAAGGTTGCTAAAAATATTTTACTAAGTGATCAGCCAAAAGATTTGGTATCACGAGAAAATGCACAAATGAGTGTTGAAGAGGTAAATGGAACTCATATTACGGTTGGTTCTATGGACGAAGTAAGTACAAGTGGTAACTGGCCAGTAGCTTATGACAGAAAAGAGAAAAAACAATAGTAAAGATATTTCTGATACTAATTTTATGAAATTGTCCATTCAAGTGAGCTTGAATGGACTTTCTTTTTGTGTAGCGGATACCGTGTCGCATAAAATTAGCTATTCTGATATGATACTTTTTCCGGAAGAGTTAAATATTATAGCAGTACAGACCCAATTAGAACAACTGTTTAAAAAGCATGAACTACACCAAAAGCAGTTTGATGAGGTTACCGTAATACACAGAAACACCTTGTTCTGTCTTGTTCCTAAAGCACTGTTTAATCCAAACTCACTCTCCGAATACCTAAAATTCAATACCCGAGTATTCCCAACAGATACCTTAGCCTATGATGAGGTAGAAAACCAAGATATGGTTACCGTTTATGTTCCCTATGCCAATATTAATAACTATGTGTATGATATTTTTGGGGAGTTCACTTTTTTGCATAACGGCACCATTATCATACAATCATTATTGAATGGATATGGAAACCATAAAGAGGCGATTTGCTATGCGCATGTAAGTAAAAAACAATTGGATATTTGCGTTATCGCACAAAAAAGGCTTTTGCTCTACAATAGCTTTTTATATGAGACTAAGGAAGATTTCGCCTACTACCTTTTATTTGTACTTGAACAGTTAGAGCTAGACAATGATCAAGTATCCGTAAAGCTATTTGGAGCAATAGAGGAAGACGATGCAATTTATGACCTCTGCCAAAATTACATAAAAAACATAATCATTTTTACACCCTCCTCTCCCCAGCATTTACAGTTGGGCGACCCAGAAGCTGAACGAATCGACTTTACAGTTTTAAACACCCTATAATGCGCATAATATCTGGTAAACATAAAGGAAGGCATCTTATTGCTCCAAAGAACTTACCTGTTCGACCTACCAAAGACATGGCGAAAGAGGCGCTTTTTAATATCTTGAATAATCAGTATTATTTTGCAGATATTAAGGTGCTTGATCTTTTTGCAGGAACAGGCAATATCAGTTATGAGTTTGCCTCTAGAGGAGTAGATGCTATTACGGCAGTTGATATGGATATGGGTTGTATTGCGTATATAAACAAAGTAACTGCTCAATTAGAACTTGGAATACAAACGATTAAAAACGATGTCTTTTCGTTTTTATCTAAAAATACAGGGCAATTTGATATTATTTTTGCTGATCCATTTTATGATATGGATGAGGCTGATTTTGCTAGAATTCCCGAGTTGGTCTTTGCTCATAACATGCTTTTACCGTTTGGTGTTTTGGTTATAGAGCATTCTAAACGTATGAATCTAGACTATCTACCTAATTTTAAAAATTCTCGTAAGTATGGTGGGAGTGTTTTTAGTTTTTTTGGGGATTGATAATTGGGATAGGTATATTTTTTATTCTTCCATGCTATCTAGGGACTTTCTTTATCTTCTATCTTGTAAAAATCTCTAAACTTGGACTCGGATTAAAGAATATTGATTTATTCGTTCTGAATAAATCCCCTCATATCTTTTGGTTGAATCTGTCTAGAGTTGATTACTAACGTATCTCTAATCACGCTCAAGTAGGCGATAGGTTTTGTCAAAATTGGATTTTTTTAACCTTGAATTATGCCGAGTTTTGAGCTTTGTTTAAGCTACAGATGTAGACTACAAAGAAGGAAAGTTTAATAGTATGGTGTTTATCAGAACGAAACGTAAATATAGACCTTGTATTTACCCACTTGCGGTGGAATACGGACTTGATCAATCAATTCTCGTATTTGGTCTACTCCATTGTTGGACGCTGCATCCAACTCAAAAATATTGAAAGCAAAATCCTCGTCAGGACTTTCGGTACCATCAGAATTTATTTGCTTGGCTAATATTCTAGCGCAGGTTGTTTTTCCAACACCTCTTGGGCCGCAAAATAAAAGGGCCTGCGCCAAGTGGTCATTATTGATTGCATTTTGGAGGGTATTGGTAATGGACTGTTGCCCAACAACATCCTTGAATGTCTGGGGTCTGTACTTCCGTGCCGATACAATAAATGGTTCCAAATTTAGTAAATTAAACGCTGTCACAAATATAAAAATAGGAGGGTATTCTTTATAGAAATTAAAAGACAGATCATCTTTAGTTATCAACAATTGCAGTACATTTGCCCGTAGCAGGCCACCTTATCGCTTCCTACTGAATTTGTTTCAGTAGGAAGAGGAAAGTCCGGACACCATAATGCAGTATAGCGGGTAACGCCCGTCCGCCGAGAGGTGAGGACAAGTGCAACAGAAAGCAAGTACAGTTCGGCTGTAGTGAAACCAGGTAAACTCTATACGGTGAAACGTCATGTAAACCGGTGTCCCGGTAGCAATCGGGAAAGGGTTGCACGCCCGAGCCGAAGGGTAGGCGGTTAGAGCCTTTGGGCAACCACTGGCCTAGATAAATGATAAGGCGTCCCTGAACCTAGTTCAGCGTAAACAGAATCCGGCTTACGGCCTGCTTTTTTATAGAGATAGTAAAATTTAGATTTGTGGTATCGAATTAAGCCTCGGAGAATGCGAAGGGTCTTTTTTCTCTTAGTGTTTAATTTTTCACTTCATAACCCAATTTACGGAATCGAATCTTCCAATCTAAGCAGGGTAATCCTGACTGAAACAACTGTAGTTTCTTCCTAGCTTTTTATATCAATTTGCAAAGCCTATTTTAATGTTTTCTCAAGCGGAGCTCATTTCTATGAGTTATTTGTCTGGGCTGAAGTTTATGTCACCAAGATGATTCCATTTTTATATATTAAAATAATTCATGTATTTCATTAAAAACATATATATAAATAAATGAATTAAAATATTGAAATTTGAATGGCAAACAAATTCATCCAACTAAAAATCTGAGGATTGTTATTTGTTGATAAGTCCATAAGATTGGAAGTTCGCGTGAATTGACGTTTAATGATGTAACACACCGGTATACTTAATTAGCTTAATTTTTTGCAATTAATTTTATTAAAAAGGGTGTAGTATCTATTTCTCTCCACAATAATAATCTAAGAACTTAACCTAAAAGTTTACTTAAAAAACAGTGTTGATATTCGTGTTATCACGAACCTTTAAAGCTGTTTTTTGGATAGCTAGTTATTGTTTTGGTATTGATGTTTGTATTTTATAGCAAAAAAAGAAACTAATGAACATATTTAAGGATTTGTTTTTGGATTTACAATATGTACCACTCTTTGCCGGTTTATCGGCATTCGTTATGTCTACTTGTTTTTATCTATATCCGTGTATTATTAAAGTATCCAAGCAAAAAGGGCTTATGGATGCTACCGATAACCGTAAAATTCATAAAGATTTAACCCCTACTTTAGGAGGTTTAGGTGTTTTTATTGTATTTTCCTTATCTATTATTTTTTATGGATTATTTATCGATTTGGTTCATACAGACCTTATTAAACTCTTGGTATTACTAGGCTCTGCTATTATATTATTTTTTTTGGGTGTAAAGGATGATTTGGTTCCTATGTCTCCTAAAAAGAAGTTTTTAGGCCAACTTTTGGCCGTACTGAATGTGGTTGTCTTTACAGACGTTCGTATCATTGGTTTTGAAGGATTACTCGGAGTAGGGGAGTTGCCTTACTTCTTGTCTATTATATTTTCGATATTCGTGTTTATCCTTATCATTAACGCACTCAATCTTATAGATGGTATAGATGGTCTTGCGGGATTGATTTCCGTAATTTCAAGCCTAGTTTTTGGTATTTTATTCTTTATTCATGAACACTACTTAATGACCTTAATTTCTGCCATACTTATTGGTTCCATATTAGGGTTTTTAAGATATAACCTTTCAAGTAATCAAAAAATATTTATGGGAGATTGTGGCTCTATGCTGGCTGGATTTTTGTTGGCCTATCAGGGGGTTAGTTTCATAGCGCTAAATTCTAATCCTATTTCTTCAACTTTCGTGTCTAATACACCGGTATTATTAATAGCAATTTTATCCTACCCATTATTTGATCTCTTACGTGTATTTGCAATTAGAATTAAACAAGGAAGAAGTCCGTTTAGTGCAGATTCTAATCATATTCACCACAGGTTGCTGCGTATAGGCTTGAGCCATAAGGAAGCTACATTTCTGTTGAGTATTTTGAGCATAATAGTTATAGGTTGTTCTTTTTTATTCAATAGTTTGGACGTTCATTTACACTTGCTCATTACAGTTTGCATAGGTTCATTAATATATTTGGCTCCTTTTTTAAAAATATTTGATAAACAAGTTGATGCAAGCGTAACTGAATCTTCAAAAGAGACGGCCGCTGCTGTTTTACAATATGACGTAATTATGGAGTCTGGTATTAATTTAGACTCTTCTAAATATTCTAAAGGGAATGATACGGAAGATAGTTTGCCAATTGTAGATGAACTGGAATTAGATAAAAATCTGAAGACTGAAGTACTTAAGAGTGATTTTACTTCAATTATTAAGGATAGGCGTCAAAACCTTGATCGGGAAAGAAAAAAACAAGACGGTAAAACCTCCTCTGATCATCAAGAAATTCTTGACCAGAATGAATAAGCACTACTAAATATGTTTAAAAAGATACCTATCGTTTACTCTTAGGCCATTAAATACTAGGCTTTTTAGAAACATCACTCATGAAAAATAGAGTCCAAAACAAAAATAGCAGCAGTTATAGACAGATAATGAAGGCCACTTCTATTTTTGGTGGTGTTAAGATTTTTAATATCCTTATTTCCATTATTAGATTTAAAGTTGTTGCCGTATTATTAGGTCCTGCTGGTATAGGTGTTCTAGGATTATTTAATTCCACTATAGTGTTAATTAGCTCATTAACTAATTTTGGCTTAGGTATTAGTGCTGTCAAGGATATAGCGGCAGCAAACGACACCAAAAACGGACAAAGAATAGCAAAAGTTGTTCTTGTGGTAAAGCGGTTAGTCTGGTTTACAGGAATTTTTGGAGCTCTGGTTACCTTGGTGCTTTCTTCTTGGCTTAGCGAAATCGCTTTTGGGAACAAAGAGTATACTGTCGCATTTATTTGGCTTTCTTCTACCTTGTTGTTAAAGCAATTGGCAAGTGGAGAATTTGTGATTTTACAAGGATTACGCAAGCTAAAGGAATTAGCGAAAGCTAATTTAATAGGGTCGGTTTTAGGCTTGGTAGTTTCTATACCCTTATACTATTATTGGCGTTTGGAGGGTATTGTTCCCGCCCTTATTGTAACTGCTATTTTCACCTATTTAGTTTCTCTTTATTTTGGGAATAGAGTTAAAACGGAAAACATTAAGGTTAGCACAAAAGAGCTAAAGGTAGAGGGTAAGGGGATGATGATGATGGGCTTCATGCTCAGTTTAAGCGGTATTATGGTGCTGAGCGAATCCTATATAATCCGCATTTTTATTAATAATATGGGAGGCGTAGAACAGGTAGGGCTTTATAATGCTGGGATTGCACTTATCTCCACCTACGTGGGTCTTCTTTTTGCCGCAATGGAAACCGATTATTACCCAAGGCTTTCTGCTGTAGCTAGCGATAATGAGAAATCTAATGAATTGGTAAATCAACAGACTGAAATAGCCTTGCTCATTTTGGCACCGGTATTGACGGCCTTGCTAATCTTCATAGATTGGGTTATCATCATCTTATATTCCAGTGAGTTCGTTGCTATCAAAATAATGATTTACTGGGCTTTTTTAGGAATGTTTTTTAAGGTTCCTGGGTGGGTCGTAGGCTTTCTCTTTATTGCGAAAGGTAAAAGCAAACTATTTTTTTGGTCTGAATTGGTCTCCAACTTATATTTATTGGGTCTTAATTTATTGGGATATTACTATTGGGGACTTACCGGTTTGGGTATTTCTTTTCTGGCTTCTTATATTCTTTACCTCCTTCAAGTATATCTTATTGCAAAATCAAAATACGGGTTTACGTTTCATAAGGACTGCATTAAATTGTTTATAATTCAGTTTGGGTTAGCACTGATCTGCTTCGTCATTATCTCACTTTTGTCTTCACCTTGGATTTATGTGGTAGGGATTCCCATTATACTTTTATCTGCTTGGTATTCGTTTAATGAACTGGACAAGCGTTTACATTTAAAAGAGCTATTGAATAGTTATTTAAATAAAAAGTAGCAATCGGGTCATTGTAAAATACCATTCATGAGAATTGTTAAAACCGTTTTACCGTATCTCTTTATCTTTTTCCTGATTTATTGGGGACCGGAGCCGTTAGGATCAATCACATTTTCTCAGGTGTGGAAGATACCTTTGTTCTGTTTTTTAGTCTGGCAGATACTTATTATAAGAAATAGGGAAAAACAGGTATTTATAAAATGGTCCTATGCAAGGGCGGGAAAAAATCTGGTCACTAGTGGTTTTTCCGTAAGTTATGTTGCAGGTTTCATAGACTTTATAAGGTATATGATGTTTCCTTTAATGTATGAGTATGCAACCCTTAAAATAAAGGACCCTAAGAGGTTGGACAAAATGTTACTTGGTTTTGCACAGTTCATTATTATTTCCGGGATTCCCTTTGTTTTAGGATTATTACAAACTAAAGCCAAGGATGCCTTATTGTACGAGGATTTTGATAGTTATGGAGGAATGTTTCAAAACACCCATGGTGCTGCAATTACGACTACCACTGCGGTACTTATATTATTGGCTTTTTTAAAACAAAACTCTAGCATTATCAAGTATAAAAAGTTGAACTATGCCTTACTTGCATTTGGTATTTATCTTATTTATCTAACATTCATTAGAACGGGGTATGCTATGCTTTTTATAGGTCTGGCATTTATTTTTATGCCTAAAAAGTTAACCGTAAAACAATTTGCAAGCGCCATTTTGGCTATTTCCATTTTAATTTTTGGCTTCGTTTATCTATTGGAAACTAGCGAAACATTCTATAACCGTATTTTCGATATACGAAACGGTAAGCAGACTGCCGCAGGTTCTGGTAGGCTTTTGTTTTGGGAAGCTTCTTTTGACTTATGGTTCAATGGCAACATATTCGAGCTTTTTTTTGGTTTTGGTTTTGAAGGACTATTGGATAAAATAGGGGAAGTGACAGGGATACGGGTTTACGCCCATAACGAGTTCTTTACCCAATTGGGTCAGAATGGATTACTAGGTGTTATCTTTTTTATCGGTTACTTGGTTTCTTTACTGCAATTCATCTGGAAAAGACGTAAAATGCCATCTTACAGGTTGTCTATCGCCATTTACTTTCTCTACGTATCTCTTATGTTGACACAAGGAGGCATGTGGTTTGAACTAGATATATTTATGGTATTGGTTTTCGTAAAGCTAGAATTCGAAGCAACTATTTTTAAAAACGCGGTCAAACAAAGGAAGGTTTTTCAAAGGACAATACAACCTATGTGAAACATGATGTAAATCTTGCTACTACAGATGGTTTTAATAAGATGTCACCGTACTAGTAAGAAGAACCAAACCTATAAATGATATAATAAAATACTGATGAAAGCTAAAATTTTGATTACTATCCCAAACATAAAGGCCCCCGGAGGTGTCAGTTATTATTGGGATGCTATAGTACCGCACTTGGCCAATTATGATGAGATTGCCTGTAAAACATTTGAAGTAGGTGCTTATGGTACAAATTTATTGGCCCCAATTAAGGACCTATGGAATTTTAGGAAAGAAGTTAAAGCCAAAACCAAGGTAGTAGTATTAAACCCATCTTTAGGGATTAAAAGTTTTTTTAGAGATGCTATTTTCTCAAAAATCCTTATAAGTAACAAAATACCTTTTATTGTGTTTTTTCATGGATGGGATTTGGACTTTGAGAAAACTGTAACGAATAGATATATTAATTTTTTTAAAAATACTTTTGGGAAAGCACAAAAAATCATAGTGCTATCTCAGGAGTTTAAAAAGACCCTACGCTTATGGGGTTTTAAAGGTGAAATAGCACTTGAGACCACAGCAGTGGACAATGATTTATTAAAAAACTATAGGCATAACCAAAGGCCAAGGATTGGTGATGGCTTTCGTATTCTTTTTCTCTCACGCTTGCTCAAGGAAAAAGGCGTGTACGAAACTATTGAAGCATTTAGAAATATAAGTAAAGACTACTCTAGCGTTCAACTGACCATTGCGGGAGACGGTGCAGAATTCGAGGCTTTAAAACAGTTTATTAAAAATGATGATAACATACTAATGACAGGAAACGTGTCTGGTAAAGAAAAAATAAATGTATTTAGTACAAGTGATATTTATTGTTTGCCTAGTTATTATGGTGAAGGCTTGCCAACCACAGTTTTAGAGGCAATGGCGTTTGGTATTCCAGTAATTACAACAAGAGCAGGGGGCTTAAAGACTTTTTTTCAAGAAAATAAAATGGGATATTTTGTTGAATATAAAAATCCTAAAGGATTAGAACAAAAATTACGTATGCTAATCTCAAATCCAGAGGATGCATATAAAATCGGAAAATTTAACCACCAATTTGCTATGAAGAATGTGATGGGGGATAAAGTTGCGAAAAAAATATACGGGCATATTCATGATTTACTTTACTAGAAATTTAATCTCGAACTTTAATAAGGTAGAAGTATAGAAATGTCTTTTATAATAGAAACATAATTTCAAAAGTGCTAATGGCTATTAAAAAAGAGAAGATTTTTGTTTTGCTAGAAGATGATATTGAAGTTCTAGGGAATGGACAGGGGCATGTTTTTTATAGGGAGTACCTTCCTGTCTCCCGCTACGTGAGACTTCTGAAGAAGTACGGGCTTGTTTCTACCTTTTATGTGGATATGGCACATTTTCTATTTTTAAAGGAACATTCCCATTGTAAGGATTTTGGGATACAAACACAGTATATAGAACAAACAATACAACATATTCTCCATAATAATATGGAAATTCAGTTGCACCTACATTCACAATGGGTCGATGCGCGTCTCGTGGATAACGAGATTCAGGTAACCAATATGTGGAATATTGGAAAGTTGGCTAAGGAGCAGCAAGTTAAATTGGTCATGGATGCCATAGAAAGTCTAAAATTGATTATCAACAAAACAGATAAAATAAATCCAATAACATCTTTTAGAACTGGTTCTTGGGGTATGCAGCCATATCAAACGCTGTACAATACCTTTGAGATGGCAGGTATTAAAACGATCATGGGACCAATTAAAGGGTTAAAAATTCCAAAGTTAGGAATTGACTATACCAATATGCAAAGCAGCCATTGCCCGTACTATTGTGAGTCATTTGATATTAATGTGATCGGAGATAACAAAGGCTCAATAGTCCTCCCAATGACACCAACATATCTAAATCTAATAGATTTGATTAGGTATAGCGTTCAGGTAAAATGGAAAGGGTTTATGAAAAGATATGATCATGATTTAGATTTGAACAAGACGGTTTTGAAAACTGTTTACAATGACCCTACACAAGGAAAGGATATATTTAATTTTTCTTTTCGACCTTTTAAAACGCATCTTAAAATGAACGCACAGCCATTTTGGTTGTTAAAAAAAACCTTCCAACGGTCGTATGAAATGGTTCTTAAAAGTAACCATGATTTTAAGCTAATAGTGGTTGAAACCCATTCCAAGGATTTTAAGAATTCTTTTGGGAGTATAGAAAAGTTTTTTCTTCATATCAACACTACGTACGATAATTTAGAATTTGTAACTGCCAACGAACTTTTAAAATTAGTGAACGAAAAGAAAGTAAAACCTTTGGTAAAAGGCTTATAATTGCAACTTAGCGCATAATTTAGAGTGGAAGAAAAAGACTATATAAGTACAAAAAAAACGGTAATTCAAAAGTTAGGCTCAAAACTTTCAGCTACCGATGATGACCTTCTACGAAAAATACACTTTAGAAGGGCAAAGCAGACTTTACATGTATGTTTCGCCTCCTATTTACATCAGACGTTCCTAAAAACTAAAGACATACGGTTTTTTAATGAGTTTTTATGGTTATCTGAGAATAAGGAACATAATACAATGGCCATGCTTGATTTTAAAAGTCAGTTAGACGAAAACGGTTTTTATACGTTCTGCTATGAGGATGATTTAAAGGCTAGTCTTAAAGCTGAGGGAGAAATAAAAAAAGTGGTTAAGGCGGATTTTGAGAATAACACCTTGTGTTTAATAGGTAGTCCTTTCCATTTTGTTTTCGCGTATAAAAAGTTAAGTAGCCTTGGGGTAAGGGCAGATGTCGTAAATGTCAGATATAATAGTAGCAAGCTTCAAAACCTGATCCTTAACAATAAGATTACTTCCTTCCTGTATAGGCTGATTTTTGGTAAAGAAAATTATTTTGAGATTGATATACGCAACAAAAAGGAGCTTAAGGCTATTAAATTGCCAAAGAAATATGACATAGGGTTTCATAAACTAGGTTTTATTATTGCTCAGAATTTGATCGACCATTTTAGGAAAGGACTCATAAATGATCATTGGGGAGCATTGCCCTTGTTTAAGGGAAGGTCAACTTTGGAATATTCTAAATTATTTGGCGCTAATTTGGTAGTTACCAACCATCTTATAAAGGCAGAAATAGATGCTGGCGATATCCTTTGTTTTACACCTTTAAATCCAAAAAGACTAAGACGCGATATTTATATTGGGCTTACAGATAGGATTGTTCGTGCTATGGCCTTATTGGCATCGGATACTATATTGGCCGTGGATAACACCAAGGGAAAAATGTTTTATGAAATGCATCCATGCTTATTGGATTATGTTAAAAGTACATCTGTAAAAAGCCCTTAATTTAGTCTATAATTATAATACGTTTGTAAATGAAAAATAAAAAAATATATGTATTAATGGAGGACGATACCGAAATATTCGGTAATGGTACCGGTCACATCATGTATCGTATGTATCTTCCCGTAGTACGCTACGTGGAACTATTGCGAAATTATAAAGTAAAATCTACCTTTTATATAGATATGGCGCATTGGTTGTTCCTTAGGGATAATTTAAAGTTCCAGGATTTTTCTCTTCAAGCAGATTTAGTAGAGAAAACTATCTTACATCTATTGGATAATGGTATGGAGGTACAGTTACACCTTCATTCCCAATGGGCAAATGCACGTATAGAAAACAACGTAGTGAAAGTCACTGAAAAATGGAATATTGGACAATTGGCAGCCGAGGACCAAAAAAAGATGTTTCTTGAGGGATCCAAGTGTTTACAGGAAATTATTTCTTCCTCTGAAAACCAAAATCTGTTTAATTCGTTTAAAGCTGGTTCGTGGGGTATTCAACCTTTTAATGTTTTATATGATGATTTTAAGGATAAGGGTGTTAAGTTGGTTTTAGGGCCAACAAAAGGACTTAAGTTACCAGCTCTGGACTTAGATTATTCTGATATGGAGAGTGAGATTACGCCCTATTACTGCAGTAAGGACGACATAAACCGTATAGGAAACAAAAAAGAAATAGTCGTTATTCCTATGACTCCCACATATCTTAACTGGATAGACTTGGCGCGATACCTATTCCATGTAAAATTTAAAGGTTTTATGGAAGGGCACGATAAGGACATGGATATTTATGGAATACCGGAAAACATTATACATATGAATCCAGTCACAAATAGGGATATTATACTTTCATTTAAAATGCCATATAAGACGCATCTAAAAATGAATAAACAGCCTTTCTGGTACTTAAGGAAAACTTTTAAGAGAGCATATGATTTAGTCCTGGAGAATGATTTTGACTATAAACTAATTGTGTTGGAGACGCATACGAAGGATTTTAAAAATGTTTTTGGTGATATAGACAGGTTTTTAGCATATCTAACCAAAAATTACAAAAATATTGAATTTGTTACCACGTCTGAGGTAGTGCAGCATATAGAAGATGGAAAGTTGGTACCACTCATGAAAAAATAATTACATAAAATAGCGCTATAAATTTAATGGAACACTAATTTTTTAAGAGTTTTAATTTAAAACTAATGTCAGTTACCTATCAAAATGAATGAAGACCTAACATTAACTAAAAATTTCTGTTTGCAGGAAAACTTGGAATGCCATGATCCTTACGACGTTTGGATGATTGACTTTGGAATCAAAATAAAACAGCTGTATAATACCAATAAAGTGTTAGGTATTTTACCAGCTGTGGCACTTACAGTTTGGGATAATTTTTTAAATAATAAAACTCGTTTTTTATACAAAAAACAAGAATACCCTGCGGCAAGGGCGTTGGCTGCTTTAGCTTTGCTTAACCTTTATGAAGTTGAAAAAGATGAGGAATTACTGCTAGGATCTAAAAATCATATAGACTGGCTGATAGCCAATGCGTGTAAAGGCTATGCAGGACTTTGCTGGGGATTAGGTTTTAAATGGGCCGCAGGAGATGGTCTAGATTATGATGAGAACACACCCTTTAGTACACATACGCCGTATGCTTTGGAGGCCTTGGACAGGTATGTGGAATTAACAGGCGACTTAAGCTATATACCTCATATTAAAAGTGTTTTCGATTTTTTTGAAACCGACATCCAAATAATGTTTGAAGATGAAACCTCAATGGCTATTTCTTATGGGCCTGCTAAAGACCGCTTGGTTACCAATGCCGTTTCTTATGCTATGTTTGCCTATTCCATTTTCTTTAAACATATGCCCGAAAAACATAACTTGATAGAAGGAAAAGTTAAAAAACTCTACCACTTCATTCAAAGTAAACAACTTGCGAACGGCTCATGGTTATACGAGCCAGAAAGCGACGATTCCTTTATAGATTGTTTTCATTCGTGCTTTGTTTTGAAGAACATTTATAAGACCTCAAAAATAGTATCATTAAAAGGTTGTAATGTCATCTTAAAGGACGGTTACAAGTATGTAAAGGATAATTTTTATGACTCAAAAATCGGACTATTTAAACGCTTTAGCCTCAGCAATAAACCCTCTATTGTAAAGTATGATTTATATGATAATGCAGAAATGCTACATCTAGCCATTTTATTTAATGATGCCGAATTAAAAAGATCGCTGTCCTCTGCCATTGTAAAAGAATTTATCACCTCTGATACTATATTTTCGGTCATCGATATCTTCAATATAAAACGAAATAAAAACACACTCAGATGGGCCGTTATGCCATATTTGTATGCGCTATCCGTAAACTATAATAAATGCAAAGAATAGGATATTGTAAAAGTTGTAGACTACTTTGAAATACGAAATAGCCTTCCCCAATGTAGGAGGTTAATTGTATCTTTTTAGCCTCTTTAATAGAAAAACAATAACCGTTTCTATTTTCTTCGTGTATAAGTCGAGAGATAGGGTGTTTCATCGAGATTAGTGAGCCTTATAGACCCAATTAATTAATTTTGACGTTTATCTAAGTTTCAGGACTTATATTTGTAATAAAAAAAGTTATGTGCGGTATTTTAGGGTCCGTTAATCAAATTTTTAACGAGGCTTGTCTAAACAAAATTAAGCATCGTGGTCCCGATGATTTTGGAATTGATTCCTTCGTTACAAACGGGCACAACGTACAGTTTGGGCAACGACGACTTGCCATAATCGATTTGTCTGCTGCTGGTCATCAGCCTATGATTTCTTCCTGCGAAAAGTACGCTTTAATATTTAATGGTGAGATTTATAATCATCAGGAATTACGTAAAAGGCTACCTAAAAATATAGTATATAATGGCCATTCGGATACGGAGACCATATTGCAGTATTTAATTCATTTTGGGGAAGCGGGTATCCAAGGTTTCAACGGAATATTTGCTATCGCTTTTTTAGATTTGAACAAGGCTAAACTCCTTTTGGCACGAGACCCTTTTGGCGTTAAACCCTTATACTATTTTGAGGATGGTAAAAAGTTGATATTCTCTTCTGAGATACGGCCCATAAAAGCAATGTTGAATACTAACGAGGTAAACACTGATGCTTTAGCAAGTTTACTAAGGTTAAGATATAATCCAGCTCCGGATACCTTGTACAAACAAATAAAAAAGGTGCTTCCAGGACACATTTATAGTGTGCAAATGAATTCAGAGGAGTTACTTTCTATTGTAAAATCATTTACACCAGTATTGCCAAGTATTGTCCATGATAAAAAGGATGACTTGATAAAAAGGTATGGTGTTGCATTGGCAGAGGCGGTAAAACGTCAATTGCAGGCAGATGTTGAGGTTGGTGTGTTACTAAGTGGTGGCATCGATTCTGCATTAATCGCTGCATTAGCTAAAAAGAACTACAAGGGTACTTTAAAGGCTTTTACGATAGGCTTTGAGGGAGATTTTGAAGAGGATGAAATAGCAGATGCGAAGGAAACGGCCAATATTTTAGGATTAGAACACTATGTGAAAAAAATTTCTTTTTCCGATTTTTTGGGACTCATTAAGGAATGCTCCAGAATAGTTGAGGAACCGCTAGCAACTACCTCTATGATTCCCATGTACTACTTGGCAGAACTTGCTGCGGAGAAGGTAAAGGTGGTACTCACAGGACAAGGAGCAGATGAACCTTTGGGAGGCTATACTCGCTACAGGTATGAAGTGATAAGAGATAAAATTCCAGCCCCACTTCGAAGCACTATAAAACCAATTACGCAACTACTAAGAACTAAAAATGAGCAAGTACTTAGAGGTGCAAAATCTATTGGCATTTCAGATGATATTGAACGTTTTTTATCGGTTTATGAAATTTTTTCGAAAGAGGAAATACATACACTTATTTCAGTCCCTGATACTTTAAGTAAAAAAGCTATTGCTGGTTTTTATGATTTGTTGGATTGTGATTCTAGGAAACATCCCGCAGATAAAATGATGGCAATTGATACCAGAATGAATTTGGCAGACGACCTTCTAACCTATACGGATAAAATTACCATGAATTTTTCCTTGGAATGCCGTGTGCCTATGCTGGATATTGCCTTAGTGAACTTTATGGAAACCCTGCCTTTAGAGCTAAAGCTTAATAGTAGACATGGCAAAATTATCCACAAGGAATTTGCCAAGACTATTTTACCGGACCGTATCATCCATAGAAAGAAAAAAGGATTTCAGTCCCCTACCAATAGATGGTTTAGGGAGGAAATGGAAACTGTAAAAAATATTCTTCTTGAAAAGGGTTCCGAATTCGCTACCGTTTTTAATCAAAACTTTATCATGAAGATACTGGAGCAACATAAAGCGGGATATAATAGAGAAAAACAGATTTTTCTGTTGCTCAGTATTTACTACTGGTTTGAATCCAATAAAAAAGTAGCATTATAATGATATCACAACTACTAAACGGTGTAAAGACCTATGTTCCAAAGTCCCGTAAGGAACTCATGGATTACGTTATGGATCACAAAGGCATATTGGTAGCGGTAAACGCAGAAAAAATATACCATGCAACAACAGAAACACGTGCCATTATAAATAGGAATGTGGGTTACGCAGATGGTGTAGGAGCGGTTTGGGCCTTGAAGAGAAAGGGGCATAAGAACGTAGATAAAATACCTGGTTGCGAACTGTGGCTTAATATAGTAGAGAATTTTCATAAGGGAAAATCATTTTATATGGTTGGAGGAACGGAAGAAATCATTCAAAAAACGGTAAAACGATTAAAGAATGACTTTCCCGAAATTAATATTGTGGGCTACCGGAATGGTTATCTAAATAAAAAGCAAGATCGAGAAGAACTTATAAATGCGATAAGCCAAATGAAACCGGATGTGATTTTTGTAGCCATGGGTTCTCCTAAACAAGAATTGTTAATGGAGGAAATGTATAAAAACCATCCCGCAGTTTACCAAGGCCTTGGAGGAAGCTTTGATGTATACACAGGAAATGTAAAGCGTGCCCCATCATGGTGGGTAAATAATAATTTAGAGGGTATATACCGAACCCTTAACGAGCCAAGAAAACGGGTGATGGGAGATGTTCGGTTGATGCCATATTTTGTTAAACTTATATGCAATAGGTTATGATAGAACTTTCAGAATGTCGAGATACTAAAACTTGGCACGAGTTTTTGAAGAAGGAAAATGGAACGCAGCTCATCACCATAGCGCACAATCCTTCTTTAGGGCCAATTTTAGAAAAAACCTTTGGTTACGAGAGTCAAAACATGCTTATCAATAAGAATGATGAAGTCATTGGAGTGCTGCCCTTAGTAAAGATTGGAAAGAAATTAGTTTCTATGCCACACTTTTCTTATGGGGGTCCTATTTTAGACTCTTCTTCAGATGAGGCTAGTTTGGATTTAAGTAAGGTACTGGATAGCAATAGGTTTGAAGCGAGAAGTTTTGATAAACTAACGGAGAACCTATATGAGGGAAAAGTAAGTTGTATCCTTAAACTCAAAAATAATCAGGAAGAACAACTAATGTATTTCAAATCGGGATTCAGAAGAAAAATCAGAAAATCTGAGAAGTATAATTTTAAGGTGGTATGCGGAAAAATGGAACTATTAGACGAGTTTTATGATGTGTACACTAAAAAAATGTTACACAAGGGATCCCCTCCATTGGGTAAATCATTTTTCCAAAACCTTCTATTGGATTACAAATATGGTGAAGCTTTAATTACAGCGGTCTACCATGGTGATGAAATAATTGCTGGAGGATTTACTTTGTCTTATTTGGGTTTTAATGAAATATGTTGGGTAAGTACCAATTCCGATTATGATAAGTACAACGTAAATTCTTTTCTGTATTGGAATATTGTTAAGGATTCTATCCAAAAAAATTACACCTATTTTTCTTTGGGGCGGTCTACTAAGAATAGTAGTAATCACCTGTATAAAAGACAGTGGAAGCCTATGGAAATACCCATTTTTTATAATTACTCGGAGCCGGTTGGTAAATCATTAAAGGAATTCTCCTTTCTAACAAAAATATGGAAACTTCAACCTTTAAGTACATCTGTTTACTTTGGACGTATAGTTTCAAAATATGTCTATTGATTGTTTTAATATATCGTAAGAGGAGCACACTAATTTGTCATAGTAGCATCTTGGAAAGCCAATAAAACTAAATGTTAAATGAAGAAATTGTAGTACTCAGAACGTATTCTTGATATGCACGTTTTAGTAAATTATAAATGAAATAAATATGATTCAAATAGCACTTAGCACGGATGTTCAATCCTGGAATGGTTTTTTGGAAAAGGAAAAGGAGAATCAAATAATTACGATAGCCCACAACCCATCTCTGGGGCCCATCCTTTCCAAGACATTCGGTTACAGCAATCAAAATTTATCTCTAACCGAGCATAATGAAATTATAGGGGTTATGCCAGTTGTTTTTTTTAGTAATAGGGCAATATCAATGCCTCATTTTTCCTACGGTGGACCTATAATTTCGACTCAGAAAGAATCGGAGGTTAATATAAAATCTTTTTTAGGAAGCAAAAAATTTGAAATCCGCAGCTTTTCAAAATTATCGGAACATAGTTACGACCAAAAGGTAAGCTGTATTTTGGAAGTACGTGAATCTGAAGAAGCTCAAATTATGTCATTTACATCAAAATTACGTTATAAACTGAGAAAGTCTGAAAAAATAGATTATAAGATATCTCATGGCGGAGTAGCGCTTTTAAAAGATTATTATGATTTGTATTCTCGCAAGATGTTGAAATTTGGATCACCACCTATTGGGAAAGTATTCTTTCAGAATTTATTAGAAGAGTATGCCTACGGGGAGCCTCAAATCACTGTTATTTATAATAAGGATAAAGCTGTAGCTGCGGCATTTTCACTGTCGTATTTGAATTTTAACGAAGTGTGCTGGTCCGCAACGGATAGTGATTATGACAGGGATAATATACATGCGCGCATTTTTTGGGAAATTCTAAAAACTTCTGTCGCAAAAAAATACAAATATTTTTCTTTTGGAAGATCAACAGTAGACAGTAATACTTACAAGTTTAAAAAGCAGTGGAGCCCAAGCGAACTACCCATTTTTTATAATTATTCAGAACCTACAGTTAAGTCGATTAAAGAGCACAAGTATTTGACTAAAATTTGGAAGCATCAACCCTTGGTCACTTCGGTGTATTTAGGACAATTGATTTCAAAATACCTGTATTAATGAATCAGATAATTCAAAATATGAAAATATTAACATTTGATATCGAAGAGTGGTTTCATCTGCTTGATAACACTTCTACCAAAAATGAAGAACAATGGGCAGGCTTTGATCCACGTATACATCAAAATATGGATGTCATATATGATGTTTTAGAGAAAACAGGAGTTGGCGCAACTTTTTTTGTAATGGGATGGATGGCAGAAAAATTTCCCGAAGTAATACGGGAGATAGCGGATCGGGGCTATGAGTTGGGAAGCCACACCCATCTACATCAGCTTGTTTATGAGCAAGATAGGACTACTTTTTTTAATGATGTGGAGAAATCAATTAAGACCATAGAAGATTGTTCTGGTACAAAAGTAACCTCTTTTAGGGCGCCAGGCTTCTCTATTATGGAAAAGAATAAATGGGCTTTTGAAGTGCTATATGAACTAGGTATCACGGTTGACTCCTCTGTGTTTCCAGCTAGTCGGGCGCATGGTGGTCTGCCGGCTTATAAAGCAGCAGAACCCTCTATATTGGAGTATAATGGGGCACAGCTTATGGAATTTCCTATTAATACGCAATCCGTTTTTGGGAAACCACTTGTTTTTTCTGGAGGGGGCTATTTTAGATTGCTTCCCTATAGCCTTATCAAAAAGTACACATTAAAATCTGATTATGTTATGACATACTTTCATCCAAGAGATTTTGATTACGGTCAACCTATTCTAGAGGGCTTGTCTCCTGCAAGGCGTTTTAAATCATACGTAGGTTTAAAATCATGTAAATCAAAATTAGAGAAATGGCTACAGGACTTTAATTTTATTGACTTAACAACGGCCATAAATACAATAGATTGGACAACAGCTAAAACAGTAAACCTAAACGAAACAGAATGAAGAGGTTAACATTGATTGCCGGAGCACGGCCCAACTTTATGAAAATAGCGCCGATTATTCACGCTATTAAAGCCGCTCAGCATTTGGGAAAGGATATTTCCTATAGATTGGTACATACTGGGCAGCATTACGACAAGAATATGTCAGGAGATTTTTTTGAACAGCTTCAAATTCCAGAGCCGCATGCCAACTTGGAAGTTGGTGGTGGTAGCCAAGCAGAGCAGACCGCTACTATTATGATACGCTTTGAAAAGGAGTTGCTGGAGAATCCTGCAGACCTGGTGTTGGTGGTTGGTGATGTCACCTCTACCATGGCTTGTGCTATCACTGCCCAAAAGCTGCATACTAAGGTTGCCCATGTAGAGGGAGGAATCCGTTCTAATGATTGGTCCATGCCAGAGGAGATAAATAGATTGTTGACAGATGCAATAACCAACTACTTTTTTACGACTTCCGAGGTTGCAAATACTAATCTTAGAAAAAGCGGTGTGCCAGAAGAACGCATTATGTATGTAGGTAATACCATGATAGATACGCTTTTAAAACAACGCCCTAATTTTAGAAAGCCAAAAATTTGGGATGCGTTGCAGTTAGTAGAGAAGGAGTATATAGTGATGACCTTACATCGCCCAGCAAACGTAGATGAGGAGAGTCAGTTAAAGTCCCTATTGGACGAAATCGTTGAACATTCAGCCAGTCTACCTTTAGTTTTTCCTGTACATCCCAGAACGGCTAAGATATTAGAAAAACTAAACATTGGCCATGAAAGGCTTCATATGATAGACCCACTAGGATACTTAGAATTTAATTATCTAGTAGAAAAGTCGAAAGCGGTAATAACCGATTCTGGTGGTATAACAGAAGAAACTACTGTGATGGGCATACCTTGTATGACCTTGAGAGACAATACTGAAAGACCCGAAACGATAACTGAAGGAACCAACGAGCTCTTGGGTACCCATCCGAAAGCTATACAACCAGCTATGAAGAAATTGTTCTCCGGCACATGGAAAAAGGGTAAAATACCTTATTTATGGGATGGAAAAACAGCGACACGTATTATCGATAAAATATTAGAATTCAACGATTTATAAAATCATCATCAGTAATAAGACTTAACTTTGCAAATTAGTCAAATATGATAACTTGGTTTGCTTAGTTATCACAATATCCAATATAGGTATTTATTCTAATTCATATGAGTTATACCCATATAAGTGCGGTAAGGCAAAGAACCTAACAAGCGTAAAAACGCTGATAATAGCAATACAATGAAAGAAACCCCCTATATTTTAGATTTCAAGGAAGACGATAAACCTATTGCTTTCAAGGAATTGATATCTAAGTATATAAACCATTGGCCATGGTTCTTGGTGAGCTGTGCTTTATTTCTGGCATTGGGTTACTTTTATGAAAAATATGCCCCAAGAACGTATACTTCAACAGCTAAGATTAAAATACTAGACAATAGCCAAGTGGCTAAGGTCATCCCAAAAGACCTTCCCATGGGGGATCAAAAGTTAAATTTAGAAAACCATATAGAAGTTCTAAAATCTAACCAGTTGCTCAATAAGGTGGTTAATGAACTAAACTTGGATGTTAATTATTTTGAATACACCAATTTTAACTATCAACAAATAGCTAGCGCCCCTTTTGTAGTTGCAAAGAACATTCTGGAGGAACAAATAGAGAAACCCATGGCGTTTGAGATACTGATGAGCTCGGCAGGCTTTTATATTACAGACCAAACAGGGGGGGAATCTGTTGTGCCCTATGAGGTAAGCTCGGAAAGCTTAAAGAATACGCTTCCATTTGGAATAACCGTCTTAGATTCTACTAATGTTGGAATGTTTAGATATACTAAATACAAGGTGGTGTTACAACCAAAAAGACACACGGCTGCATACCTCTCAGAAGACCTAAAAATTACGACTTCTGAGAAACAGAGTGATGTGCTTACTTTAACAATAAAAGGGCAGTCGAGAAATTTGTCAGAAGCCATTTTAAATTCCATTGTTCGAAATTTTGAGAATGATGGAGTAGAAGACAATCAGTTGGTGGCCAGGCGCACCTTAGAAATTGTTAATGAAAGGTTCAATAGTCTTTCTATGGAATTAGATTCTATTGAAGCTGGGAAACAGGATTTTAAAATAGCCGAAGACTTATCATATATACAAACAGATGCTGGTGCCCGTCTTCAGAGAAAATCTGATACAGATACAGAATTGTTGAAATTAAAAACACAAATTTCATTACTACGTCTTTTAGATAAAACGGTTTCCAATGAGGCCGACTATAATCTTTTACCTGCAGATATTGGTCTTGCAAACAGTGCTTTAAATAGTATGGTAGAAAAGTATAACGAATTGGCAAGGGAGCGACAAGAGTTAGGAGCTTCATCGCTAGCCATTCACCCCAAGCTTTTGAGTTTATCCGAACTTTTGGAATTTTCGAAGAAAAATATACTTAGCACGGTCAAGGTGTATAGGTTACAATTGGAAATTTCTAGAAGACAACTTAATAAGCAAAAAAACAAGCTAGACTTATCTTATTCGGAGCTTCCGGAAAAGGAAAGGATTTTACGCTCTATTGAACGGCAGCAGAGTATTAAGGAAAACCTTTACTTGCTATTATTAAAAAAGCGGGAAGAAGCTGCAATAGATTATGCATCAACTCCATCCTCAGTTAAAGTTATAGATTATGCGTTGAGCAGTATAAAACCTATTTGGCCCAAGAAAACTATTATCTATCCTTTATCGTTGATATTAGGTCTTATGATGCCCTTTACGTTTATACTTTTACGTTCTTCTTTTGACACCAAGATTCAAGACCGCTCAGAGATAGAGAGCTTAAATCCAGAAATACCTACCTTGATTGAAATTCCCTCGTTAGGAGCAGAAAAAAGTTTTGATAAGCTGCCCGAGGGTTCTCCTATGGCAGAAGCTTTTAGAATTTTGAGTGCGAATACAGATCATCTTTTAGGTAATCAAGAAACAGACTTAGGTAAAGTAATTTATGTTACTTCTGCCATAAAAAAAGAGGGTAAAACCTTATTGGCAACGAATTTATCCTTGGCTTATGCCAGCATGGGTAAACGTGTTTTGCTAGTCGGTGCAGATTTAAGAAATCCACAATTAGATATTTATACCCAGCTAGATAAAAATTCTTCAGGTCTTTCCGACTATTTAAAAGATCAGTCGTTCAGTTTTAATGACGGTATTCAAAGCGGTTTTGAGCATAACCCAAACCACACTGTTTACTTAAGTGGTAAGATTCCTAATAGTGCTCCGGCCCTTTTATCTCATAAGAGGTATGGAGAGTTTATAGAGAAAGCAAAACAAGAGTTTGACTATGTAATCGTAGATACAGCTCCTACCATGTTGGTAACCGATACCTTGTTGATTTCCAAATATGCCGATGCTACTTTGTTTGTGTTGCGATCCGGCCTAACAGACAAAAAACTATTGAAGTTCTCCAAGGAGCTATTCAAAAACAAAAAGCTTAATAATATGGCTTATGTTCTTAACGGCGTCGAAAAAATAGAGGATGGTAATTACGGCTACGGCTACGGCTATGGCTATGAGAATAATGAACATAATACATAGTTGTTTCTTTCTTAAATTTCAACTGTAACTGAGTTTTAGAAACGTTATAAATTTCACAAAAGTAGTGCGCTTTAATTTGTATGCTATGGGTGCTATTTTAGGTGTATCTAAGCTATACATAGTTTGAGTTTAAGCATAGGGATTTTAGTACAGGGATTACAAGATGTATCTAATGGGCAACTTAGGATAGTTGAAGAAATTCTGAATAACCCACACATAGAAGTCGTTCTGATTTCTTCTAGATCGAGTCTAGTTGTACTTGATAAGAAGGACGCTAAACACAATTTCTTTAAAGAATTATTCTCAGGTATTAGTTTGGCGAATGGAGTATTACGATTACAAATCTGGCTAGAAGAAAGGATATTCTTCCGCAAACCCGATAGCACCAAAAAAAACGATATCATACGTTTATTTGGAAAAGTCCAAACCATCAAGGTTGATTGTTCAAAACAAACAGGCGTCAATTTCTTTATCCAAAAAGACATTAAAAAGATTGAAAATGCAAACTTAGATTTAATCATCAATTTAAGACAACACCCTATAATAGAGGAAATTTCAACTATTGCCAAGTATGGTGTTTGGGATTTCTTGTTTATGGATGTAAAGAGAAACAAAAGAGGTTCTATTGGTTTTTGGGAGGTTTTGAATAAACATGAGGGCATAGGTTTTTCTTTAGCACAACTAACATCCAATGATACCAAGAAACAGATTATTGATACTGCATTTTTTAACCGTGGTTGGTCTCTAACAGAAACCCGAAATATTGTTCATGAAGGAGCCGTTTCTGTGTTTTCAAAGGCCGTAAGGAATTTAGTAAATGGGAGGATGGATTTTACAGAAAGCGATACAATCACGATACCTAAGTACCTAAGCGTCACTTTATCTCAAGTGTTGAGGTACTGCTTTGGTTTTAATCTGGTTGCATTACAAAAGATTGGTGAGAAATTAGGAAATGTATTGTTCTCCTTGCGACCGGAACGATGGTCTCTTTTTTTAGGTACTGGTCCGTTTATGAATGCAGTGCTTTCATCTTCTGAACCATTAGAAATACCGAGTAACGAATTTTGGGCAGATTCCTTTTTATTTACATCCAAAGGCGAGACCTATGTTTTTTTTGAAAACTATTCGTATCGTACAAAAAGAGGTAAAATTTCTTGTAGAAAAATCAAGGGTACAAAACTGCTTGATATAGTAGATGTATTGGATTTGGAATACCACCTATACTTTCCCTATATTTTTGAGGAGAATGGAGAAATATTCTTAATGCCTGAAACCTCAGAAAATGAAAGATTAGAATTATATAGGGGAGTGAGTTTTCCTGTGAAATGGGAATTGTATGCAACTGCTTTTGAAGGAGAAACAGTAGCAGATGCTTTCTTTTATACAGATGAGGACCATGAAAAATGGTTGTTTCTCAACAAACAAGTTATGGAAACCGCTCCAATGAATAGCGAGCTTTATATTTATAATGTAGATTCGTTAAAATTTGAAAACTTGCAACCCCATAGTCAAAATCCTGTTATAATAGATGCTCGTGTCGCCCGTATTGGTGGTGCTATCTTTAAACATGCTGGGGAGCGTTATAGACCTTCGCAGCGAAATGTTGATGCCATTTATGGGCGTGCACTTAATATTAATAAGATAGAAAAATTATCTATACAGGAATATTCGGAAAGAACGGAGCGGGTAGTGCGCCCTAGTTTTGATAAAAATCTAATGACCATGCATCACCTACATCAATTGGATGGTTTATTTATTTTTGACGCAGCTTACAAAATAAAATAATGAAAAGGTTCATGCAAGTTTAATGATAATTGATATAGGTGGTTTTAATACTTTTTCAGTAAGCTAAGTCATAGATTCAAAAATATTATTGAATTAAACGCAACAATATGTTTACTTTAAACGAAAAATAGATTATGATATAGAAGACTTATTTTAAAAAAAAATAGCTATTTTTACAAGTTAATAGTTTCATAAGCACAATACGCGTTCACGACTCATTTATAGGTCTTAAAAAATAATTTTGAAGATGATGTTTATCAAAACATATTTAGACATACAAGTAGCAAAAAAACTTTTTTTATGGATCTTTCTGATAGACCTTATTTTTGTAGCTATTCATTTTGTTACGGGACTGTTATACTATCTAGGATTTATTGAGGATATTGGTGAATATGGGTTTCTGGTGTTAACGCAAGATGAAAGCTATGCCGAGATGTTTCAATACATTAAGTACGTAGCTTTGATAGTAATGACTGTTTATTTGATAATTCTAGAAAAATCATATTCATATGCCTCATGGACGCTGCTCTATTTGTTTTTTCTTTTAGATGATTCTTTGTCACTGCATGAAAAAGCGGGCGAATTTCTAGTTCAGAAACACAATTTTAAACCAATGTTAGGCCTTAGAGCAGTTGATCTTGGGGAATTGACGTTCATGGCAGCAATGGGTGTGGTGGTATTATCGGTCTTAAGTATAACATATTTTACAGGAAGTATAATATTTAAAAAACGAACAATTACTTGTTTAATACTACTAGGGTTTTTGATGGTTTTTGGCATAGGTTTTGATATGGTACATGTAATTTTTGGTGAAAATTTAATTGTTAATTTTGTTATCGGTTTAATCGAAGATGGCGGTGAAATGATAATCGTAACACTTATGGTATGCTATACTTATCAACTCATTTACCCGGTAGATACTTATAGCACGCCCTATCTTAAATGACCTTATAAAGGTCCTCATTAACTTAAACGTTATTCAATCGTATCATTCCTGTATCCATCTTGTTTTATAATATTTCTCTAGTGCGTAGATGCCTTATTGTTTTCTAATAATTGCTCAAATATGCTCCCGCATCGTAAGTAGTAACCGGCGCAGATCTAAAAGTTACTCAATGTTCTACTGTAATTATTGTAATTTCCACTGCATCTGACTATTTATGTTTCTCATAAGGCCGCGGATATGCAGATAGATTTTATGCGCAAACCGCTAATAATCAGTTGTTCATTATTGGCAGGCCATTCCAAATTTCAATATCATCTACCCATTGATGCATAGGGTGTGAATTTCCATAAACTTGGGTAAGCATTATAAAATCTAAGGGATCCGAATTTGCCGTGGTTGCGCCCTTATGTTCGCCAATGAGCTTCCCATTTACTTTCATGGAGGCATAACCGTCCGGTCCGTTACTCCATTTTATATAATACGTTACCTTAAACCATTCGTCTAAGACAAGGGGTATGCTATAGTTTTTAGTTCGCCATACAGGATTTTGTGGACTCGTATCTCCTTGAAATAGCCAATAGGGTTTTCCTTCGTTGTCGGTAGCCATAAAAGCAATCATCCGAAAACCATCTTTATAAGAGGCGTAATTTTTAGTCTTATATTCCCAAATTGCTCTCCAGGTGTCAATTCCTTTTACAGCGGTGCTATCTGTTTTCATCCAATAGCTCATGTAGAGTTCTTCTGGATTTTCTTGAATGTTGTTTATTTGAAAAGGGGTCTGTGTCACCTGAACATCATAGTGTACACTTTGAAATAATGCCGAGGTCTGCTTGCCCTGTGGCCCGATTACATCCACAATCTCATTGGTAATGGCTTCACCATTATCATCGTCTATTCTATGGATTCCGCTAAAATCGGAACCAAGAATATACAGTGGCCATGAATCTCCTGTTTCTTTATCTATTCCGGTTAAATATTGATAATCTTCTACTTGTTCACTAAGCTGAATACCTTCAAAGCCTGAGCTAAAAAGTAATGTTGGCAATATCTTACCATAGCCCGTTTCGACTGCGTTTGCTTTTGAAGCTTTTAATTTTGCCTTGTGGCCATTATCGCTATCATATGTATTCTTACTTGCGCTTAAGGTTTTAGGTATGGTTTTATGAATGTTGTAGAAAGCAATGCCGCCTAAGACGGTAAAGAGTAGTAATTTAATCAGGGGTATTCTCATATGATAGGGTCTAATACTTACAATCGTTTGTTTATAAAAATTGGATGGTTGAACCAGAATTTAGTTAAAAGCTACTATTTTCTTTGCAAAGGTACCATCGTTTGTTTTTAAATCGGTAAACAGCTCAAATAAAAGGCATTATATACTTTTTTTTAAATGGTTTAAGTGGGTAAAAAGAACCTAAATATAAAAGTCATTTTTTTTGGTTTACCGCTTGGATGGTGTTTTAAAAATAAATAAAAATGACTATGAACCGTTTGTCGTTAAGAACGTACCGTTCATCCTTTTATTGTTGTATTGGAGTACTAATCATCTAGGTTCACCAAACTTTGATGAATCTTATGTTTAAGATTTATTGATTTGTTTCTTTAATCCCCCAAGTTTTATTGAACCAATTTACTTCCTATAGGTGTTTAACCAACCAATTCTAATAGGAATATGAAACAAAACTACCTAAGAAGGAATTTTCTTAAGAATTCCCTAATGGCTACCGTAGGGCTTATTCTCTTTCCAACGATAGCAAGTGCTTCTGATTTTGGCTTAAAAACAGAAAATAAGCCAGCACATCAAACCGATATCCGAAGAGGTCTTTTTGGAAAACAAATAGAAATTACGGGTCAAATATTTGATGCATCGGGTAAAAACCCCTTAAACGAAGTTCAGTTAGAGTTTTGGCATTTGTCTCCAAATACCGACATAGTTGGGCACAGAGGTAGCTTGCTTACAGATGAAAATGGTCGTTATCAAATATTCACTGATTACCCAAATCGGGAATTTGGCAAGCACACTACCATTCATTTTAAAATATCCAAAGAAGAACAGGCAAGCTCCACTGAGCTTAAATTTTCTGATTTTGG
>JBLHNI010000005.1:0-31733 GCA_047650615.1 Maribacter sp.
TTGCATGTCCGTTTAGCTTCCAGTCGTTGTAATAGCCGCTATTATTAGCCTATCAAAGATTCTGTCCCCGAAATACCTTCTATTGAGCTTGTAAATAAACTCATTGAGGTACAATTGCAGATATTTCCTCTTTATTTTATGGAATTTCTGTAAATCCCTTTTCGCATTGCCAATGGCTATGTGCACCCATTTCAGGGTCTCCTTGGTTGTTCGTTCGCTGGATCTTTCGGTTATGTGGATGTCCACATAGTCCTCGAAGTTGAGATATGATGTACTCTTGTCCGAAAACACTATCGCTTCTTCGCCATCGATGGAACCGACCAATGTTTCGTCCGTCCCCTCGGCTTTATGATCTTGGAGTACCTTGGCCTTGAAATAGCGGCAGTGCCTATCGGTCTTCCCCGTATCCAAGTCTTCCAGAACGGTACTCTCCGCCAATATCATTACGTTGGATTTTGTATTGCTCCCCCGACCAGCCTTCTGTTCCCTTAGCTCCGACCGGGAAGCCTCTACAGGGAGGTATCCCTCGTCGGCCTCGATCATTCCCTCAAGGTTGTACAGGTCGTCCCTTTGGCCCATTGCGTCCCGGATCTTGTGGACCATGGCCCACACTGGTTCATATCGCTTCAAGCCCAACTGGCGCTGGATCTCCTTGCTCGAAAAACCCTTTTTGGTCGCACTCATAAGACATATGGTCCTATACCAAACTATAAATGGAAGATTTGAGTTTTCCATGATCGTACCGCTGCGCAGGGTCTGTCGAGCCTCACATTTCTTGCACTGATACGCCCATTTGTTCTTGAGCCAATAATGTTCGGTAGAACTGCACCTGTTGCAAACGATACCTTCCTTGTCACGTTGTTCCCTGAAATGTAGCCTGCACGATTCCTCGCTTGAAAAATGTCATGAAAATGAAAATATATCCATAAATTCTAACTTTACATTTTATCAAATATAGGAATTATTCCATAAATATGGAATAATTACGGATATGCAATTACAACTCCATAGTATTTATTTAAATTATCTTTCTCAATCAATTTTCATCTCTTTAGACTAGAAACAAACGTACTTTTTTGAGCTGGTTTAATGACATACGTTATTTTAGACAACAAAAAAACAGTAATAAAACACGTATAACGGCAGATTAAAATAAACGCCTGAACACAGCCAAAGAGATACAGCCCATCTTCTAAAGGGTTAGCATCAAGAACACAATAACTCGCTATGCCAAACAAACAAGCTGTAAGCACTAAGAGTCCTTTAAGGCCATCAGGCGGGATAAACTTATTTGTTTTGCTCATTGGTTGGAAATTATTAGATCTTTTATGAGGCTTGATTATTTAGCTATTATGCCCACAAAATAGCCTAAGGGAATTCTAGTGATGAAATATTGTTATAAATGCTCTTATATTTTCTGCATTTCATCGATAAAGCCATATAATAATTGATGAAATTGGTCGTTCTAATGTATGATATAAATAACAACGTTAAAAGTTAACAGATGAGCTCAGACCAAATTTTTCAACTTTTCGCTTATACATTCCCATCTATCGTAACTGGTTTAATAGCCTTCTATTTCTTTAGGCTTCACACCAAAAATGAGGAAGGTAGGCGACGGTTTCTATTGCACAAAGATTCCCAAAAAGATGCGATGCCTGTAAGAATGCAAGCATATGAGCGCATGGCGCTCTTTTTAGAACGTATTGCAATTCCAAGTCTTGTTGTCCGGATTGGGCCCATATCTGATAACAAATCCGACTACGAGCATTTACTTATTAAAAATATAGAGACCGAGTTTGATCATAACCTTTCCCAACAGATTTATATGACCGATGAATGTTGGAACATTATAAAAGCGGCCAAAAGTGCTACCATACAGATGATACGAAAAGCGGCCATGAGTGAAACAGCAACAGCAGATAAATTACGAGAGGACATTCTGACGGAAACTATGGAAAAAACATCTCCATCCACTACTGCTTTGTCTTACGTGAAGAAGGAAATTGGAGCTCTTTGGTAGGAAGACCTTTTCAAGTGTCAAGTTAAATTACAAACTCAATATCAAAAACAATAGGAAGGTTTAGCTTTGATTGGTTTTTTGCCTTAGGGAATGGTTTTTTAGAATTTGAGTAAAAAGGAATACATAGTCCTAACTTTAGACCGTTATTATCTTTTTTCCACTTTCTAAAAACTGCCATCTTCTTGCCTGCCCACTAATTTTTACTCATGCTCATTAGGCGCAATAGGATTTGTTTCCTCATTTTTGTTTTTAGCATATAGATAACCACGCTGCCACCAACGTGTCATTTTAACCTTATCAAATATCAAGGAATTTGTGGTTAAAATGGTAGGCGTATAGTAAAGATTTATTGTAGCATCATTTTGATTAGCAACCAACTTTCCTATCCTAATATTCTGATTTTCTATTCGACCCAGAATAAAGCTCAACATGGTAGTCAAAAGCTCAAACGGATTTCTAGAGGGCATGGGATTCATATAATTTACTTCGGTATGTAGTACGACAACATCTACTTCGGTAGCGCCTCTTCTTATAGCTTCTTCGATAGGAACGATGCTTCCAAGACCTCCATCGGCATATTCGCATCCGTTGACCCGAGCCAAACTCATAAACGGTACATAGTTGGACGAAATCCATATCCAATCGCAGAACTCGTCATACGTACATTCGTTAACAGATTTGTATTCTACTTGATTCAAAGACAAATTAGATACGGTAACCACTACATCGATTTTACTGTTTTTAAGTTCGTTAAACTCTTCAAGTGTAACACTTTCTTTAATCATTTTACGGAGGTTTTCACTCTCCCCAAAGGTTTGCTTACCAGCTATAAAATTTTTTAATACGTTCCAATGATTTATTGAAATCTCATCTACCCCATACTTTTTCTTAATTATAAAAGGGCAACTATTAAAAATCGTGTCCTGATTTACATTGGAATAAATTTCTTTTATTTTTTCCAACTTACCCAAGGCCAAATGGGAAATAAGCAAACTACCAGTAGATGTACCTACGAACATATCGTATTTCCTACCCGACTTTTGAATCAAAAATTCGGCTACACCACCCGCAAATGCTCCCTTACTGCCGCCACCGGAAATGACCAATGCTCTCATTCTAATTTAAGTTTGGTGTTAAGATAACGCAAATCATCATAATTTAGTTCTTTAGCTATTCGTTGTAATTGTGATTTAAAAAGGTCCTCTTTTACTAAGGCATCCAACAAGCGTCTGGCAAAGTTTCGAAATTGCCAAGAATGGTGATCAGTAGCGGTCACCAATTGTTTTAATACATCATCGTTCAATGCATTTATATCGGTTAGATATTGAAAAGCCCTCTGCCGAATTTCAGGATGGTATTGTTTGTTCGTATAATCTGAAAGTTCTTTTAAAAAATCCTTTTTTTGACCAACATTATACTCCGGAGTAACCAAGGCCAATGTCAGCCATAGCAACCGAACGTTCTTATTGGGTAAGCCTTCAACACCTTTTAACTGGTCGAGATAACGATTTCTATCTGTTGAAAAAGCACTCCATAATTTAACTAAAGCTACTTCTTGGGTAACATAACTCTCGTCGGTTAAAAGTGACTCAAAATTATATTTTATTTCTTTATTTAAAGTGTCCGGACTTGACAAACCCAACAGTGACATAGCAAGGGACTGCCTTATAGGAATGGTCTCCGACGCAAAGGCTTTCTGAATAAGGGCTGTTGGTAACATACGGTGGTAATTCTCTAATAAATGCTGTTTAAAATAAATAGAATTACAGGTAGTCCAATACCTTTCATACTCCAAGTCATCGCTTTGCAAGGCTTCAAAACTACCTTCCATCTCAAATAATAAGGCTAAAGAAGGTGACTTTTTTTTTAAAAGTTCTTTTGCGTCTATGATAGGAAATACCGTGGTTTCTAACCACTGGGTTTTAAATCCTGATAAATTGAGACCACTAGCATCTGCTATCTCTTGTAAAAATTGAGCTACCGTAGCATTTTTGAATTGATAGGTCTTCAAATACTGCTGTATCCCTTTTCTAAATGCGTTATCGCCAACAAAATCTCTAAGCATAACCAATGCCCACGCTCCCTTTTCATAAAAGGTAAGGCTACTGGCTTTCAGATTAAGCAAAGACTCACCTTCTCCCCTATCTGAAAGATCTTGAAGTTGTTGCGCTGTGGTGTATAGTTTCCAATAAAAATGGTCTGTCCCAAAGATTTTACTTTCTGTTAAATACGCGTAATAGGTAGCAAAACCTTCATGCAACCAATGATGGTTACTATTCTTTTCTGTCACTAAGTTCCCAAACCACTGGTGCGCCAATTCGTGGGCATTTACGTTCACATAGTTCTTATCTACAAAAGCGGTAGCATCTATTATAAATCCATCGGAAAAAATCGTGGCACTTGTATTTTCCATTCCAGCATACAAAAAATCGTGTACAGGCACCTGTTTATAATTTTGCCAAGGGTAAGGAAAACCTATTTCTGTTTCCAAAAAATCAAAAATTTTCTTGGTGTATCTATACGTGGGTTCTACTCTTAAACTATCCTTAGGGTAATAATAATTTTCTATGGGTATACCGCTATTAGAAACTAGCTCCTCTTTGTTATATTTTCCTATAGCAAAAGCCAAAAGGTAACTACTCATGGGCTTTTGCATATCAAATGAGAAGATAGGGTTTGAGACTGTTTTATTTGTGCTATTAACCGACATTCCATTTGCAATTACCCTGTTTGATTTATGCGTTTGTATATGTAAATCAAACTCCACTTTCTCCTCCATATCATCAAAGCTCGGCAACCAATAACTGGTATACTTCCCTTGGCCTTGCGTCCAGATTTGTTCATTCCCTTCCACTGTATCATCCCACCCCATAAAGTAGACGGTTTGTTTTGGAATACAGGAATACCCTAGCCGCAAGGAATAAGCCTCCCCTTTTTTAAACTTCTTACGGATGACTATCTGCTTATTATCGTTACTGAACTTTACTTTTCTATGGTTAAGTTTTACAATATTAAAATTCATATTCTTTGCATCCAAAAAGACAGAGTCCAACTCAGCCAACACTATAAAGTCGTATTTAACCTCGCCTTCGATTGCCTTTTGTAAAGGCAAAGGTTTTATTAGGATACTTGCCTTAATGAAGTCGACTTTATCCTGATGTTGGGCAAAACCAGCGCAGTAAATGAATAAAAAAACGATAGCATATTTAAACATGTCCCAAAAAATATAATTCTTATACCAAATTTAGGCTTTTCGTTTATTGCAGTTCAATGTCTTAAGTTCTAAATTCGTAAAATGAATCCTACATTGCTGCAAACTCCTATTGCATATCTCAAAGGCGTTGGTCCCAACAGAGCAGATAGCCTGCAATCGGAGCTCGGTATTCATGCATACCAAGATCTTCTGAACCTATTTCCTCATAGGTATATTGATAAAACGCAATACTATAAAATAGGCCAACTTCAAAAAAGTAATGCAGATGTGCAGATTATTGGCAAACTCGTTCATATAAAAACGGTTGAGCAGAAAAAAGGTACCCGTTTGGTAGCTCGTTTTCAAGACGATACTGGAGAAATGGAGCTCGTTTGGTTTAGAGGGCAAAAATGGATTCGTGAAAATTTAAAATTGAACATTCCCTACGTCATCTTCGGAAAGTATAATGTATTCAATAATACCTTTTCGATGCCGCATCCGGAAATGGAACTCCTATCGGAGCACGAGCAAGGGGTAAAAGTACATATGCAACCCGTGTACCCTTCTACAGAAAAACTAAGCAATAAAGGGATTACGAATCGAGTTATTAGTAAATTAATGCAGCAGTTGTTCTTAGAGACCAAGGGCAGGTTTTCAGAGACCTTATCCGATAGTCTATTACACGAGCTAAAGCTAATTTCTAGAAGCGATGCACTCTTTAACATTCATTTCCCCAAGAGTCAAGAGTTATTAGCAAAGGCGCAGTTTCGTTTAAAATTCGAGGAGCTATTTTACCTACAAATGCAACTCATCGCGAAAAACATGCTTCACAAACAAAAAATTAAGGGCTTCCCTTTTGACCAAGTGGGTGAACTTTTTAAAGATTTTTACGCAAATAAACTCCCTTTTGAACTCACAAATGCGCAAAAACGGGTAATAAAAGAAATACGTTCAGATTTGGGTAGTAATGCGCAGATGAACCGCCTACTGCAAGGAGACGTAGGCTCAGGAAAAACAATTGTGGCGGTGATGACCATGTTACTCGCCATAGACAATGATTTCCAAGCGTGTTTGATGGCACCCACCGAAATCCTTGCCAATCAGCATTACCAAGGTATTTCGGAATTACTGAAAGACACTGGAGTAACTTGCGCGCTTTTGACAGGCTCAGTTAAAAAGTCGGCTCGAAAACCCATCCATGAACAGTTGGAAAATGGAGAACTGCAGATTTTAATAGGCACGCATGCACTCTTAGAGGATAAAGTGAAATTTAAAAATTTAGGCCTGGCCATCATAGACGAACAACATCGATTTGGGGTAGCACAACGTTCCAAACTGTGGCACAAAAACGAATATCCGCCCCATATTCTTGTGATGACTGCAACTCCCATTCCTAGAACCTTGGCTATGAGCCTTTATGGTGATTTAGATATATCTGTCATTGATGAACTTCCTCCGGGTCGGAAACCCATAAAAACAGTACACCGTTTTGATTCTAACCGACTCAAAGTATTCCGATTCATGCGAAACGAAATTGAAAAAGGCAGGCAAATCTATGTCGTATACCCGTTAATACAAGAATCGGAGGCCTTGGACTATAAAGACCTTATGGATGGTTATGAAAGTATCGCTAGGGATTTTCCACTACCTGAATTTCAGATTTCTATAGTACACGGCCAAATGAAACCAGCCGATAAGGATTTTGAAATGCAACGTTTTGTAAAAGGAGAAACCCAGATTATGGTGGCTACGACTGTTATTGAAGTAGGTGTGAACGTTCCCAATGCCTCCGTAATGATTATTGAAAGTGCTGAACGTTTTGGCCTTTCGCAACTACACCAATTGCGAGGTCGTGTAGGTCGTGGTGCCGATCAAAGTTTCTGTATTCTAATGACCAGCCATAAGCTATCCGCAGAATCCAAGACTCGTTTGGAAACTATGGTACGTACTAACGATGGTTTTGAAATTGCGGAGGTGGACTTAAAACTGCGCGGTCCTGGAGATATCATGGGCACACAACAAAGTGGTATTCTCAACTTAAAAATAGCGGATATTGTAAAGGATAATGATATTCTAAAAACAGCTCGCTATTATGCGTTACGGCTACTAAAAGATGATTCATCTTTGGAAAAACCTGATAATATCGTCATTAGGCATAGCTACGCGCAATTACTAAAATATAAAAATATTTGGAACTACATCAGCTAAAACTAAACCGCTACCTTTTTGGTTGAACGTCGTAATTTCAAATACTGTAATTTCTACAAAACACCTAGTTTCATTAGCTTTGATTGCTTAGAAATAAACGTATGAGTGCAAAAAAGACACTATTTGATAAAGTTTGGGATTCGCATGTAGTCCACCAAATCGAAAACGGACCCGATGTCCTGTTCATAGACAGGCATATGGTACACGAAGTAACAAGTCCTGTTGCTTTTTTAGGTCTAAAAAATAGGGGGATTGGGGTACTGCATCCTGAAAAAACATTTGCAACTGCCGACCATAATACACCAACTATCAATCAACATCTACCGGTTGCAGATCCATTATCGGCCAACCAATTAAAAATGTTGGAAGAAAATGCTAATGAGCATGGTATTTCGTACTGGGGACTGGGTCACGAAAAAAACGGTATTGTACATGTTGTAGGCCCGGAATACGGTATTACAGTTCCTGGCGCTACTATTGTTTGTGGTGATTCACACACCTCTACCCACGGTGCCTTTGGTGCTATTGCTTTTGGTATTGGAACGTCTGAAGTGGAGATGGTTTTGGCAACTGAATGTATAATGCAACCCAAGCCAAAGCGCATGCGCATTAATATAACAGGAGAATTACAATTTGGGGTGACCTCAAAGGATGTTGCTTTATTTATAATTTCACAATTAACTACCTCAGGAGCTACGGGATATTTTGTGGAATACGCAGGAGATGTGTTTAAAAGCATGAGCATGGAAGGTCGTATGACCGTGTGTAATTTGAGTATAGAAATGGGCGCAAGAGGGGGTATGATCGCACCAGATGAAACCACTTTTCATTATATTAAAGGGCGCGAATTCACTCCAAAAGGAGCCGATTGGGATACTGCTATGGACTACTGGCAAACCTTATACACAGACCCAGAAGCAATTTTTGATAAAGAACTAACGTTTGATGGCTCACTAATTGAACCCATGATTACCTACGGTACCAATCCAGGAATGGGGATGGGTATTTCAAAAGATATTCCAACATCTGATATGGTGCAAGGTGGCGCATCTACCTATAAAAAATCCTTACAATACATGCAATTCGGAGAAGGTGATTCCATGATTGGAAAACCCATTGACTTTGTATTTCTTGGAAGTTGTACCAATGGTAGAATTGAAGATTTTAGAGCTTTCGCATCCATTGTAAAGGGAAGAAAAAAAGCGGATAATGTTACTGCCTGGTTGGTTCCTGGATCACATAAGGTAGAAAAAGCCATTAAGGAAGAAGGACTTTTAGCAATCATTAACGAAGCTGGTTTCGAGCTCCGTGAACCTGGCTGTTCTGCATGTTTAGCTATGAACGATGATAAAGTACCTCCCGGAAAACTGGCGGTTAGTACCTCAAATAGAAATTTTGAAGGAAGACAAGGGCCGGGTTCCAGAACACTTTTAGCTAGTCCTTTAGTTGCAGCTGCAGCTGCCGTTACTGGGAAAGTAACGGATCCAAGGGAGCTAATGCAGAAGGAAACAGCCTAGTGTACTATGCCTTTTAAAAGGAACATTTTCTTAACGAACTAAGAATAAACTATAGCATAAATTACAGTTAAACCTATCTAAAGTCTAACATCTAACATCTATTCATGGCATACGATAAATTCAGCACACTGACATCAACAGCGGTTCCACTACCAATAGAAAACGTAGATACCGACCAAATTATACCTGCACGGTTTCTTAAAGCAACTGAGCGCATGGGCTTTGGTGAAAACTTATTTCGTGACTGGCGGTACAATCAAGACAATACACCAAAAGCGGAGTTTATACTCAACGACTCAAAATATAATGGGAAGATACTTGTAGGCGGTCATAACTTTGGTTCTGGCTCCTCTCGTGAGCATGCGGCTTGGGCGGTCTACGACTACGGGTTTCGCGTGGTGGTCTCCAGCTTTTTTGCTGATATTTTTAGAGGTAACTGTTTAAATATTGGAGTATTACCTGTTCAAGTCAGTGCAGATTTTCTACAGAAAATCTTTGATGTTTTGGAAAAGGACCCAAAAACAGAATTAAAAGTGAATCTACCCGAGCAAAAAATTACTTTACTTGCCACCGGCGAAAGCGAATCTTTTGATATCAACGACTATAAAAAGAACAATATGACTAATGGTTTCGATGATATCGATTACCTATTAAACATTAAAAAAGACATTCAGGAGTTCGCCAAAACAAGACCTTTTTAAATTACCGATCACCCTCAGTACAATGGAATGCCTTAAAAGTTGCGTTATACAACTATCTCGACTATGCGCTATACGACATTTAGGATTTACCGAAACAACCCGTACCACAACCAATCTCCCTAATTATTAGGATTGCATAAATGAAAAAAAGACATCTGGAAATAATGGATACCACCCTCAGGGATGGGGAGCAGACCTCCGGCGTATCCTTTTCCGCCTCCGAGAAACTTACGCTGGCCAAACTGTTGTTAGATGAATTGAAGGTAGATCGTATTGAAGTAGCTTCGGCACGGGTTTCGGATGGCGAATTACAGGCGGCACAACAGATTACCGAGTGGGCCACAGAGAAAGGATATTTGGACAGGATTGAAGTCTTGACTTTTGTAGATGGGGGTGTTTCTTTACAATGGATGGAAAAAGCAGGTGCTAAATCCCAAAACCTGTTGACAAAAGGATCATTGAATCATTTGCAACATCAGCTTAAAAAAACGCCCGAGAAACATTTTTCTGAAATAGCAGCCGTGCTTAAAGAGGCCGAAAAACTAGGAATCATTACAAATGTGTATTTAGAAGATTGGAGTAACGGCATGCGTAACTCCAAGGAATACGTGTTCGAATTCTTGGATTTTTTAGCTACCCAACCTATCAAGCGAATTCTCTTACCGGATACCTTGGGTGTACTAACACATACCGAAACATACGACTATATCGCTCAAATTACGGCGCGTTACCCAGAACAGCATTTTGATTTCCATGCTCACAATGACTATGATCTAGGTGTTGCCAACGTTATGGAAGCAGTAAAAGCAGGCTGTCATGGTTTGCATCTGACCGTAAATGGAATGGGAGAACGTGCAGGAAATGCGCCCATGGCAAGCGCCGTAGCTGTAATTAAAGATTTTCTGCCCGAAGTAGAAATCAGTGTTGACGAGACATCTTTATTTAAAGTCAGCAAATTGGTATCGGCATTCACAGGACTTACTATTCCCGCGAACAAACCTATTGTAGGCGATAACGTGTTTACCCAGACCGCAGGCATACATGCGGATGGAGACAGTAAAAATAACTTATATTTTAGTGATTTAATGCCCGAACGCTTTGATAGAAAGCGCAAGTACGCACTGGGAAAAATGTCAGGAAAAGCAAATATCCAAAAGAATTTACAGGAATTAGGCTTAACCCTTAATGACGAAGAGCTAAAAAAGGTAACACAACGTATTATTGAACTAGGTGATAAAAAGGAACGTGTTACTAAGGACGACTTGCCATTTATCATTTCTGATGTATTAGATTCAGACACCCATCATCAAAAAGTATTTGTGAAGTCCTACGTATTAACACATGCAAAAGGATTGATGCCTTCTACAACCCTATCCATGGAAATTGAAGGAGAATTTTTTGAGGCCAATGCACAAGGAGACGGACAGTATGATGCCTTTATGAATGCATTGAAAAAAGTATATGCAACAAAGAAAATAGCCTTACCAAAATTAGTAGACTACGCGGTCCGTATCCCACCTGGAAGTACCTCAGATGCCCTTTGCGAAACCGTGATTACTTGGGAACACAACGGAAAAGAGTTCACTTCAAGAGGATTGGATTCCGACCAGACCGTATCGGCCATAAAGGCTACCGAGAAAATGTTGAATATGATTTAAGCTAGAGGTACATTTCACTTAAAGCCATACACGCTGTACAAAAAATAATATAATACGAAACAAATAATAACGCCATAGCGATAAGCCTGTGGCGCCTCACTAAATTAAAATTAAATAGTTTTCTGCTTTGGCGGGAATGAAAATAAAATACTCACATTCATGAATCTAAAAATAGCCCTTTTGGCCGGAGATGGAATTGGCCCGGAAGTAATAGCCCAAGCAGTTAAAGTATGCGATGTCATTGCTATTAAATATAACCACATTATTACTTGGCAGCCTGCATTAACTGGAGCGGCAGCGATAGATGCTGTAGGCGAACCGTACCCGGATGAAACCCATGAAATCTGTGCAAATGCAGATGCTGTACTTTTTGGTGCCATTGGTCATCCCCGTTTTGATAATGACCCTTCTGCCAAAGTACGACCCGAACAGGGTTTATTGAAAATGAGGCAGAAACTGGGTCTTTTTGCAAACGTAAGACCTACCTTCACCTTTCCGTCCTTGATTGACAAATCACCTTTAAAAAGAGATCGTATAGAAGGCACAGACCTTATTATTCTGCGAGAACTTACTGGCGGTATTTATTTTGGAGAACGCGGCAGAAAAGATGATGGAAATACTGCTTTTGACACCATGACCTACCAACGTTTTGAAATTGAGCGCTTGGCTAAAAAAGGTTTTGAAATGGCGTTAAAACGTTCTAAAAAACTTTGCTGTGTAGATAAGGCCAATGTTTTAGAATCCTCCAGATTGTGGCGCGAAACCGTCCAACATATGGAAAAAGAGTATCCAGAGGTAGAAGTTACTTATGAATTTATCGATGCTGTAGCCATGCGATTGATTCAATGGCCAAAAGGATACGACGTAATTATAACGGCAAACCTATTCGGTGATATTTTAACGGATGAAGCTTCCGTAATTTCTGGCTCTATGGGATTAATGCCTTCCTCCTCTATAGGAAACAAAGTATCGCTCTACGAACCGATACATGGTTCTTACCCACAAGCTGCTGGTAAAGATATCGCGAATCCGCTAGCGACTGTATTATCTGCAGCAATGCTTTTTGAGGATATGAATTTGACCCAAGAAGCTCAAGCTATTCGTGATGTAGTCAATAAATCGTTGGCTGAGAACATTGTAACAGAAGACCTTTCCGATGGTGAAAAAGCATACAAAACCAGTGAAGTTGGCGATTGGTTGGCTAAGAATATTTAGCCCCGTTAATAGTTTATAGCATAGACCTCAAAGTTTACACGGAAGCTGTTTCAATAGCTAATTTTGGGGTCTATTCTTAACAGATGCAAACTTTATATATACCTAGACAATTTTTTTTTAGTATTTACAATAGTTCAACATTAGGTTTCTCGGATTGACCAAAAACATCGTAAAGCCTGTCTTAGAATTATTGAACAACTTCTGTTTCAAAGCTATAATTCAAAAAGTCTGTTTCAGTAGCTATCCTAAAGCGTTTATTACAAGTAGCAACAAATGATGAGTCAACTATATTCTTAATCTACCCAAGCTTCCCTAAAATATACATAGTTTCCTTCGAATCTTTGAAATGGAAATTGAAAAAATCTAGTACTAGTTTTTAGAAATATAAATTTAAAACAGCTCATGAAAATAGTCAACACTTGCAACAGCTAATAGAATTAATTACCTTTTCAAATTAAACAATTAGGATAATCGACGTTTATTGTCATATCAAAATGCAATAAACCTCCTTTGGGATTACTCATGCAAACATTTAAATCAACTATAAAAATATGCGTATCACTTCTCGTTTTTTTTGCAGTAGTTCTATTTTCTGCCTGTGATACAGAAGTAGAAAAAGGGGTTATGAAAAGTGACCTTTCCAAAGATGTCTCCCTTACTACAGAACTAGGAGAAATCGTATTTCGATTATCAGACAAGACCCTAAAGCATCGTAATAATTTCATTAAGCTAGTGAACCCAGGTTTTTATGATAGTATTTCCTTTCATCGGGTTATCGAAAATTTTCTTGTGCAGACCGGCAATCCTGAAACGAGAGCTACCCCAACAATAGTAGCCGAAACACCATACACCTTACCTGCTGAAATAGATGCCAGCCTTTTTCATAAACGCGGCGCCGTAAATGCCGCTAGAATGGGTGATGATGCTAATCCAAAGCAGGAATCGAGCGGTACTCAATTTACCATCATTCAAGGAAGAACATATACTGACAGTACCTTAGCCGTAGCAGAAAAAAGAATCAATAATTGGCTAGCATATAATGCACTTAGCAACAACCCGAAACATAAAACCTACTTTAAAACATACACAGAGTTATTACTAAAAATAGACACCCTAAATTCCTCAGACAAAGCACTAGCAGAAGTATTGGAATTTTCCTATAAAGAGATGAAATCAAGGTTAGACTCCTTAGCTAAATTAGCTACATCTACTATAACACCATATGCTTATCCTCAAGCCCATCGTGCCGCTTATAAAACTAATGGCGGTGCTGCGCATTTAGACCAAAATTATGTAATCTTCGGGGAGGTAATCAAAGGAATAGATGTCGTTGATCGTATCGCAGCTGTTCAAACAGATAGTTTGGACAAACCTATTAGCGATGTCCTTATTCTGTACACGAAAATGATTGAACGAACATTATATTAATGATTAGTTACCTTTTCTAAACTAAAAAATAAAGAAAGTAAACATGCCTAAAAACCGATATCACGTTTACGTCATAGAACTTTCCAAACGTGTCTATACAGAAAATAGAAAGTTCAGAGAGGCTAACCCGCAGTTTAATGGCGTGTTGGAATGTGTGTATGTAGGCATGACCAGTAAAACACCTGCAGAACGATTTAAACAACATAAAACAGGATATATTAACAAAAAAGGACACAAACTTTCTGCAGCTATTGTAGAAAAATATGGACTCTATCTTCGCGGTAGTCTTTACAATCATATCTTACCTATGGCAACAAGAGCCGAAGCCTTAATAATGGAAGAGACTCTCGCTTTAGAGTTGAGACGAAAACGATATGCTGTTTGGTTTAATTAAACGCTTAGCATTATTTAATATTAACTACAACAACTACCTAAACAGTTAGCTTTTAACTAATACTTAGTAGTAACAAAAAATAGCCCACAATTGCTTGTGGGCTATTTATATACTTAAATCAATACATGAAATTATTTACTCAAATACATCTTACGTCTAGCGTAAAGGTTGTAAAACTCGTCATCCTTTAGACTATCAATAAATAAAATACTTTCACCCGTACTTTTCATCTCTGGACCTAAATTCTTATTTACATTAGGGAATTTATTAAAAGAGAAAACAGGCTGCTTGATAGCAAAACCTTCTAACTGCGGATTGAAATTAAAATCCTTCACTTTCTTCTCCCCTAACATTACCTTGGTTGCATAGTTTACATAAGGTTCTTTATAGGCTTTGGCAATAAAGGGAACTGTACGTGATGCTCTTGGATTCGCTTCTATAATATACACCATATCATCCTTTATGGCGAATTGAACATTGATGAGACCAACAGTATTGAGTGCTAGTGCAATCTTCTTTGTGTGGTCTTTTATTTGCTGCATTACAAACTCACCCAAATTGAAAGGAGGTAAAGTAGCGTTAGAGTCACCAGAGTGAATTCCACATGGCTCTATATGTTCCATAATTCCTATGATATAAACATCTTTACCATCACAAATAGCATCTGCTTCTGCTTCAATTGCACCGTCTAGATAATGATCTAATAAGAGTTTATTATTTGGAATTTTATGAAGTAAATCTACCACATGCTCTTCCAACTCTTCCTTATTGATAACAATTTTCATTCCTTGGCCACCCAGTACATATGAAGGCCGGACTAATAGGGGAAAATCTAGCTTATCTGAAAGTATTAGGGCTTCTTCAGCAGTTTCTGCTACGCCAAATTCAGGAAAAGGAATATTATTCTCTAGCAATAGTTCTGAGAAACTTCCTCTATCTTCGGCCAAATCTAAGGATTCGAAACTAGTTCCTATAATCTTAATACCGTATTTGGATAGCTTTTCTGCCAATTTCAAAGCGGTCTGTCCACCTAATTGTACGATAACCCCTTCTGGTTTTTCATGACGGATAATATCATAAATATGTTCCCAGAACACCGGCTCGAAGTACAACTTATCAGCGGTATCAAAATCTGTGGAAACAGTTTCTGGATTACAATTAATCATTATAGTTTCGTAACCACATTCTGCAGCTGCCAAAACACCATGTACACAGCAATAGTCAAACTCTATCCCCTGCCCTATTCTGTTAGGGCCAGAACCTAAGACTACAATCTTTTTCTTATCAGAAACGATACTATCGTTCTCTACATAACGGGTACCATCTGGTTTTTCTATTTCTGCCTCAAAAGTAGAATAATAATATGGCGTCATTGCCTTAAACTCAGCTGCACAAGTATCCACTAATTTATAAACCCTATTAATATTAAGTTCTGTACGTTTGTTATATACTTCGCTCTCATAACAATCTAACATATGGGCAATTTGCCTATCGGCAAAACCTTTCTGCTTGGCTTCTAATAATAATTCCTTAGAAAGGCTAAAGATGGTGTATTTTGAAACCTCTTTTTCAAGTTGATATAGCTCTTCATATTGCTTTAAGAACCACATATCTATCTTAGTAATCTCATGAATTCTACTCAATGGAATACCCATTTGTATCGCATCATAAATAACAAAGACCCTGTCCCAACTTGGAATCGTTAATTTACTAATGATTTGGTCATAATCCTTATATCCTTTACCATCTGCACCTAAGCCATTTCTGCTAATTTCTAAAGATTGTGTTGCCTTGTGTAAGGCTTCCTGAAAAGAACGGCCTATTCCCATGACTTCTCCAACAGATTTCATTTGAAGTCCTAAGGTCCTATCGGAACCTTCAAACTTATCAAAATTCCATCGTGGAATTTTCACGATAACATAATCTAAAGTAGGTTCAAAAAGAGCCGAAGTAGATTTTGTAATCTGGTTCTGTAACTCGTCCAAAGAATAACCTATAGCCAATTTTGTTGCTATTTTTGCGATAGGATAACCAGTGGCCTTAGAGGCTAATGCTGAGGACCTAGAAACCCTTGGGTTTATCTCAATGGCAATAATATCCTCCTTTTCATCTGGACTAACAGCAAACTGTACATTACACCCGCCTTCAAAATCCCCGATACTACGCATCATATGTATGGCCATATCACGCATTCTCTGATAAGTTTTATCAGACAAAGTCATAGCTGGTGCTACGGTAATGGAATCCCCAGTATGGATTCCCATAGGATCCATATTTTCTATGGCACAAATAATCACCACATTGTCATTACAATCACGCAATAACTCTAATTCATATTCCTTCCAGCCCATCATGGCCTTATCAATCATGACTTCATGAATAGGAGAAATTTCTAATCCTACACTTAAAAGTTCATCGAAATCTTTTGGATCATAAACAATAGAAGCTCCAGCTCCACCTAGCGTGTAAGAAGCTCTAATCACTAGTGGAAATCCAAATTTTTGCGCAATTTCCTTTCCTTTCAAAAAAGAGGTAGCCGTTGCCTGTGGAGCCATGCCTACGCCAATTTCAAGCATTAATTTACGAAACTTCTCACGATCTTCTGTGATATTAATTGCATCAATATCAACACCAATCAACTCTACATCAAAATCTTTCCAAATACCTTTTTCATCAGCTTCAATACATAAGTTCAAAGCAGTTTGACCACCCATCGTAGGTAAAACCGCATCAATCTGCGGATGTTCCTTTAAAATTTCTATAATCGATTTTGTGTTTAACGGCTTGAGGTAAATATGATCTGCCATGGAGGGGTCAGTCATAATAGTTGCTGGATTACTATTGATTAAAATAGTTTCTATCCCATCTTCACGTAAAGAACGCAAAGACTGTGATCCAGCATAATCAAATTCACAAGCCTGGCCTATAACAATAGGACCAGAACCAATAATTAAAATCGAGTTTAAATCTTTTCTTTTCGGCATGTTCTTGTTTACTATTTTGAATGAATTAAATTACTGAAAGTTATAACTTTCAGTCCGATAAGGGCAAAAAAAAAGTGCTACTTTTAAAAAAGCAACACCTTAAATATTTTTAAAAAAATAAAATCATTTATTTTTTATGTCTTGGCTCTGAGGAAACAGTTAACTTCTTTCTTCCTTTCGCTCTTCTTCTAGCAATAACTTTTCTTCCGTTAACGGAAGACATACGCTCTCTGAACCCATGTTTATTTTTTCTCTTCCTCTTTGAGGGCTGGTATGTTCTTTTTTGTCCGGGCATCTCTTAAAACCTTTTCTATTGTTTGATATTTTACAGAAGTACCTGTAAACTGGGCGCAAATATACAAAGACTTTTTTCTTTAACAAGCCTTATCAAAAAAAATATTTTTAGAATTCTTTACAGCACAAAACCTAGGTTTTGCCTAATTTTGCCCTACTTTAATTTTGATGTTTCTTCTGTTATAATTGAACAGCACACTTTAAAAATTAGACAAAATATAAGTAAAACAATAGTATCAAAGCACATATTCATGTTCAATAAAAACATTAAACTAGTTATTGCGGGATTAATCATTGCCTACGCTGTTTATCAGTTTGTAGAAGGAGAAATAGGGAATGGTATATTTTTACTGCTACTCTCTTCTATTTTTATATTTCTGTATTTTAGGAATGAAATTATTTTATTAGCGTTTCTACGGATGCGAAAGCAAGACCTGGTAGGCACGCAAAATTGGTTGAGAAAAATCAAAAACCCCGAAGGTGCCTTGACACCAAAACAGCAAGGATACTACAATTATCTTCACGGGATTATATTTTCACAGACAAACCTGACCCAAGCTGAAAAATACTTTAAAAAAGCCCTTAAACTAGGCTTAACAATGGATTATGATGTGGCAATGGCAAAGTTAAGCCTAGCCGGTATTTCTATGCAGAAAAGGCGTAAAAGGGAAGCTACCATGTTACTAAAGGAAGCCAAAAAATTAGATAAAAACAACATGCTAGCCGAACAGATACGTATGATGCAACAGCAAATGAAAAAGATTTAAACTCACCACAGCTGCAATCACATAGCAATATTCAATAAAAAAATAGTGCTCCTACTTCCAAACAAGGAGAATTCCGTATGCTACGTTAAACAACTTAGCATACGGAATTTTCTATTCAAGTAACCGCGTTCAACAAAAGACAACAACTGCTTGCCAATAGCTATGTAAACTACACGCTTATTTTGACTCCCTGTAATATCCTTTGTTCGGAATTTCAATCGTATATTTTTTCCTAGAATTATTGTTCAAATGAGGCTCCCTTAGCCAAGGATTATGCCTTTTTAATATTTTGTAGTTTATCTCATATTTCTCAGAGAAATTCGTGAAACTGGATACCGGTTCATCGACCTCTACGGTAAAAGAAGGAACTGCATTATACATATCGTCCTTTTCTAAATGGAAACCATATTTCTCTGGATTGGAAAGGATTTCCTTAATAGCCATGATTCTGAAAACATACCTGCCTGTCTCTTGCCCCAACAAAAGGTCATAATAGTCATCTACTTGCTGTATCCTCATATATTTGTTTATTCCCCCTGGTCCTGCATTATAAGCAGCAGCGGTCAGCGTCCAACTACCATATTTTTTTTTCCATCTATTTAAGTACTTACAGGCTACCTCAGTAGATTTTTCTAAATGATAACGCTCATCTACATTTGAATTGACTTCCAGACCATATTCTATTCCTGTTTCTGGCATAATCTGCCAAAAACCTGAAGCTCCGGCAGGGGAAACAACATTGGTCAACCCGCTTTCAGCCACGGCCAAATACTTAAAATCATCAGGGATTCCATTTTTAGCTAAGATTGGTTCTATTACCGGGAAATATTTATTTGCTCGCTTCATAAGCAACAGCGCATTCGACTGCCAATAGGTGTTCACTAAAAACTCCCTATCTACACGCTCCATAATCTCCGGATCTTGTTGAGGAACTGATTCTCCCGCGAAATTTAAGTCTTCCGGTATATCTATGGAAGAAATACGATACTCGTTCGCTACATTTTTTTCTATGCTGTCGTTTGCTATAGCAGTATTTACGGTACCAGTAATTCCATCAGAATTTACAGCAAAAATTAAAGATCCTACTACGAAAAGTACGCCCAAAAGCATAAGAATATTTTTTAGAACTTTCATACTTATAAAATTAGTTACTATCAAAGGTATTAATAGAACTCCCTTAATCCAAAATAATTGCAGGTAGGTGTTCATTAAACCATTTTGCCCTGTGGATAATCATAGTGTGCGTGCCATTTTTCACCTTCATACAATCGGTAATATTCGCAATTGGAAAAACAGCATCTTTATCCCCTTGTATATGAACCAAACTCGTGTTTGGTTCTGTTTGCTGCCAATTCACTAGTTCATGAATACACCAATCAATATAATGCTTATCCCTAATGGATAAATACTTCTCGTAAAGTGCTAATCGTTTAGTAACCGTTTCGCCGAAAGCATATTTAGCCAAAAGTGCTACATTATTCACCAAACCAGTGGGGAGTACTTTATGGATATTCGTGTAGCGTGCAAATAGCATTCTCTTTGGAAGTTCGTTTTTACTTTTAACGCTCGAAACAATTATAATTTTTCGCGTAGGAATAATTTTCGCTATTTCCTGTACTACGATGCCACCCAAAGAAACTCCTAATAAAACTGGGTTTTTATGGTGAATTAATACGGAGAGCTGTTTCGCATAAGCCGCAATATCCATACCCTTCGCAGGTATGGTCCAATCTAAAAAGTGGACTTCAAACTGGTCTACTGGCAGGCTAATGTATTCGAAAATGGAACTATTGGCTGCCATTCCTGGCATAAAGTAAACATGAATTTTAGCTACAGACATAGTAATGAAACGCTTTAAAAGCTAGGAAATTAGTTATTTTTTTAGTAATTTTATATACCGTTGAATTATGATCCAAATTTTTAGGATTTACATCAATACATGCTATTTATTTGGACGATTATGATTTGAGAGCATCGTAATTTTGTCTTGAACCAATACTAAAATCAACTATATGAACGATGTATTAATTAAGGACAACACTTTCTTGCGCCAGTTTGAAACAAGTTTGGATGGCCACTTGGCTAAAATCGAGTATTCTTCTCAAGAAAGAAAGGTTTTTTTAACCAAAATTGTAGTCCCGGAAGAAATAACTAAAGAAGGCTTTAATGAAAGTTTTATTAAAGCTGTGCTTCATCACTTGCAGGAAAACAACTTAAGAGTGGTTCCTACGAGTCCTCAAATTGCAGGTTTCCTTCGTAGAAACAGACAGTACAAAGAAATGCTGCCAGTAGGCATCAGAATCTAATAAAAAAACCTCTCAATTGAGAGGTTTTTTTATACCTTAATTTCTGCGTTCAAAACAGTCTAAAAATCCATGGTAACCAAACCATCATCAGCTATACCGGTTAAGGTAATCCTATGTATGGTATTTATCAGCTCTGGGTTCCAAGGCGCTCGCACCTTGACATAGTTTTCTGTAAATCCGTGAATATACCCTTCCTTGTTCTCCCCTTCAAAAAGGACACTTAGGCTTTCTCCAATCTGACTTTCATAAAAAGCCCTTCGTTTTTTAACGGATAGACCTCTAAGCATTTTACTTCGTTTGTTTCGCACCTGTTTTGGAACTACGCCTCCCATTTCAGCAGCCTCAGTGTTATCACGTTCGGAATATGTAAACACATGCAGATAAGATATAGCTAACTCATTTAAATAATGATATGTTTCCAAAAAGTGCTCCTCAGTCTCCCCAGGAAATCCAACAATAACATCCACACCTATACAACAGTTAGGCATTACCGCTCTTATGCGTGCTACCCGCTCTGTATACAAAGCCGTCATGTACCTCCTTTTCATCAACTTTAGTAGGGCATCGCTACCACTTTGGAGCGGAATGTGAAAATGAGGCACAAAGGAATTGCTTTGCGCTACAAAATCTATCGTTTCATTTTTTAACAAGTTCGGCTCTATGGAAGATATGCGAAGTCTATGAATACCAGCAACCCTATCCAAGGCCTTTATTAAGTCTAAAAAAGTATGCTCGTGTTTTTTGTTTCCAAACTCTCCTTTACCATAATCGCCAATATTCACCCCAGTAAGAACGATTTCTTTTATGCCTTGCTTAGAGATCTCAGCAGCATTTTTTAATACATTTTCTAACGCATCGCTCCTAGAAATACCCCTAGCCAAGGGAATCGTACAATAGGTACATTTATAATCGCAACCGTCCTGCACCTTTAAAAAGGCACGAGTTCTATCCCCTATGGCATAGCTCCCTACATAGAAGTCGGCATCTTCAATTTCACAGGAATGTACTTCGCCAAAATCATTTTTGGAAAGATCATTTATGTAATCCCTAATCTTAAATTTTTCTGTCGCACCCAAAACTAAATCTACGCCATCAACAGCAGCTAATTCTTCTGGCTTTAATTGCGCATAACAACCCACTGCGGCTATAAATGCATCGGCATTACCATTTTGCGCTTGCTTAACTACCTTTTTAAATTTCTTATCCGCATTATCCGTTACAGAGCAGGTATTAATCACATACATGTCCGCTGACTCCGAAAAATCTACACGATCAAAGCCCTCGTTTACAAAGCCCCTAGCAATGGTAGAGGTCTCCGAAAAATTGAGCTTGCAGCCCAATGTATAAAATGCTACTTTCTTTCTCATGATGTTTTGAATACAGGCTTGCAAAGATACATATTTGAATGAATGTCCGGGACAGTTCTAGATCTTAGAAATATGAAGTTAGTATGACACGTTTAGCTCAATTATACGATTAAAGAAGAATACATTTATTTTATTTCTTTCATCTTTTACTTGTTCTATTGCTTAACCTCGGTACTATTAGCGCTTAACTCTTAGTATTACAAACTATCAATATTTTCGCCACTTTTTAGTTATTTCGAAAACATGGTTTAGGATACTTGCCTCAACGTCATCAAACACCACGCCTCTTCTTGCCATCATTACCGCTGCAGCTTCATAAGCCTTTTTAGGCATATAGGTAGAAAAACCTGAAGCTCCACCCCAACTAAAACTTGGTATAAAATTTCTTGGAAAACCTGGGGTATATACATTTACGTTTACACCTACTACGGTACCTGTGTTCAACATCGTATTAATAGCCGTTTTACTATGATCCCCCATCATAAGTCCGCAAAACTGAAGTCCGGTTTGCTCAAAATTTTCAGTGGCATAGTTCCACAAACGCACCTTGGCATAATTATTTTTAAGATTGGAGTTATTAGAATCTGCACCAATATTACACCATTCACCCAGTACAGCATTTCCTAAATAACCTTCATGACCTTTACTGGAATATCCAAAAATAACCGAATTACTGACTTCACCGCATACTTTAGAATGCGGCCCAATAGTCGTGGGACCATACAACTTTCCTCCCATCTTTATCACCGCATTGTCACATAATGCGAGTCCGCCTCGGATGAGACTACCTTCCCAGATTTCAGCATTTTTACCGATATAAATTGGGCCGTCGGTAGCATTAAGTATGCTGTATTCTACTTTAGCCCCTTCTTCTAAGAAAATACGTTCTGGGTAAATAAGGTTGTTGGTCTTGGATATTGACTGACTTTTTCTACCCTTGGTCAAAAATTCAAAATCGGCCTCCAAAGCCTCTCCGTTTTTAGAAAAAATATCCCAAGTGAATTCTATCTCTAATGGGGTATGATTTAAAACTATTTGCTCCAAATCACCAAAAGCAGCATCTTTTTGAGAGTGTTTTGACCTGTACCCAACGAATCGCTTTTTATAAACCAACACTTGATTTACCTCCAATGCATTTAGTGCAGAAACAACTGCTGTATCGGGTAGAAATGAGCCATTGATAAAGATATTATCGACATCAATGGTTAATGGGTACTTTACTGACAAATAGTCTTGTGTAGCATAGGAGGTAGAAGTTTTTAAATAGGCTTCCCACTTTTCTCGGATATTGAGTATCCCCAACCTAATTTCACCAACAGGCCTTGTAAAGGTAAAGGGTAGCAAATTTTCCCTTTCAGGACCATCAAAGAGAACATAATTCATAAAACATTGAATTTTGGCAAAATTAGGTAATCGAAATACACCATTCTATTTTTTTTGGCCAAGACAATAAAATTTTAGTTAAAACAAAAAAACGCCCATGATTAAAATATCAAGGGCGTTCTGTATCGTTTTAAGAAGAATCTTACTTTTCTTCTTCTTCTTTTGCTTCTTCTGTAGCCTCTGGTGCTGCCTTAACAAACTTCTTATACTTGTTCTTAAATTTATCGATACGACCTGCTGTATCCAATAATTTAGATTTTCCTGTGTAGAACGGGTGAGAAGTTCTTGAGATTTCCAATTTCACTAATGGATAGTCAACGCCATCTACCTCTAATGTTTCCTTTGTGTCAGCAGTTGACTTCGTTAAAAACACTTCCTCATTGGACATATCTTTAAAGGCAACTAATCTATAATTTTCTGGGTGTATTCCTTTTTGCATGGTACTAAACATTTTGCACCCCCATTCCGACGGGAGTTTATTTTAAGAATGCAAATTTAGTTATTTTCTAGAAATTCGCAATTTATTAATGCAATAATTAAATTAAAATAATTTAAACTGTATCTTGTAACAATTAGCGTCCTATCACTACTAATAACTTAAGCAACCTTTAAAACGTAACAAATATGGAAGAAAATCAGCCAAAAACTGGAAAATTTGCACTAACCTATGGGCTTATACTCGGAGGAATAAATTTAGTTTTTATCATAATGCTTTTCTCTTTGGATATGCATTACCAAAATGAATGGCCAACTATGGTAATTGGAATGGGCCTAATGATTACGATGATTGTGATAGGCATGATTCAGTTTAAAAAAGCGAACAATGGCTTTATTTCCTTTGGACAAGCCTTAAAAGTAGGGGTTGGAATTTGTCTGATTTCAGGAATAATAGGTGTCATCGTTGCTCAAATCATGACGATTTTCGTTGATCCAGATATGATTGCGAAGGCAACAGAATTTCAAAGGAATAAAATGCTAGAAGGTACAGCACTCACAACAGAACAAATTGATGCACAAATAGAAATGGGTCAAAAGTTTCAAACCCCAGTTATGCAAGTTCTATTTGGCTTGGTTGTGAATATTATTTTAGGTTTTATCTTTTCCTTAATACCCGCCTTAGTTCTAAAAAAAGAAGAAGTTCTAGACTAAGTTTGTATTTTTGAGCGAAAATATTGAAATTACCAATGCAACTATCTATTGTTATTCCCTTACTTAACGAAGAAGAATCGCTTCAAGAGCTACATACATGGATTGTATCTGTAATGCAATCCAAGCATTTTTCTTATGAGATTTTATTTGTAGACGACGGCAGTACCGATACCTCTTGGGAATTAATAACCAAACTATCCGAGGAAAACTCTAATGTAAAAGGAATCCAGTTTTCAAGAAATTTTGGAAAATCCCAAGCACTTCACGCTGGTTTCAAAGCTGCTAAGGGCGATGTTATCATTACTATGGATGCCGATTTACAGGACAATCCAGAAGAAATACCCGAACTCTATGAGTTAATTCATACCGAAGGGTACGACCTTATTTCTGGTTGGAAGAAAAAACGATACGACTCCATACTTTTTAAAAATCTTCCTTCTAAACTGTTCAATTGGGCAGCGCGTAAAACATCTGGAGTAAAACTACACGATTTTAATTGTGGTCTTAAAGCCTACAAACACTCGGTCATCAAGACCATAGAAGTATCGGGAGAGATGCATCGCTACATTCCTGTTCTAGCTAAAAATGCTGGTTTTTCTAAGATTGGCGAAAAAGTGGTAAAACATCAATCCAGAAAATACGGTAGAACAAAATTTGGTATGGAGCGGTTTATCAACGGATTTTTGGATTTAATAACCATCTGGTTTGTTTCCAAATTTGGAAAAAGGCCTATGCACTTGTTCGGCGCACTTGGCGTGCTTATGTTCATCATAGGTTTTAGTTTTGCGATTTACCTAGGCGTGGATAAACTTTTTATCAATCCCTTCGGAAGATTGATTACCAATAGACCACAGTTCTATATCGCACTGACGTCCATGGTTATTGGCACTCAATTGTTTTTGGCAGGCTTTTTAGGGGAAATTATGATACGCTCCAAAAAGACAGAAAAAAGGTATGTTATTTCTGACAAGATTGCACTTTAAACACCATAAAAATTATATTTCTTCGTAAATTTAAAACATAAACAAAATACAGATTACATGGATAATTTCCTTGATACTGCCAAAAGCTGGATGACTGATTTTTTTGACCCAGCCGTAAAAAAAGAGATTCAACACCTAATAGATACCGATACAGACGAACTTAAAGACCGTTTTTATAAACAAATGGAATTTGGTACTGGTGGAATGCGGGGCGTTATGGGTGTTGGGACCAATAGAATTAATAAATATACCCTTGGAAAAAGTACCCAAGGACTCAGCAATTACCTAAATAAGGTATACGCTGGCGAAGAGATAAAGGTGGTGATCGCTTTTGATTGTCGCCATAACAGCGATACACTGGCAAGAACAGTAGCCGAAGTATTTTCCGCTAACGGAATTAAGGTATTTCTCTTCTCGGAATTGCGAACCACCCCTGCCCTATCCTTTGCCGTACGCCATCTAAATTGCCATGCAGGCATTGTGCTTACAGCTTCGCACAATCCTCCAGAATACAATGGCTACAAGGTCTATTGGACAGATGGCGGGCAAATAGTACCACCACAAGATGAAAAAATAATTGCTGAAATTAACGCATTACCCTTTGAAGATATTAAATTCAAAGCAGATGAAAGTCTTATCGAAATTATAGACAAAGAAGTAGATGAAGCTTTTATTGAAGCCTCTGTAAGCAATGGAAACTTCAATGCCGAAGGCAAAGACGATTTTAAGATTGTCTTCACTTCCTTACACGGCACATCCATAACAGCCATCCCTGAAGTATTGGAACGCGCAGGATATAATAATGTAACCGTTATTGCTGAACAGGCGAAACCAGACGGGAATTTCCCAACGGTTAAATCACCTAATCCAGAAGAATCAGAGGCATTATCCATGGCCGTTAAAAAAGCAGAAGAAATTGGAGCTGATATGGTTGTTGGAACCGACCCTGATAGTGACCGGTTAGGTATTGCGGTGCGCAACTTGGACGGAAAGATGGAAATCGTAAACGGAAATCAGGCCATGGTGCTGATGACAAAGTTTCTTCTAGAAAAAAGAAAACAAAAAGGGTTTAAGGGCAACGAATTTATTGCCACTACCATTGTCTCTACCCCAATGATGGAATCCATGGCGAAAGCCTACGGAGTAGAATTTAAAACAGCTCTAACAGGATTCAAATGGATTGGTAAAATGATAAAGGATTTTCCTGAGTCTGACTTTATCGGGGGAGGAGAGGAAAGTTTTGGTTATATGGTTGGTGATTTTGTACGTGATAAAGACGCTGTGACCTCCACCCTGCTCGCTTGCGAGATTGCCTCCCAAGCAAAAGCGAACGGCAGTTCTTTTTACAAAGATTTAATTGATTGTTATGTAGAGTATGGGTTTTACAAAGAACATTTGGTATCCATAACCAAAAAAGGAATCAGCGGTGCAGAAGAAATCAAGCAAATGCTGAAAGATTTCAAGGAAAATCCAGTAGTATCTGTTGCCGGTTCAAAGGTTAAATGGATAGAGGATTACAATACTGCTACTGCTAAAAATGTACTCACAGGAGAAGAAAAAATAATTGATATTCCAAAATCTAATGTATTGATTTACGAAACGGAAGACGGTACCCGTATAGCAGCTAGACCTAGTGGAACTGAACCAAAAGTGAAATTTTATATCAGCACCAACACCAACTTGGACACCGCTGCGGATTACAAGAAAGTAAATGCAGAATTAGATACTAAGATACAGAGCATCCTCAGTGAGCTTAATTTAGGGTAAATGGATTATTTTAAGAAGATTCTTCGGTTTGCGAAGCCTTACCGTGTTTATGGAATCCTAAACATTATTGCCAATATTTTTTATGCGCTTTTTGCCACATTGGCTATGGTTTCTTTATTCCCAATGTTAGCCGTATTATTTAAACAAACGAAAAGTGTTCAAAATAAACCGCTTTGGAATGGCATCACAGAAATGAAGGATTACCTAATAAATTATCTTAACTTTTTTGTTACTCAAAAAGCGAATGAAGGAGAGGGTCAAGCCCTACTTTTTATGGTGGTTCTAGTAATTTCCATGTTCTTTCTTAAAAATTTATTTGGATATCTTGCAATGTATTTTATAACCTTTTTGAGAAACGGAGTACTTAAGGATTTAAGGAATGAACTTTACGACAAAACAGTAAGTTTACCTATTTCACACTACACCGAAAAACGTAAAGGGGATACTATTGCCAGAATCACTTCGGATGTTTTAGAAATACAACATTCCTTCTTATCTATTTTAGAACTGATAGTAAGGGAGCCGTTGACATTGTTATTTACGATACTTGCCATGCTATCCATTAGTCCTGAGCTTACACTCTTTGTGTTTATATTTCTTCCAATTTCAGGTTATCTTATATCACTTATAGGTAAGTCTCTAAAACGAAAATCTGATAAAGTACAAAAAGAGCAAGGTTATTTCCTGTCTATTTTAGAAGAAACTCTTGGAGGCTTAAAAGTAATTAAGGCTTTTAACGCCGAATCCAAATTTTCAGAAACTTTTAGCGCTTCCACGAAACGTTTTTATAATTTTTCAAACAGTCTATTAAACCGCCAGAATTTAGCTTCCCCTACCAGTGAGTTTTTTGGCATCACTGCTATTGGTATTATTTTATGGTATGGCGGCCAAATGGTGCTCGTGGATAAAACACTGCAGCCCGAACTTTTTATAACCTATATGGGATTGGCTTATCAAATACTAACCCCGGCTAAAGCCATCAGTAAGGCTTCCTACGGCGTTAAAAAGGGAAATGCAGCAGCCGAGCGGGTTCTGGAAATTCTTGAAACAAAAAACCCGATTGCCGAAATTGAAAATCCGATTGAAAAATTAGCCTTTGAAAGCAACATCGCCTTAGAAAATATTTCCTTCAAATACGAAGATGAGTATGTGCTGAAGAATTTTAATCTAAATGTTCCCAAAGGGGGAACGGTAGCCTTGGTTGGTCAATCTGGTAGTGGAAAGAGTACTATTGCCAATTTAGTGACTCGTTTTTATGACGTAAATAAGGGGAATATAAAAATTGATGGAATCAATATAAAAGAGCTTTCTAAAAAATCGCTTAGAGGCATGTTGGGACTCGTGACCCAAGATTCTATTCTGTTTAATGATACGGTACAGAATAATATCGGTCTAGGAAAAGAAGGCGCTAGCTTAGCTGAAATTACCGAAGCGGCCAAAATAGCAAATGCACACGACTTTATCATGGAACTACCCAAAGGCTATGACACCAATATTGGCGACAGTGGCAATAAGCTCAGCGGTGGTCAGAAACAGCGCTTATCAATTGCACGTGCTGTACTTAAAAATCCGCCCATCATGATTTTGGATGAGGCTACTTCCGCTCTGGATACGGAGAGCGAGCGCTTGGTGCAGGATGCTTTAGAAAAGATGATGAAAAACCGGACCTCCATTGTCATTGCGCACCGGTTGTCTACCATTCAAAATGCGGACACAATTGTGGTCCTACATAAAGGAGAAATCGTTGAGCAAGGTTCCCACACAGAACTTTTAGCCATGAATGGGAGTTACAAAAAGCTGGTGAACATGCAGTCTTTAGCCCCCTAATCCCCATAGTCCTCAAAGGGGGAATGTTATACTCAATAGTAAAAAATTAGTTTTCTAAAATTAATCCAATAGTACTAACTTGTACCGACTGTTAGGCTTATAAGGTGCTAAATTTAATGTCCTGTAAAGTCTTTTGTTCACAAATTTAAAAAGGGGGCATTAAAACCAATTGAAAACCTTTATTTTGGATTCCCAACCCTACCCATAAAACAGATAGTGCCTGTAGCCTTTTCACGAATAATATACAAAAAGGGACGGTCTGCCGTAAAACTAGGAGGTACGGACGTGGTTCCAATTTCTACGCCCGTTACTGCTGCCGCCTCGGTTCCTTCCTCATTGACTTCAATAAATGTTTTTTGAAATAGTTTAGAGATAGACAAGTCGGTCTCTTTGTTAATTCCCGTAAAATCGGCTCTATTGGCAAAAGCAATGCCCAAACCTAATTCAGTAACCACATCATTTAAAGTTTTTTCATATTCCAAGGTAAATCGAGGAAGCGCAATTTCCAACTCGCTTTTCCTATTATCCTTAAAAAGGGAACTTAACTCAGTAGTGTCAATATTTTCTAAAACTGCGCTTGTAGTAATCCCTAGATAGGGTAATAAAAGAACCATTTCATAACGTTCTCCTTTATAAGGCAATACAATGGCGGAAAATAAATCCGTAGCGGCGGTCATTACTTCCGCCTTCATGTTCATCATGGGCACATTTACGCTGCTGGCCTCTGATATATAAAAAGGACGTTCGATTGTTCTATTGGTATCAAACCTGTATTTCCATTGTGACTTAAAATATATGGCGTTAGCTAGAAACAATCTTGTTTGGTCATCGAACTCCGTTACCAAGTCCTTTATTTTTCCTTTGGTTCGCCCATCGGCCCAATCATTCACCGTTTTAACCGCGCTCGAGTTGTTAAAATCCAGATTATCGATATCACTTTTATAGAATAGTTCGTTAGTTTCTTTAAACTGCCCTTCTACAGGAAATCCTTCTTTAATCCAAATGGCATTCGCAAGATTTAAAGTGGTTCCACTAGTATTGGAAGAAAGGGATTCCATTAGCAAACCATAATAAGTATTATTCTCTGCTAGTGTGTTTCCTCTTCCCAAAACATTGTCAAAGGCTTGCATGGTTTCGCCACGCGCCCCGTTATGCAACATTCCTAGTGCCATGGACAAGCTAATAGGAGACACCATGTAATTATCATCTTCCTCGCTACTTGCAACCGTACGGAAAACATCCAAAGCAAATTCATTGGTATTTGCAATAAAGGCTTTAGCCTCGGTAGTTTCCAACTCCGGATTTTTAACGAACGTATCCTCTTGTGATTTCTCACAGGACAGGATGATACCGATAAGCAATACACTAAGACCTATTTTTGTTTTCATTGGTTTCTATTTATTAGTAAGATGAAACATGAGATTAAAGGTTGCGTGTAGTTAGTAAAAATTATTTTGTGTCAAATACAACTGAAAATTTCGTTTTTATAAGAAATCGATTTATATAGTTAATTTACTTATTTTTAACTGACTACTACCATACTTAAATAAAAAAACAACACCATCTTCTTGGCACATTTCAAATAAATGTAGACATAACAGTTAAACCTTTTTGTACATTAGAAGTCCAAGGACACAAAGAAAAGGTATTTGATTTCCGAAGATGAACTGATACTAAAATTAAAGACAAAGGACACCCAGTCTCAAGCATTTGAGCTACTTGTAAGCACCTACAAAGAGCACCTGTATTGGCATATATTCGTAGAATTGTACTCAATCATGAGGGATGCCATGGCGCTATCCGAAGTCCAGGCAATAACTCTTTTGGAACAACTTAAAGTTTTTAAAACAGAAGAAGAAAAGCTGAACAAATCTTATTTGAATGAAATAAAAAGAGTGTTATCCGCAAAAAATAACATTGCTTTTACTTCGTTCAGAAGAAGATTTTAAGCGACAATTGATTGCACAATACCGTCAAAACAACAGAGGACGGCAGTAGTCCGTATAAAAAAATTGTATATCCGTAAACATCCCTAATTCGAATAAAATTTCGTATATTTAATTGATATTAAGATAGTTAAATATGGATATATTTTCTTTTGGAGTACACTTTACAGATGAACAGAGTTGCAGATTGCATTTTAAAGAACAGCGCGATCAGCAGGGTGTTGTTTGTCATCGATGCCAAGGCACAGATCACTATTGGCTTAAAAACAAGTGGAGCTATCAATGTAAGAGTTGCAATGCAAGAATATCTTTGCGCAGCGGTACTATTATGGAGAGTTCCAAACTATCCTTTATGATTTGGTACAAAACAATATTTTTATTGAGTACAACCAAAAAAGGTTTTTCTAGTAAGGAGATTCAGCGCCAACTAGGTTTGAAACGCTATGAGCCAGTCTGGGCTATGGTTCATAAGCTTCGTAAGGCGATGGGACAGCGCGACGACCGCTATACCCTTGAGGGTATGATAGAGGCCGACGAAGGGTATTTTACAATAGAAGCCTCCGCTCAAAAGCATAAAACACAAAAAGCGGGTCGTGGTAGTAAGACAAAGAACAATGTGATGA
>JBLHNI010000006.1:0-30417 GCA_047650615.1 Maribacter sp.
CCTACAGAGATCCAATAACCGGCAGTATTAGCCACAGCATCCCAGGTTATATCTGTTGCCACAGGTACATCCGTAGTATTACCCAATGGAGTACTCAAGGTTGTGCATACTGGAGGGTCAGTAAGGGTTGAAGATCCCGTTCTAAAACTTTCTTCCGAACATCCCATAGCATCGCCTATATTGTTGTAAGGAATAATGGTAACGTAGTGGGTTCTATTTTGCTGAAGAAGGTCTGGAAAAGTGAAGGTGTTGTTGTCTCCAACATCAATACTATTTGCTACTTCGATTCCATCTTGTGTAGTGCCAACCATGACCAAATAACCTGCTGCTCCATCTACCGCGTTCCAACTAAGTTCAGTACCAATAGGTACTCCCGTAGTGCCATTACTTGGGCTTAACAGGTTAGTGCAAGCGGGAGGAACCGGAATTATTTCTGTTTTAAAACTTTCTTCTGTGCATGAGATAGCATTACCCACCTCGTTATAGGGTACTATGCTAACGAAAATATCCGTATTCTCTGGTAGGTCGTCTGTTCGTTTAAATGTAGTAAGATTATTAACATCTACACCGTTCATAATGTCTGCAGCTCCCGTTGCTGTTCCTACGGTCAACCGATAACCATCCGCATTGGCAATAGGATTCCAACTGAGGTCCGTGTTTATAGCACGATCGCTGGCACTATTCAAGGGTTCGGTAAGACTTGTACAATTTGGAATAGTAGCAATAGTACCTAATATATCAAAGTTTTCTTCTATACATGGCCCTACTGCGTCTCCTGTATCATTAAAAGGAACCAAAGTTACATAGATGGTATCACCGGTATTAAAATCTGCTGGAAATTCGTAAAAGGTGTTGTTGACGGTTTCGTTATTGATAATATCATTTCCACCAGAACTAGTTCCAACTGTTAAGCGGTATCCCCTAGCAAAAAGTGTTGGTTCCCACGTTAAATTTGTGTTCAGAGGTACATCTATATCTCCGTTAAGGGGCGAGGTTAATTGTGTGCATTCCGGAACAGGACAGTCAAGTATATCATTGGTAATATTCCAACCATAAATATCAATCATAGATTGGCGTTCTTCTAAGGCATCACAAAATGGCAAGCCTTCTGCGCCAAGCGTAAGACCACTTGTTAACGTTTGTTCTGCCCAAGCAATTAGGGTGTTGTCATAGTTTTCTCTTACTAATGCTGTGTTGTCCAGCATATCGCTCATATCGCGTACGCCGCTAACATCCCAATCGCCCAAATATTGATTTAAAGCAGTAGCATTAAAAAAAGTGGAACGCATACTCACGGTTCCTAAGTTCCATTGATTCATAGCTTGATTGTAAGCGGATGCGCCACTAAACATATCGTCCATATTACTTACACCTAACATGCGCCAGTTGTTCAAACTTTGGTTGAACGCTGCAGCTCCACTAAACATTTCTTCCATAGTAGTAACGCCTCTCACGTTCCAACTATTAATGTCTTGGTTAAATACAGTTGCGCCTTTGAACATGTTTTCCATAGTAGTCACCGATGCTACGTTCCAGTTGTTGGTAGACTGGTTAAATACTATTGCATTTTCGAACATGGATGCCATGGTGGTAACATAAGAAGTATTCCAATTGTTTATATCCTGATTAAACGCTGATGCCCCGTTAAAGAGTTCTCGCATGCTTTGCACTTTGCCCGTATTCCAATTGTTTATTGGTTGTTCAAAGAGCATTGCATCTTTGAACATAGCTTCCATAGTGGTTACCGAGGCTACGTTCCAGTTATCTATTTCACCATTAAACATGATAGCTTCTTTAAACATGGAGTTCATCAAGGTAACGGAAGAAACATCCCAAGCGTTTAAAGGTTGGTCAAATACCAAGGCACTTTCAAACATGGAGGACATGTTCGCTACTGCGCTAACTTCCCAAGAGTTTAAGGGTTGATTAAATGCTTCTGCCCTTTGGAACATAAAGGACATATTTACAACAGAGTTAACATCCCAGTTTTCCATAGATTGACTATACATACTAGCATTCATAAACATACTTCGCATGTCTATAACATTGGTAACGTCCCAAGCATTTATATTTTGATTGAATTGGCTTGCACTAGCGAACATGGAAGACATGTTTATTACCGAAGAAACATCCCAACTACTTAAAGTTTGATTAAATTCGGATGCGCTAGAAAACATGGAGGCCATGGTGGTTACCGAAGCAAGGTTCCAAGAATTTAATGGCTGATTGAATTCTTCTGCGGAGTTGAACATGCTTTGCATAGTAGTAACATTGCCCACATTCCAACTATTAATGTTTTGATTAAAAACAGTAGTACCACTAAACATCTCTGCCATATCGGTAACATTGCTAACAATCCAACTATTTAAAGGTTGATTGAAAACTTCTGCTCTATTGAACATCTTATTCATGCTTGTTGCCGAAGAAACGTCCCAGTTATTAATCGCTTGATTAAAAGCATCTGCATCTTCAAACATCCTCGCCATGTTCGTAACATTACCTGTTTGCCAATTTGTTATGTCTTGATTAAAAACCGGTGTTCTAAAAAACATTAGCCCCATGTTCGTTACATTGCTTACGTCCCAGTTGTTCAAAGCTTGGTTAAAAATAGAAGTTACGCCGAACATGGCCGACATATTGGTGACATTACTAACGTTCCATGAATTAATATCACCATTAAAGTTCCGGCATACAATAAACATAGACCTCATATTTTCAACAACAGAGAGGTCTGGTATATCTGTTGCGTTGTATTCCATATTTTCACAACCTGCAAACCCACTGTCCATACTTTGCCATGGTTGCGTACCCCACTGATCTATAGAAGTAAGCTTAAAAGAATCACTATTGGACTCTGCATGCCTTGGCGCGGGAAACGCCCCGATAATACTAATAGTATAGACTTCAGGAGTTAGATATGTGTGCGTAATATCTCCGGCTACGTTATTATCAAATTGTCCATCTCCCCAGTCAATGGAATAGTTATATGATAAGCCTGATCTTGTTTGGATTCTTAATTGGTTAATAGGGGTAGTTTGATTTACTTCTTGAAGCCTAGTGTCATAGGTCAGTTTAAAGGCCTCTGGGCTATTTACCCATGTTGCTACTACCATAAAGCTTTCTTCGATACAACCTGCTGCGGGGCCATCTGTATCGTTATATGGTACAATCGTTACAAATACTTCGTCCCCTGATTCCAACAAGGCATCACCAGCGGGCATCTCAAGGTTAAGAACCACAATATTTCCGCCAACAACATTATAATTATCAAATGGTGTAGAGTCCACGCCACCTCGTGTAATTCTTACAGTAACTCTATAGCCTGTAGCGCCGGGTGTCTGTGCCCAAGTAAGGTTCGCACTCGCGGGAACATTTGTGTCCCCATTCAATGGGGAAACTAAACTGGTACAAAGTACAAAAGAACAGTTTATTATGTCACCAGTAATAGTCCAATTATGGTTGTCGATTAAATATTGTCTTGCAATCCTACCGTCACAATAGTTGAGGTTGGTTGCCCCTAGATTCACATTTAATCTTACGGTCTGTGCCGCCCAACCAAGCAAGGCATTATCATAGTTCTCTTGTGAAAGACCAGAATTTGAAAGCATATTTACCATAGTGGTTATGGCGCTAACATTCCAAGTTTCCAAATTTTGATTAAAGGCATCTGCGTTTTGGAACATTCCGCTCATATTCGTCACGGCTGCAGTATTCCAATCAGTTAGTAATTGATTAAACACTGGGTTTTCTCCGAACATAGCATCCATCCTCGTAACGTTATCTACATCCCAATCATTCAAAGGTTGATTAAAAAGAGGAGTATCATAAAACATGTTTCTCATATCAGTAACATTACCTACCTCCCACGCTTCTAAAGGTTGATTGTAAACAGCAGCCTCTTGAAACATTGAAGCCATGTTTGTTACATTATCTACTTCCCAACCACTAATATCTTGATTAAAACTATTGGTTTCACTAAACATACCTTGCATGTTAGTAACTGCACTAACATCCCAAGCACTTATGTCTTGATTGAATCCTGAGTTGTCCCTGAACATATAGTTCATGTCGGTTACATTACTTACATCCCAAGTATTTAGGGGTTGATTGTAAATAGCGCCCCATATCCAACCATCAAACATACTTGCCATATTAGTTACGTTACTTACATCCCAGTTGTTTAGAGGGTGGTTAAAAGTTCTATGTCGGTGGAACATAAATGACATATCCATCACTTCGGAAACCTCCCAAATTTCTATAGAATGATTAAATAGAGACTCCCTAAACATGGCCGACATGTTGGTTACATTTCTAACTTCCCAATTGGCAATTGGTTGGTTGAATGCCGAGCCTTGAAACATACCTGACATATCAGTTACAATAGTGACATCCCAATTGTTCAAGGGTCTATCAAACCTACTAGTATACCTAAATGTCCCAGACATGTTAGTTACTTGGGTTACATCCCAGTTATTTATATTCTGATTGAAACTACCTGCTTCAGAAAATGAGTATTCCAAGGTGTTCACCGATGCAGTATTCCAGTTGTCCAATGGCTCATTGAATTGTCTTGCCCTATGAAATGTCCAGGACATATCCGTAATATTAATAGTATTCCAACCATCGAGTGGTCTATTGAATATAAATGCCTCTGCGAAAAGTCCTGAAATATCTGTAATTGTACTTATATCCCAGTTATTAACGATACCATTAAAGGCAGTACATTCTCGGAACATATTTTTTAAACTCGTAACCTGTGATAGGTCAGGGGCATCTATGGCATCAAAATTTACGTTCTCACAACCATAAAAGGAATTTTCCATGCTTTGCCATTGGATATTTCCCCAACTTAAAATTTCCATAATTTTATTACGATCACCCGCTTCGTTAAAATAAATACTCGGGAAAACCCCCGTTATTTCTATAGTGTAGGTACCTGGTTCCGTATATGTATGAGTTATATCTCCGGTTATATTGGTGTCCGTATCACCATCGCCCCAGTTTACTGTGTAATTATAAGTGGTAAAGGCCGGATTGGTTGGAATCGTAACTTCATTATTAGCAGAGGAACCTGAACTTGTATTTATTGTATTCCAAATAGATGTGAAGGATTGTGAATGAATAAATCCGCTAAAAAGTATAAAAAACAGGATGAGAAGTCGTTTGGCCATAGCAAAATAAATATTTGTCAACAACGAAATATATTGAGGAATATTGCGCTGTATCCTGGTTTTAAATACACCTTGTAAGTTAAAAACTATAGAATTCTGAATATGATTGCAGAATGTATTCTCCGTATTCCGTGAATATCTATTTGCACAGCTGTAGTGGGTAGTTTTGTGTAGCGTGATTATTGGGTGAATTAGGTCTACTTGAATCGAATACTGGTTAGTTGTTTTAGTCGATGTTTATAGTTCTTAATTTTGTCTGAAGGCAGTTGACCCTAGTGCGATGTTTTATTGTGTATTTTTTTAATACATATAACAGCAATATGTTCCAAATAAGCAAGTGGAAATATCTAAACGTATTTATCTATCTATTTTTTTCTAGGGTGCCGTTAGCAATGATTTTGTAAAACAGTCTTTCCTTGTTTTGTTGTTTCAATCTCCACGTAAATCCTTGTTTTGCCAAAATGGGATACTCTTAATGCTTCTTTCGATTTATGAGCAGCAGATAGTAATAGATGATCTATATACTTCCCGTCAACATCATAGTTGATTAATGTACTTTCCATCGTATCCTTTGCAATTTGAGTAGGGAGCATAATACTAATGAAATTTCCTGATAGGTTTAGCCAATCGTCGTTGTCCACAAGGTAGTTAGAACGATTTTTTTTAATCTCAGGATGCACTTTGTTTAGCTGTAATAATACATAGATGTGAGGTGTAATTTGATAAAAAGGTTCTACATAAAATTTCATACCTACCTCATATCTATTTTTTTCAAAAGTGGTGTTTTAAAAATTGCGGTTTCCTATATATTTATTTGTATTCTAGATTCCTAAAAGAACTTCATTGAAAGCTTTGTTTGAGGTGGTCAAAGGTCAAGTGTATGTTTTTTTGGTGCCATCTCCAACTGAAATTTTGCAAGGTAGTGCAGCTTGTTGCCAAGGCGTTATTGGATATATGAGGTAGTTATCGTAATCACTAAGTTCGTGAGGTTTTATACCATCCCAGTTGTATTCAAAATACAGTTCTTATCCATTCGTTATCCGTTGCCAATCAATTTTATATTTCTGTTTATAGCTAAAAATTGAGAAGTGAGTACAAATTTTTATTTCATGTGCTTCGACTATAATCCCTGAAAGTATAGATGCTAAAGTTTAGCCATCTTCTCCTTAATCTCGTTCAAACATAAATTACCTAAACTACCCTCATGACTGTGTTTGATATCTCGTTTTGGTGTAAAGGTGCCCGCTTGAATTTCCTTTCCCATTTGCTTGTACGCATCACGGAAGGGCATTCCGTTTTGCACGAGTTCGTTTAGGGTGTCTACGCTAAAGAGGTAATCGTATTTTGGGTCTTCCAAAATACCTTCGTTCACTTGTATTTCCCGTAAACTGAAACTCATGATTTCTAAACAAGCTTTCATATCCTGTATAGCGGGTACAATGATTTCTTTTACCAATTGCAAATCGCGATGGTAGCCGCTAGGTAGGTTATTTATGACCAAGGTGAGTTGATTAGGGATAGATTGAAGCTTGTTGCACTTACCTCGTACCAGTTCAAATACATCAGGATTTTTCTTATGCGGCATAATGCTGGAACCCGTGGTTAACTCATCTGGGAAAGAAATAAAATTGAAATTTTGACTCATGTATAAACAGATATCCATCGCCATTTTTGAAAGGGTTGCAGCAATACTCGCCATACCAAAAGCTGTAGCTTTTTCCACTTTACCACGCCCCATTTGTGCAGCCACGACATTATATTTCATGGTTTCAAAACCCATTTCTTTCGTTGTAAAGCTCCTATCGATAGGAAAGGAACTGCCGTAGCCGGCAGCGCTTCCTAAGGGGTTTTGGTCGGCAACTTTATATGCTGCATCAATAAAATAAAGATCATCAATGAGGCTTTCGGCATACGCAGAGAACCATAGTCCAAAAGAGGACGGCATGGCAATTTGCAGATGTGTATAACCAGGCAAGAGCACTCTTTTGTATTTGTCTGCCAAGTTCAATAGCAAATCAAAAAACGTTTTAGTCATTGATTTGATTTCTGCAAGTTCATCTTTTAAATATAAATGCATGGCTACCAAAACTTGGTCATTTCGAGATCGTGCGGTATGGATTTTCTTGCCCGTATCCCCTAAAGCTAAAGTCAGTTGGAATTCGATTTTGGAGTGCATGTCCTCAAAATTATTTTCAATAATAAAAGAACCATCTTCTATTTTTGCTGCTATGTTATCCAGTTCGGCAAGCAATTCCTTGGTCTCTTTTTCGGTCAGCAGACCAATTTTCCTTAGCATTTTAGTATGCGCTTTTGAGGCAATGACATCGTATTTTGCCAAATGTAAATCAAGTTCGCGATCTTTGCCCACGGTAAAGTAGTCTATTTTTTTATCTGTGCTAAAGCCTTTGTCCCAGAGTTTCATAGTGTCAAATTCAAATTTAAATATCAGGTAGCAAACACAAGAATTTTGAGTTTGTATTTGATACTTATGTTTATGTTTTAAGGAATCCTTCTAATATTTTGATATATAAATCAATTCCCTCCTCAATTTCCTGCAGGTAAATATACTCATCTGCGGAATGGGACCGTGTGCTATCTCCCGGTCCTAATTTTAGAGATTGGCACGTCAATGCAGCTTGGTCGGATAGGGTAGGAGAACCATAGGTTTTTCTTCCTAATGCTATTCCTGATTTCACCAAGGGATGGGCTTTATTTATTTTGGAGGAGTTTAGTCTAAGACCACGTTCTTTTATTTCACAAGGTGCTTCTGATTTGAGCAAATCAGCAATTTCTTTGTTGGAGTAGGCATCGTTTACACGAACATCAATTACTAAAGCCACTTGCGCGGGAACCACGTTATGTTGATTACCGGCATTGATTTGGGTAACCGTCATTTTTACATCGCCCAAAGCTTCAGAAGTTTTCTTGAATTTATAATTTTTAAACCATTCCAATACTTTAATGGAATTGTAAATGGAATTATTATCATTTGGGTGTGCGGCATGTGAGGGTGTACCTTTCACTACCGCATCAAATACGACCAAACCTTTTTCGGCAATGGCCAAATCCATTAAGGTAGGTTCGCCTACGATAGCAACATCTATTTTTGGTAATTGTGGCAGTAATCCCCGTAAACTGTTCGGCCCGGCATTTTCTTCTTCCATTGAGGCCACCATAAGTATGTTATGATTCAGGTTTTCTACTGCATAATAATGAGTGAAGGTTGCAATAAGTGAAACCAAACAACCGCCCGCATCATTACTGCCTAATCCGTATAATTTACCATTCTCAACATGGGCATGAAGAGGGTCTTTGGTATATGCTTTGTTAGGTTTTACGGTGTCGTGGTGTGAGTTTAGAAGTAAAGTTGGTTTCCTATTGTCCCAGTTTTTACTTTTAGCAAAAACATTATTATTAACGCGCTCAAAGGGAATATCAAAATCCTTGAACCAATCTTCAATTGCGTCGGCGGTTTTATCTTCTTCACCAGAAAAGGATTGTATTGAAATTAGTTTTTTTAATAAACCAATGGCCTTTTCTGTGAGTTGTTGCTGTGTCATTTTATAGTGTAATCGTTGTAAAAAGTTCGTTTTCTAGGTGTAGCATCGAGGGATGTCCAATACATACTTTACCTACATTGTTATTTAAGGCATGAAAGCAGTTTTCCAATTTAGGGAGCATACCATCCGCAATTATTCCATCTGATAATAATTGTTGATAGGTTTTGGAATCGATATGTTTCACAACGGAATCTTCATTACTAATATTCCTTAAAACACCCTTTTTTTCAAAGCAATAGTAGAGCGTGGTCTCATATATATTACTCATACCAATTGCTAATTCAGAAGCAATGGTATCCGCATTGGTATTCAGTAACTGCCCCTTTCCGTCATGGGTCATGGCACAGAAAACGGGTGTTAAATCTGCCTGTAGCAGTTTTGAAATTATTTTACTGTTTATGCCATCAACGTCACCTGCGAAACCATAGTCGATATCTTTAATGGGACGTTTGTGCGCTTGGATGGCATCTCCGTCCGCACCACTTAAACCGATTGCGTTACAATTGCTCGCCTGTAATTGGGCCACGATAGTTTTATTTGTTAACCCGGCATAAACCATCGTAATCACATCCATGGTTTCTGAGTCTGTGACTCTTCTGCCACCAACCATTTTTGATTTAATACCGAGTTTAGTGGCGATTTGTGTAGCTAATATTCCACCACCATGAACAAGTATTTTGTAGCCACGAAGACTTGCGAAAAGCGTTAAGAACTTTAAGAGCTCCGTTTTGTTTTCAATGACGTTGCCGCCGATTTTTATTATTGATAATTTCTGTTTCATTTTAAGCATTTAGTATTCCACCATCAATGGTCATTGAAGTGCCCGTAATCCAGGAAGAATCATCAGAAACTAGGAACAGCGCTAATTTTGCAACATCATCCGGTGTTCCTAAACGCTTCATTAATGTTGCCTTTCCTGCATTATCAACGGCTTCTTCCGGATTTTTAAATGCGCTGGCCGAATCCCATAATAGCGGCGTATCAACAGGACCGGGGCTCATGGCATTCACCCTAATTTTAGGAGCGTATTCAACCGCCATTTGTTTCATTAAGGCTATGGAAGCTGCTTTAGAAGCACAATAGGCAGGATGATTCGGAAAGCTCTTGAATGCTGCAATGGAGGCATTTATTAGAATAGTGCCTTGCTGCTTTTGTAACTGTGGAATGGCATATTTTGAAAGATAAAAAATAGCGCTAAGGTTTGTATTTAGTGTAGTATGCCAATCTTCGATAGCCAAGTCCACAACATTTCCAAGTCCTAAAATTCCTGCATTTATAGATACAATATCTAGCTTTCTAAAGTTTTCAATAGCAGTTTTAACGAGGTGTTCATTATAGCTTGGTTCACTAACATCTCCTGCAATAAAAATAGAGCCCTTAAGTTCTTTCACTACCGAATTGCCTCGTTTTTCATTCCGCCCAGATAAAACTAATTTTGCACCTTGGGCATGAAATAATTTAGCGATGGCCCTACCCATACCACTAGTAGCGCCGGTTACTATACATACCTTATCTTTTAATTTTAAGTCCATCTTAGTTATTTTCTAATATTTTCTTTAAAACCACTTGGGCCGCGTAGGTTCTGTTATTCGCTTGTTCAATGACCAATGATTGTTCTCCATCTAAAACTGCGTCTTCAGCCACAACATTTCTTCGTACAGGTAAACAATGCATGAATTTAGCATCTCCAAGTTTTTCTTGTGTCATCATCCAGTTGGAATCCTGACTCAAGACTTTTCCATATTCAGAATAACTACTCCAATTTTTTACATAAATGAAATTAGCATTTTCGAAAGCCTTTTTCTGATCGTACTCGATTTGCACGCCTTTGGTAACTTCCGGGTTCAGTTCATATCCTTTGGGATGGGTAATCACAAATTCCGCATCCTGCAATTGCATCATTTCTATAAAAGAATTAGCTACGGCATGCGGTAAAGCCTTTGGATGTGGCGCCCATGAAAGCACCACTTTTGGTCTTTTGATGGTCTTTTGTTCATCTAAAGTAATGGCATCGGCCAGCGCTTGCAACGGATGCCCAACGGAACTCTCCATATTCACAACAGGAATAGAAGCGTAGTTTTTAAAACCATTTAAAACAATTTCTGTTTCGTCCTTTTCTTTATCGGTTAAGGAAGCAAAGGCACGAATGGCAACAATATCACAAAACTGTGAAACTACTTTAGCAGCCTCTTTAATGTGCTCTGATTTCCCTTGGTCCATAACGCTCCCATCCTCAAATTCTAATTGCCAACCTTCGCTTCCGAAGTTCATTACCATCACTTCTAAACCTAAATTCATTGCAGCTTTTTGAGTACTAAGACGGGTCCTTAGACTGTTGTTGAAGAACAGTAGGCAAATGGTTTTACCGGCTCCTAAGACTCTATTGGCCCTTGGGTCTTCTTTTAATTTTCGAGCTTCTGAAACCCAATTAGGAAGAGCGTCGATATCTTTTATAGACAGGTAGTTCATTGTATGCTTATTTTGGTATAGTGGGAGATGCCACTGAGGGCGTCATTTATAAAGTTGTCTTTTAATCCATTTACAATCCATGTTTCTATGAATGCGTTTTGAGCAATAGTTGCCGCTTCAATTTTAGATTGCATGCCTCCCGTGCCATGAGATGATTTTTCCAGACTGATTTCTTGTACCAAATCATCAATATTAGAAACTGTTGTTATGGTTTCAGGTTTTCCTTTCGCGATAGATGCTTTTGTATAGATTCCATCGGTATTGGTTGCTATTATTAGCAAGTCTACTTGTAACAGAGCAGCGGTTAGTGCAGCCAATTTATCATTATCCCCAAACTGAATTTCATCTGTTGAAACAGTATCATTTTCATTGATGATGGGAATAAAATTATTAGCGACTAAGACGTTAATCGTATTCATAATATTTTCTTGTGATTCAGCTTTTTCAAAATCAGAATAAGACAATAAACACTGTGAAGTAAACAAACCAAGCTCCCTAAAATTCTCTTGAAAAATACGCATTAGATGGGGTTGGCCAATAGATGCTAGAGCCTGCTTTATGTTGATTTCCTCCCCGTTGTGCTCTAATTTCACGAATTGCTTAGCTGCGGAAATCGCTCCTGAGCTGACAATGATGAATTCGTAATCTTCTTTTAGTTTCGCTATCTGGCGACCGATATCCTCTATTTTTCCTCTGGAAATCTGATTGGTTTCCTTGGTCAAGGTATTGGAGCCAATTTTTAGTAATATTCTTTTCTTGGCCATAATTATCTGGTTTGTCCGTTACCTTTTACATACCATTTATTTGTAACCAAATGCTGCAAGCCGATAGGGCCTCTTTGGTGTAATTTATCTGTGCTGATAGCTAACTCACCCCCCAAGCCAAATTGACCTCCATCGGTGAAACGGGTTGACACATTGTGATATACTGCAGCCGAATCTACGGATTCCATAAACTCGTTTGCTTTTTCAGGATTACCTGTTATTATCGCTGCGGAATGCCCACCACCGAAGGTATTTATTTTTAAAATGGCATCCTCCAAATTCATTGCTTGCCCAATGGCTATTTTATAATCTAAAAACTCTTCATGCCAAATATGTTCATCTTTAATGGGATTCGTTCCCTCTAAGCTGGAAAGCGCATTATCAACAAAAATTTCAACCTTACTTTTTTGTAATTCTAGAATTACATGTTGTAAAAACTGATGTTTTCCAACCAAATCTGAAGCCACGAGAACTTTATCCAGAGCATTACAGGCAGATATTTTCGTGGTCTTGGCATTGATGATGATATCCAAAGCCATTTGCAAATTGGCCTCTGAATCTACATAGACAAAATTGTTTCCACACCCACTTACAATTACGGGACACCTAGCATGTTGTTTGACAAAAGCAATCAATCTTTCACCTCCTCGCGGAACAATTAAATCTAGCTTTTGAGATGGCTTTTCTAGAAAGGCTTGTGTTTCTGTTCGATCAAATTGTAAATAGGTGACCCAGGTTGTGTCACAATTATTTTCTTTGAGTGCTTTATGCCATAATGCTACTAAAATCAAATTGCTATTTAAGGATTCTTTACCTCCTTTCAAAAGTATTTTATTCCCCGATTTGAAAGCGATACCTGCGGCTTCAATTGTCACATCAGGCCTAGATTCATAGATTATGAGAATGGTACCGAACGGAGCGGTTTTATTACTGATATGCATTCCATTCTTATGAGTTGTTGCAAAGCGTTCAATACCTAATGGATCGGATTCAGCCGTTAACTGATTCAGAGATAAAATCATACCATCAATTTTACTTTGATCCACTTTAAGCCTGTCTCGCATAGAAATATCACCCCCCAAATACATATCCAAATCAATTTGATTGGCAGTAAGAATGGAGGTTTGACTTTCTGAGATGCTTTTAGCCATTGAAGTTAATACGGCATTTCGTTTCTCGATAGTCAGTTGCTTGTTCACTATAGTGCTTTTTTAAGGGCATTGAAGAACATGTCAATATGTTCTTTGGTAATATTTAAGGCTGGTAAGATGCGAAGTACATGCTTATCCTTAGCACCACCTGTAAATAGATACTGCTCATAAATCAATTTTTTACGTAATTCTGCGACTTCAAAATCAAATTCCAATCCAAGCATAAGCCCTCTGCCTTTTACTCTTTTCACCTGCGGGATTTCAGCGGCCTTTTTATTAAAATAAAGACCCAATTGAGTTGCGTTTTCAAGTAAGTTTTCTTTTTCTAAAACCTCCAAAACAGCTATTGTCGCAACACAAGCTAAGTGGTTGCCGCCAAACGTAGTTCCTAAAAGTCCGTAGGATGCTTTAATGCTTTCATGTATCAAGATGCCACCAACCGGGAATCCATTCCCCATTCCTTTGGCAATGCTAATGATATCTGGTTTAATATTGTGATGTTGAAAACCAAAGAAGGTACCACTTCTTCCAAAACCGGATTGTACTTCATCGGCAATTAAAACTGCATTGTTTTCTTTTGATAATTGGGCAATTTTTTGATAGAATTCGGTAGATGGTTCGTCCAATCCCCCTACACCTTGAATGGCCTCGATAATTACTCCGCATATATCTCCCTTTTCAATTTCGGTTTTGAAAGATTTAATATCGTTCAAGGGTAGTATGGTAACTTTCTGTTGTTTGTTAAGGGGAGCATTTATTTTTTCGTTGTCCGTTACCGCAACAGCGGCAGAGGTTCTTCCGTGGAAACCGTTTTTAAATGCAATAACACGAGATTTTCCGGTATGAAAGGAAGCCATTTTCAATGCGTTCTCGTTGGCCTCTGCGCCAGAATTACAGAGAAAAAGATTGTAATCTTCACAGTGAGAAAGTTGTCCTAATTTTGTCGCCAACTGCACCTGTAATGGATTTTTAACGGCATTACTATAAAACCCTATTTTATCTAATTGGTCTTTTAACCGTTTCACATAATGTGGATGTGAATGCCCAATGGAAATTACAGCATGTCCTCCATAAAAATCTAGGTATTCTTGGCCTTTGTCATCAGTAACTACAATACCTCTTGCTGAGACAGGAGTTACGTTATATAATGGGTAAACGTCAAATAGGTTCATGTTTTTAAAATTCAAATTCAATACGTTTGGAGAAAGCTTACCCTTTGTATTTGTGTTTATTTTTTCTTTAAAGCTGTCCTTCCTTTATTCTACTTATTTTTTCAAAGGAAGCGACAATACCTTGAATGAGCGATGAGCTCAACCCTTGGTGTTCCATTTCGTTCAGGCCTTGAATGGTACATCCTTTAGGAGTGGTTACCTTGTCTATTTCTGCTTCTGGGTGACTACCTGATTGAATTAGGAGTCCAGCAGCTCCGTTTGCAGTATGCATCGCTAATTCTTGTGCCTCTTTAGCATCAAAACCAAGTTGAATCGCCCCTTGCGTGGTGGCGCGAATCAAACGCATCCAAAAGGCAATTCCGCTAGCACAAATTACAGTGGCCGCTTGCATTTGTTCCTCAGGTATTTCTAAAGTATGCCCCATTTTGTTAAAGATGGCTTTTGCTAAATTAATACGTTTTTCTCCTGTTTCATTTGCACAAATACAAGTCATTGATTTACCAACTGAAATGGCAGTATTAGGCATACAAAGAATAATATGATGCTTTGAGCCGATGATAGCCTCTATTTTCGCTATACTAAAACCAGTAATTGTAGAAATGATTAGGTGTTTTTTGGTTAGCAAATCTTTTATATTGTCAAGAATTGCTTCTAATTGACTAGGTTGTACAGCAAATATCAAGATTTCTGATTTTTTCACAGCCTCTCTATTATCAGAGGTAATAATCACATTCCCATACTTTTTGAAATTGTGAATCTCAGTTGGATTTCTTTTGGTAAGGTATAAGTGATTTAACTCCTTGGAATTTAAAATACCCGTTGCTATTGATACCCCTAAGTTGCCTGCTCCTATAATTGCTATTTTCATTATCAGTATTCTATCATGATTCTCGCGTATGCGGGAATCTGTTTTTTTTTTTTGATTATGCATTACGCAAGATCCCTCCTTGTTAGTAGGTAAACTATCCGTAATTCCAACTTCTAATTTCGTACTTCAAAACACTACAGCTTTTAAATTCAGTCCTAAACCTTCTTCCATTCCAAAAAGTAGATTCATATTCTGTACTGCTTGTCCGGAGGCGCCTTTTAATAAGTTATCTATTGCCGATGTTATCAGTAAGGTGTCTTCGTGTTTGTGCAAATGGATATGGCATTGGTTGGTATTTACTACCTGTTTTAAGCTGATTGGGTCCTCTGCAACATGCGTAAATAAAGCATTGCTATAAAACGTTTTATACAGTAGTTGCGCATCTTCCAAACTTCCATCAAAATGGGTATACGCGGTGGCGAGAATTCCCCGAGCAAAATTTCCTCGGTTTGGTAAGAAGAATAATTCACTGGTATCTTTTTGTAAGGATATTAGGCTCTCTTTAATTTCTCCTAAATGTTGATGCGTAAACGGTTTGTACCAGCTTACATTATTATTTCTCCAACTAAAGTGTGAAGTTGGGGATGCACTAACGCCTGCTCCCGTGCTGCCGGTTACGGCATTGATGTGTACGGCAGAACTTAGTTTTTTAGCTTTTGCTAAGGGAAGCAGTCCTAATTGAATTGCCGTAGCAAAACAACCTGGATTGGCTATATATTGAGCATTTTCTATCTGTATTCTATTGAGTTCTGGTAGGCCATAGATAAAATTCTTTCCCTCAAAATTAGCATCTACCTGTAATCTATAATCATTGCTTAAATCAATGATTATAGTGCCACTTGAAAAGGAATGTTCCTTCAAAAATTGTGTAGAATTACCATGTCCCAAACAAAGAAAGACAACATCCACATTTAAGTTTACGGCTCCTGTAAAAGTCATGTCGGTTTGCCCTATTAGGTCAGGATGTGCAGATGACAAGGGTTTCTCTGCCCTTGTGGTGCTATATACAAAATCGATTTCCGTTGCCGGATGTTGCAATAGGATTCGAATCAGTTCCCCACCCGTATAGCCTGATCCTCCAATTATGCCTATTTTGATCATTTTTTACGTTTAACCACTAATTATTCACATGATTATAAATCTTCCCAGAATTCGATAGTATTTTAATAAAGCCTTTAGCTTCACTTGCTGTCCAGCCCTTATTCATTTCGCCATAGCTGCCAAATGAAGGGTTCATTAAATCATGCGGTGATGAGATGCCGTTTAATCGAAATTGGAAAGGATAGAGGCTTATGAATACATCGCCCGAAACTGTTTTCTGTGTATCTGTTAAAAATGCTTCGATATTTCTCATTACCGCATCCAAATAATTTCCTTCGTGCAACAGCATTCCATAGAAATTACCTTGTTGTTCTTTTTGGAACTGCTGCCACTTGGTAAGGGTATGCTTTTCCAATAAGTGATGAGCCTTAATGATAATTAATGCAGCCGCTGCCTCAAAACCTACTCGGCCTTTTATGCCTATAATGGTGTCGCCCACATGGATGTCGCGGCCAATGGCATATTTACTGGCCATAGCTTCCAGTTTTTCAATGTTGTTTACTGGAGTATCATTTTCCCCATTTATCGCTACCAATTCTCCTTTGTTGAACGTAAGTTTTACATCAGACGGTTCTTTTTTTTCTAGCTGACTGGGGTAGGCACTATCTGGTAATGGTTTTTCTGAGGTTAATGTTTCTTCACCGCCAACGGAGGTTCCCCAGAGTCCTTTATTGATGGAGTATTTAGCCTTTTCCCAAGGATAATCTACTCCGTTTTCTTTCAAATAGGCAATCTCTGTTTCACGAGATAGCTTGTTGTCTCTAATGGGGGTGATAATTTCTATTTCTGGAGCGATAATTTGAAAAATCATATCAAAACGTACTTGGTCGTTTCCCGCACCCGTACTTCCGTGAGCAATGTATTTGGCGCCTACTTCCTTGGCATAGTTCACAATTTCAATGGCCTGTATGATACGTTCCGCACTTACCGATAAGGGATAGGTGTTGTTCTTTAGAACATTTCCAAAAATGAGGTGTTTTACCACCTTTTCATAAAAGGTCTGCACGGCATCTATAGAGCTATAGGATGCTGCTCCAAGTTCCAATGCTTTTTGCTCAATATTTTTTATTTCTTCGGATGAAAATCCACCTGTGTTTACGCTTACCGCATGTACCTCATATCCTTTTTCTTTACTCAAATATTTGGCGCAGTAGGAAGTATCTAATCCGCCGCTGTATGCTAATACTAATTTCATAATTCTTTATTTTAATTCCCGCACTTTGGTGGGGATCTATTCAAATATCTAATTTAAAATAAGAGACTTCTCTCTTCTGCTTTCCACTAGGGAATAGGCCTTCTTTTTTTTTATTTTTTCTAATCTATTTTATTTTTTTTTTCAAAAACAAACTTTCCTTTATACTTCTCAACCTTTTAAACGCCTTTCCGTTTAGGGTTTCTTTCTTAGCTTCCGGGTTTGCCTTAGGGTCGTGCAGCATGCCTGTACAAAGGCATAGCTTTTGTTCCGTACGGGTAAGGATATCAAAATTTTTACAGGTTTGGCAGCCTTTCCAAAATTCCGGATCATCGGTTAGTTCGGAAAAGGTAACTGGTTTATAACCTAGCTCATAGTTGATTTTCATTACTGCAAGTCCGGTGGTAATACCAAATATTTTAGCATCGGGAAACTTCTCTTTACTAAGTTCAAAAACTTGCTGTTTAATTTTTTTTGCCAGCCCTTGGCCTCTAAAACTAGGATGTACGATAAGGCCCGAATTGGCAACATATTTTCCATGTCCCCAGACTTCAATATAACAGAAGCCGGCAAAGATGTCGCCATCCAAGGCAATAACAGCATTGCCATTATGCAGCTTTTGCTGTATATAATCTGGGGTACGCTTTGCGATTCCAGTACCTCTGACTTTTGCAGATTCCTCAATGGTATCGCAAATATCTTGGGCGTATTTAAAATGTGATTCGTTAGCAACAACAAGTTTCATTGCTATAGGGTTTTAGAAAGTAAAAAATAAATTGATTGTGCTTATGCAGAAATGGACTCACCTATTTCCATAAATAGTTTATACCCTTACGGGCGACGGCGGCGTACGCGAACAAAAGTAGCTACCGGAACAGACATCCAGGTAAAAATATATGTATGTGCTTTTGTTGTCATTATAATTCAAAAGTACAATTATTATCGAATTATCCTAAAGGAGATGAAAAAAAATACAAATAGTTCAGGATTTGTTACGAAGTATACCAATTTCATAGAATATGAATCCATACACTGCAATATATTCAATAGCAAGAAGGTACAAGCTTTCCTTGAAACCTAATTGGGAATAGGCGAAATAGCTCAATACCACAGCTGCTGACCATACTACTGCGTATCTGTATGTTGTAAAAATACAAAGTGTTACCAAGAAAATTAGATACCATGGATGTACGGTAGTGGATAGGAAGTAATAAAGCGTAAGGACCCACATCATAGAGGACAATAATACCCGCAGGTCTTGGTTTTTTCTTAGGAAAGTAAAAAGGAGGACAATACCTATGGTAAGGACGGGTGCTATTTTACCATACGTTTTTATGAGTTCCCATGGTTTTGCATCAAACGGAATCGCTATTTGCTTTACAGCGTTATATACCCCTGCATTAAACTCAAAGTTGGAAAACCAGAGTCCAATTGTTTTTGAATAGTTATGAATAAATTCCGATGTGTAAAAAGGGGTAAATAGGACAACCGAAGTTAGGCCTATAAGGATATAAAACAGCATACTTTTTTTAAACCCAAAATGGGTTAGAAATAGTGGTAAAAATAACAAAGGCACTAATTTAACAGATATGGAGCAGGCGAGAACCACGGCGGCCCATTGCCATTTATTTACAGATATCAAATAGATGGACCACACGAAAAAGAAAAGCATAACACCTTCAAAGTGAAGATTTCCTGTGAGTTCTATGACAACTAAAGGGTTTAGGAAATACCAAAAAATTAAGTGTGGGGACCGGTTTAGTTTCTTCAGAAGTTTACGACCAAAATAGAAAACACCCAGATCGGCTAATATGATTATAACACGTATCGCAATCACAGAACCAAGGATACTTTTCCCGCCTATAAATGTCGCCAGCGCAAATAAGAGTTGGTTTAAGGGTGGGTAATTGCTAAAATGCTTGGCACTTAAACTACCCATACCTTGATAGAGTTGCTCGGCATTTTGAATAATGAGTTCTGGTTGTGAAATAAGGCTATTGGGAACTTCTAAATAGGGGTTTATGAAATTTCGAACCAATTGTCCGTCCCATATAAACCGATAAAAATCCTGTGAGAGATTAGGTTCCGTAAGCAAAAATACAAGCCGTGATAGGATACCGACTGCTAAGAGTAATTTAAAATTCCATTTCTCGAATTGTATCAATTTATAACATAAAATGAACAGTGCGGCAAAAAGACTTAGGAGTTTTGGGAAATCAGTTCGCTCCAAGTGGTAGGCAAAAGTGTAATAGAAAACAATGCTCAATAGGACCAGTATGAGCGATACCTTATGTAGTTTCAGGTATGTGATGGTACTATTGGCCATTAAATTAGGTTGTTTATGTCGACGAATTTAATGGTTTTTTATCTATTTGAAATTTACCTTTCTATCATTTTACCCAAAAGTTCCTTCATCATTTTTGCAGCGAGGTAAGCGGTCATATCCTGAAAATCCCTATCCGGATTGTATTCTACAATATCGGCTCCAACAACTTCTGTATTTATATTTTGTATGATATCGATGACCTGTCTCGAAGAGAGTCCACCTGGCTCGTTATGCGAAACGCCAGGTGCATAGGCTGGGTCAAACCCGTCCATATCCAAAGAAATATAAAGGGGGTTTTTAAATTTAGGAACGGACAAAGCATGTAAATGGCGCATTTCCTGAATGTCTACCTTGTATTTTTTTGCTTGCGCTGCTTGATGCGGATTTAAGGTTCGGATACCTACTTGTACTAAGCGCACGGCAAAACCATTTTCCATGATACGGGCAAAGGGGCATGCATGTGAATACGGGTCGCCCTCAAATTCGTGGTAGAGGTCTGCATGGGCATCAATATGCAAAATATCTAGTTTTGGGTAGTGGTCATGATAGGCCTTAATGATGGGAAAGGTAACCGAATGGTCTCCTCCTAAAGAAAGAATCTTATTTCCTGTTTTTAAGTGGTCTCGGGTAATTTTTTCAATGTCAAAATATTCCTTTATTTCAAAATCCCCTTTGTCCGTAATAACCTCGTTTTCTATAGAAATCCCATTTTCTGAAAATAGGTTCATGGAATCACTGTAGAGTGCTTTTCGTATTAAAGCCGGTGCTTTTGCCGGTCCGCGCTGAAAAGAAGATTTAGCGTCCCACGCTAGGCCTTGTATATTTATTTTGGTCATTGTTTTATTTTATTCTAAAAATGGAAGTTCGTATTTTTCGTATGCAGTTGAATGTATGCTGTAATACTTAACCTAAGCTTTCTAAGATTATCGCTGTACCGATTTCAGCTCCCTCCACGTAACAAACCGAATGTCTTCTTTGTCAAATAGCGATTTGTTTTTTAGGTCGGTAAAAAAGTCGGTATCTATTTGTCGCCACTCGGCTCCAAAATTCGGGTGGTTTATGGTTATACCTTTCATTTCCATATCATCATAAGCTGGGTGAATCAGGAGGACATTGAGTCCTGGAACTAAGTTGTCCGCTGCTTGTGCATAGTATTCGTTTAGGGCACCAGCTACAAATAGGTCGTAATTGCCAATATGGATTTTCTGCGTAGTTAAATCTTCTGGTTTTATGATTTGTGTTGGATTCAACCCAACCATTGAAAGTAACTCCCCGCTTACCATAGTGGGGAGTTTATATGTTTCACCCAAATTTTTATATGCTTCAAAAAAGTCGGCATGTGCGCCAACACTATACATGTGAACATCTAAATGTGTGGGTTCTAATCCGAACTTCAATGCTTTTTGTACTTGCGCATCCAACTCCTTGTATACATGTTCTGGCTTGGCATTCTTTTTAAGTTCTTCACGGGTTTTGTAGAAATATCCGTTTTCATCTACCAAACTGGGTACTTCAGATAGGGGTAAAACGGGTCCGAATTTATACGTTTCCCACTCGCAGGTTAAGGTCAGGTGTATGCCATAATCAAATTTCGGGTTGTTCTTTGCAAAAACAGCAATTTCATAATACCAAGGGCAGGGTACCATAATGCTGTAGGAATTTACAATTCCTGTTTTAAGGCAGCGTATCGTAGCCCTATTTTGTGAGTGTGAGAGTCCGGCATCGTCTACGTGAATAATGAGTAGTTTGGTATTTTTAGAATATCCTAGTTGCTGTGCAGTGTTCATTTTCTCTTGTTAATGTCTAAGATAGTAAAATAGTGTCGCCACTAGAAGTGTTATGCCGAAAGCAGCGTATACTTAATTTATTTTTCACCACTTTACTTCGTTAGCCTTTGGTTATTTTTTGAACTATCCGATACGCTGAAGAAACTGCACCGTCCATATATCCTGCGAATTCTGGAGCTGATTCGGAGCTCGAAATAAACAATGTTTTACCTAAATACGACTTACTGAAAATTGGATTTCCATTATTTTGATGCGGATAAAGAAAAGTATCAGAGGGTTCAAATGTGTTTTTTTCTTTGCTCCAAATGCATTCTTCATAACTTGTAAATGCTGTAGCCCTAACTCCAAATACTTTTTTTAGCTGGGTGATTACATTTTCGCGCCGATCTGCATACGTAAGATTCTTTAAGGAGGAAGTTATAAATCCACAAAGTGCATATTTAGATCTTTGGTGATTGCTATGATCATATAATTCGCTGATTGGCCCAGAATTGCTAAATAAAGTACCTGGTAAATTTCCTTGTCCCCAGAATGGTTGGTCATAGGTCAGGGCGATCTTAATGGAGTCTTCCATCCAAGTTTGTGTTTGCATAGCTACACTCATCAAATCAGCTGGTAAAAGAGGTTCAAACACAATATTTTTAGCCCATAATTTAGGAGGTATTGCTAAAACAATAGCATTGCTCTCGAAGGTCTTTTCTGCACGTACTTCAAAAGCGTTTTTATCAATTTTGATATGGGTTACGGATTGATTAAAGAGGACATCAGTTGCATCTAATTTATAAAGCAATGCGTGTATTAGACTGGATGTGCCACCAGAGATTCTGAAACTAGGTGCTTGGCTAGGTATTTGAACCAATTGTGCAGGGGAAGTAGGGGAGGTTTCATAAAATACGGTGTCATCCATACGTTGTTCAAAGTATTCGATGTCCAATTCCTCTAAAAGCCCTATTAGGTGCTTGTGCTGCTTGGTAAACCAAGTGGCTCCCATTTCAGTTGGTGCTTTGTATGTTCCATATACCGTATTGATTCTTCCACCAACCCTGTTTCTAGCTTCTAGTATTTTAAATGGAATACCTTCTTTCTTTAAAAGATAGCCAGTTAAAAGACCTGATAAACCAGCTCCAATTATTGTTATTGACATGTTTTTAAAATTATTGTGAGTTTATTAGGTAGAGAATAGCTTGTTATGCGTAAGCTTAAAATCCAAATAAATTATAGCCACTGTTACGTTTTCGTAATGTCTTCTTGAATTAATCCCTTCTTTTCTATTTCACCTTGTTTAAGGTTTGTAAAGAAATGAAATCATGCCTTATGGTGTCTGATGAAACTTGCCAAAGTCTAAACCCCAAAGGACGACTATCAAAATTCTTGCTAGTGGTTTCACCACTAACTAGTTGAATGTTTTCATAATTGTTTATGACCAACTTATGAGTATGACCAGATAAGTAAGCGACAACATTGTTTTTCTTAAATAATTCTAAGATACTTCTCCTTTTAACCACCGGTATATTAAAATAATGCTCTTCTTCTTCAGGAAATTCAACATACAAAGGATAATGTCCAATAACAAATATGGGATACTGTCTATCTTTTTGAACCTTAAGTGTCTTTCTAAACCAGTCGTCATGTTTTTCTGACTCATTCTCAACATTTATTTTCCATAATTGAGTATTTGTCATAACAAACGAATAATTTTTATGTTGGAATTCGTAATAATCTTTTTCGATAGTTTTTCGGTAATAATTAAGTGTTGTGTCATTTGGGGTATTACCTACATCATGGTTTCCTGAAGCAACGTAGCAAGGTATCTTCAACCCTTTCATAATGTTTTTGAAATCAGAATATGAACTTTCATTAGCTTCATCAAAAAGGTCTCCACATATTACCACAAAATCAGTATCAAGTGCATTTATTTGTTTAACAGCCTGTTCGAATGTTTTTAAATCATGTTCGTAACCTCCCATCCCCAATTGAGTATCGCATAATTGAGCAAAGGTGAAAGGCTGCTGCTCTTTTTTTGCACAAGAAATGATGGACACAAGGAATACAATTATCGATATATAAATCTTCGGTCGTAAAGTCATAATAATTTTTAAAGCAGCACTATGTGTAGTCTCTTTTATTTCCATGAATTCTTGGTTCAGATTAAATTTAGCGACCTGAAATGTTGCCTTTATAGTCAGGTAAGGTCGCTTACCCCTGAGTTCGCTATAATCTGTCATCATGTAAATATGAGTAAGCTATAAATCTACACCCTAAAATACACTTTTTCTATTAGAGCTATCCAGCATATGGTCGAGGAAAGTGTCTAAAAGGAATCTCCTTTCTATTTTTAAAAAGTGATATACGAAAGCACTACGCTATTTTCTTTAATCGCACACTTCGTAAGGCTTCAAAATACATAGGAAAACAAAAAAAGGATGGCCATGTAGCCATCCTTTTGAAAATAAAATAGATGCGTTTATCAAGCCCTTGCCGTCAACGATTTAAAGAAAACAAAGCCAAAACCAAGGAACAACATAAAGTGGAATGGAAACAATCCAAAATCGTTTAAGGGTATGGCACTGTACATACCAAATAGGAAATAGACCATAAGTGCAAATTCCAAGATCATGTTTGGAGAAAGCTTTTTGGTCAAGTATTTATTGCCTTTCCAGCTTTCTGTAATGTTATTGATATTGAATTTTGGAGTGCGTACAAATTCACTTCTTTTCCCCATATGGCCTTCTAAAACGGCAATGGAGTTATGCAGTGAAAATCCTAATGCTACCGAGAAAAAAGTAAAAAATATCTTTATATACTCCACAAAATTATTAAAGCCGCTACCCTGTATACTTTTAAAGGTAAACCAATAGCAGACAAATAGAATGATGGTGCTTATAGTGAAGAGACTTAAAAGGGAGAATACCCAATCCAAATGCCCATAGGTATTTTTAATATAAAGTGATGGAATGCTTAATAAGGCTACTAAAAAAACACATAGAAACATAGAACTGTTTAGCAAATGCATGACACCATGAAACTTTGTTCTAAACGGAATATTCTTTGCATTGATGACGCTCCAAACGGTTTTCCTAAAATTCTCAGCACCACCCTTGTTCCAGCGAAATTGTTGGGAACGGGCCGCACTAATAACTACTGGAAGTTCTGCGGGGGTTTCTACATCCTCCAAGTATTTGAATTTCCAATTTTTTAACTGGGCACGGTAACTCAAATCTAAATCTTCGGTTAGGGTATCGCCCTCCCAGTTACCGGCGTCTAAAATACACTCTTTGCGCCAGATGCCAGCAGTACCGTTAAAGTTGATAAAATGTCCTTTACTGTTACGACCAACCTGTTCTAAGGTAAAATGAGCATCTAAAGCAAAGGCCTGTATTTTTGTAAGTGTAGAGTAATCACGATTTAAATGTCCCCAACGTGTTTGTACAACGCCTATTTCTTCGTCCTTAAAATAAATGACGGTCTTTTTTAACCAATCTGGAGCTGGCAAAAAATCAGCATCAAAAATGGCAATAAATTCGCCCTTGGCAATTGTAAGTCCTTCTTTTAAAGCACCGGCTTTGAAACCGCTTCTATCGGTTCTTCTGATGTGCTGTATATCTAAACCGGCTTCTTGTAGTCTACGGATACTTGCGGCAGTATTGATAACGGTATCATCAGTAGAGTCGTCTAATACCTGAATCTCTAATTTACTCTTAGGATATTCTATTTTGGCGATGTTTTCCAATAACCGGTCCATCACATATTCCTCGTTATATACGGGGAGTTGAATGGTCACCATTGGAATCTCCTTTGGGTCCATCAAATTGAATTTTGGGGCTGTTTGGTTCTGCCGCTTTTGCCCTAAATAGTTCACCAGAAGATTTAGCTGCGCCAAACTGTAAAAGAAAATCAACAGTAAAGAAATACTATAAATTGCTATGATAAAGTACGCTGTTGCTAGTGCCATATTATTTAATGCTGTATTTGAATATCCAACCCAATATTTTTATGCCGGCAAATATACTTCCTTTTACGGTACCAGACACTTTTGAAACACCTATTCTTTTTTTGTAACGTACTGGTACTTCGGTATATGTCATTTTTTTCTTCAAAATTTTCAATTGCATTTCTACTGTCCATCCATAGGTCTTGTCCTGCATCTCCAATTCTTTGAGCTTTTCGTATTTAATAGCTCTAAAAGGACCTAAATCCGTAAATTTTGCACCAAAAAACAAACGCATTAAAAACGTAGCCAACCAGTTGCCAAAAATTTGTTGCGGGGTCATAGACCCTTCTTCGCGCAAACTTTTTTTTCTTGCACCAACTACAAAATCAAGATTTCTTTCTAAAATGGGAGCTATTACCTTGTCCAGTTCCTCCGGATAATCGGAATAGTCTCCATCGATAAATACGATAATGTCTGGTGCTTTGGACTTTTTAGCAATATAATCCAGACCACAAAGGCAGGCATATCCGTAACCTCTTCGTTCTTCTGTTAGTACGGTAGCCCCAGCTTTTTCTGCGTTTGTTACTGTATCGTCGGTAGAATTATTATTTACAACAATAATTTCCGAAACCGTTTTGGGGAGCTCTTTTATCACATGAGCTATGGAATCCGCTTCGTTAAATGCGGGAATGATTACCTTAATATCGGCCATTATTTTAAGTCAGAAAGTGAGTTTTCCTTTTTGAAGTCGCCAAAGCTGCTCCATTCCTTAATTCTCTTTCCATTACTATATTTTTCTGCGGAAGTTAATTCGTTATCAATATACTTTAGGCAATAGCCATTTTTCACTCCTTTGTTCAATTGACATTTGTGGTTTATTCGTCCCTGCTTATCATAGAAGAGCCACCAATTTACTTTTTTGTCGTATATGAAATGTCCTTCCTGAGTGCGTACTCTGTTGGTATCGTAGAAATACCAATACTTTTCTTTTTTACCATATTCATAATGCCCTTGTGATGCTATCCTGCCAGTAGCATGATAAAATTTCCAGTACCCGCTTTTAACGTTGTAGCGAACCCAACCTTCTGATTTGACCTTTCCATTGTCATGGTAGGTCTTTTCGTAGTTGCCGTCTTCTGTCGAGAATCCCGTTATAAAAACAAATGCGAAGAGAATAAAGGTCTTTTGTAACACGGTTTTTTTTTTAATAGGTCGAAGTTATTGAAAATTACTAACATTTGGTTTAAATACACCTTCCCAACAAGTTTTTGAAGATGCTACACAAGGCTGAAACAGGGTGATGTTATCTGTAGGTTAAGTTGATTTTCCTAGACATTAAAAATCAGGCCCTATCGTCTAGATATTATCCTCTCCTACCTACTTCTCATTCATTAATTCCATTAAATCAACATCATTACCTAAAAGTACTTGGGTAGGATTTATACGGCCTTTTTCAGGACCGTTCTCTAGTTTTAAAACTCCTCTTGGGCATACTGCCGAACAAACACCACAGCCTACACAGCTTGAGCGTACTATGTTTTCTCCTTTTTGAGCATAGGCACGTACGTCTATTCCCATTTCACAATAAGTAGAGCAATTGCCACAAGATATGCATTGTCCACCGTTGGTGGTGATTCTAAAGCGTGATTTAAAGCGTTGTACAAAACCGAGGTAAGCGGCTAAGGGACAGCCGAATCTGCACCAGACCCTATTGCCAAAAATAGGATAGAAACCGGTGCCGATGACCCCTGCAAATACAGCTCCAATCAAAAGGCTATAGGTATTCTGTACACTGGCTGTTTTTAGGCCTAAAACTGTTCCAGTTTCGGCAAAGAAGCTATACAGTGTTAGCCCTGTCATTACAACTGCGAAAACCAATACACTGTGCACAAGCCAGCGTTCCACTTTCCAAGAAAAGAGCGATTTGCTAGAGTGCTGTCTATAAGGGTCGCCTAAGGTTTCGGCCAGGCCACCACAGCCGCAAACCCAAGAACAATACCAACGCTTTCCAAAGAAATAGACCATTACAGGCACAATGACCAAGGTGAGGAAAACACCCCAGAATAATATAAATACTCCAATACCACCACTGTTCAAGAGGGATTTCAGGTTCCATTGAAAAAAGAAATCATAGTCTAAGGGAAAAGCGTTCTTGAAATCATAGTACGGCATTTGTAAACGCACCATAATCTCTGGAATAAGAAAGGCAAAGACGATTTGAAAAAATAATACCGAAGTGGTACGTACGATTTGGTAGATGTTATGACGGTATTTTATGTACATGCGCACTGCCATAACAGACATTACGGTACAGTACATAAATCCGTAAACAAACCAGTGCCCGGCAGGATTACCACTTAAACTTTCGCTAATTGGGTCTACCAAATAGGTCCAGTTGACCGCATATTCCGATCGAAAATACAGCACAAGATAAAAGCTAACCAAAAAAATGAAGACCATCCACGCTATCCACCCTTGGTTAGTGCTGCTTTGGTGGTAAATGCCATCGTTTTTAATGCCTTTTTGTCCTAACAATATAACATTCGGCAAAATGAATAACAATGCTCCAATGATACCTAGACCAAAGGTTAAAAACCAGAGTAGCCCTTTGTTTTGTACTATAAAACCAGTGCCAGATGTTTTGCCTAGCTCAGCAGCCATATCATGTGGGCCAGTGTATATGATTTTTTTGTACTCCTTGTTTTTACGATGTGTGGCATTTGCCAATTCCAAAGCCTCCGTTATTTTGGGTGAAAAAGCCATCATACCGTCAACCGATTGCCCTACGACGTTGGTCTCTATTTCTGAAATAAATAATTCGCTCTTGATACCTTTGTTAGCTACAAACTCCTGGAAGGAATCTGGCGTGAGTTCATAGGTGCCAATAACGGGCAACACGGCAAATACCCCTAGCCCTATTAAAAAAATGACAAGCCCTATATTTTTTATTATTTTCATCAGTTCTGTTGATTTTTCATATCCGAGAAGGCAGATATTTATTTACTTTTTATGTTTCCAACCCATTGTCTAGGTTCAGGTTAAAGGATATTTATTTATGCTTTACTGAAAATACGTTTCCAGCTTTTTTTCTTGGTGCTAATGTTCGTGCCTTGTTCTAAATTGTATTTTGCAACCACTTCTTCTTCGTACTGCTTGTAAAATTCTGGATCAAAATTGGCATCTTTTAGGTACTTCATTACATAATCTGTTGTTCTTTTTTCAGTTAGCCAACGGTCAAAGATTTCATGTCGCATTCGTATACCAAAGGTGTTGATGCCCAAGAATAACTTCGATTGTTTATCATAAGCTATAGTAATGCATATTTTTTCTTTGTGATGCCGCCAATGAAAATGTTGCTCGTGTTCTTTTTTAGTTCGTTCGCTAAACACCCATCCGTAGGTCTGGTATTCTATATCTAAGAATTTAGCCGAGTTAAACCAATGCCCGGGAGTATATTCTGTTGGGTTGCCGCATAATGTTTGTGCCAAAGCTTCGCCCATCATTCGCCCAGTGTACCAAACAGCTTCTATTGGGCGTCGGTTGCCAATTGCTTCATGCTGTTCCGCACAGTCCCCTATAGCATATACGCTCTTCGCACTTGTTTCCAAATGTCGGTTTACTTTTACGCCTCTTCCTAGTACTATTCCAGAAGTTTTTAGAAAATCAATATTTGGGGTAACTCCTGCGGTTAAACCTACCACATTACATTCGATAGTATCCCCTTTATCTGTTACTACCGCGGTTGCTTTTCCGTTTTTATCAGCTATAATTTCTACAAGGTTGGTGTCTAAACGCAAGTCGATATGGTGTTCTAAGATATGCTCGTTGATTAAGGCTGATTCTTCAGCAGGTAAAACACCGTTCCAGAAACTCTTTTCCCGCACCAAAAAAGTGACCGGTATTTTTCGACTACGAAGCATTTCTGCCATTTCTATACCTATAAGTCCGCCGCCCACAATAACCGCCCTTTTACAGGTTTCCTTATTTGGTGCAAATTTTTCCAAATTATCCAAGTCTTGTTTGGAGTATAATCCCTGTACGCCATCTAAATCTTGCCCTGGCCAGCCAAATTTATTTGGTTTGGACCCAGTAGCTATAACTAGGGTATCGTATGCGATTTTCTCGCCATTTGCCAATTGCACCGTTTTTACTGAAGTATCAACTTTTTCGACATATCCTTTTACCAAGTCGATGCGGTTCTTTTTCCAGAACCAGTTTTCGTAGGGTTGGGTATGTTCAAACTTCATGTGGCCCATATATACATACATGAGTGCGGTACGGGAGAAGAAATAATCTGTTTCTGCTGATATGATGGTTACTTTGTGATCAGAAAGTTTTCGTACATGTCTCGCTAAAGTAACTCCGGAAACCCCGTTTCCAATAATAACAATATGTTGCATAAAATGGTTTTGTTGGTTGTTGTGTCGTGTTTAAAGGTAATAACTTAACAGGTATCCTTTTATTTAGAAAGAATATAAATTTGTTACGACTTTTGTTTTAAGATTTGTCTGAAAGCGGGTTGGGCATATGCTCAGTAAAAATTGAAGGGATGGATTTTAAAATAATCATAAATAAACGGATAGCTGTGTAGGGTTGTTATATGAATTGCGACAGAGAGTAGCGTACGGAACAAATTAAAAGTGAGCGTTATGAAAAATATCATCTTAAACCTATTTGTCTTACTTTTTATAATAACAAGCACTTCGGCGCAGGATCTGTCTGATTTTTTTTCTAAGACGGATCGTTTTTTTAAAGCTAACGTAGCAGACGGAAGGGTTAAATATACTGCCGTAAAAGAAAATCCGGTAGACTTGAAATCGATTTTGGAATCTGTAAAGGATATTTCCATACCAAAGACAGATACTTCAAAATACCAAGCCTTTTGGATCAATGCCTATAATCTTTTGGTGATTGATGGTGTCGTT
>JBLHNI010000007.1:0-29253 GCA_047650615.1 Maribacter sp.
TAGTTATGCCAAAATAAAGTGCAGTTCTACTTAAATCTAAAATTCCCAGTTTTCAATTGAACTCTGGGAATTTTAGGTTTAAATAATAAGCGGATTCTATGGAATACTTGTACCGCTATCCGTCGTTTTGTTTCTGCTCAATTGTCGTTGTATTTTCTTAATAGCGGATTCTATGGATTTCTCCGGTTCAATAATATTATATTCGCCCCAGAAGTCAGGATCTGCAAAACCAATGGCCTCATCACTTAGTATTATGGAAGACTTAAGCCGTTCCTTCGCGTTCAATTGGACGTTGGTTAGGTTTTTTTTCCAATCTGTAACTGCCATTTCACAACTCATGGAATACACCGAATTAAAAAGTTTGTTATCCCAGTCTATTTTAAACTCCAGGAGTACATTGCTGTAACCGTAGTACCATTTGCCATCTTTTTCTCTATAATCTACGCGATAGGCTACCTTGGTAGGCCAAACATTAGCATTTCTGGGCTTTTTCCTAACAAACATTTGAGCAGCCATTTTCCTGTTAGTGATGTTTAAGGCGTAGATAGCACTAGTAAGAATTTTATTTTCGGCATCTATAAATAATTTACCCGTGTAAAATGGATCTATTATTTCCGCTTTTTGTTGGAAATTAATAATATAAATAAGTTTGTCATTTACCCAAGTAGAACTATCAAAAGTAAAGTCGTAGTAGTTAATAGTCTCCTTCGTAAATATATAGTCTGGATATTTTACCATATCCACGAATAGTGTATTGAAAGGTCCGCCTTGTAATTTAAGTGCTAGTGTATCCAATTTGTTGTAGTCGGTGCTCTTTCGTGCTTTGTAAAGTTTAAGTTCGTCACGTTTGTAGGAAGAATAGGGGGCTTTGTAAATATTTACCACCGCTTCAGACAGACTAACATTTTTATTCCGCTTCTTTATAGTTTCCCTATAAAACGCGGTCATTACGGTGGGGTCGTTCATATAATTTTCACCTTTTTTTCTCAGTGTTTCCCTAACCAAGGCCTCTGGATTTTTTGGGATACTCAACTGGACTTCTGAAAGTTCCACGGCAGATTCCGTCATCAGTACTTTATTGTCCTTAGCCTTAAATTTGCTCAACGTTAAGCTTAAAGTTTTGTAGCCTAAAAATGAAATAATGATATTTTTATCTAGGCTTTTCTTAGGTACCTTTAATAAAAATTCTCCATCCGTATTAGTCACTGTACTAATGTTAGTTCCTTCTAGGGTAAGTGAGGCAAAAACTAAGGGTTTCTTTGAGTTAGTATCTAGTATTTCTCCTGAGTAGGCTTTAAAACTAGTCTCTTGACTAGTTAAATGAGTACTCACACTCACCATCAACAACACCGATAAAAATATCGGAAAAATGGAGGTTTTTTTCGGGAATAGTTTTCTATTATTTTTCATTTCGATTATTGTGAATTTTTACAATTTAAGGTAATCATTTATAGCTATATAGCGTAATTGTAAATCATAAATTATATCTTTTTCTTGTTAATATTTCTCTTAAAGATCTACCTAACTTTAATGATTTTAACTGCTTGCTACATATTCTAATTTACCTCTCACGATTGTATTAAATGTGCTCAATTATAGCAACCTAAGTCGGTTATTCTGCGCTTGGTTCGTAAGCTCAACTGTATGATTGATGCGTAAGATTACTTTTTATTAACTAACTGTAAAGTAGCTAAAAGGATAAGTGTAAAGACTCTGGCGTTGCTCAAGTATACGTGTTTTCTGTAGCTTCTTTTCTAAGCCGCTCTAAATTGTTAGCGGGAATTGTTAGAATTTTGAGGGTTACACCTTCTAATGCTCTTCGTATTCCATATCAAACTTTCATTAACGGTTGTTAGGCTGTAAGTAGTGCTTACCGATTGTTTAAAAATAGTATCGGTAAATTAGGGTTTGCTGATTTTCACGAACAGTTTTATTTTTCAACATGCGGTTTGAATGGTTTTTTGAACTTTTCCCATGTGAATATCTTGGAATTTTGATTGTGTAAAGTTATTATGTAATTTAAATAGTAACCTTCGTGCCCAATTTTTGAGCATGTCACAAAAAATTGTGTATGCATAGGCTATTTTGAGTAATGTAACCAAATTTAGGACAAAGAAAATTGCTCCTATCCAATTTTGTGAAGTGTCGCTTCTTTTAGCTTGGATATTGCTTAATCCGCAAGCATTCTTTGCTTGTCCGAATTTGCCATCAATGAGGTTTCTTTGATTTCGTTCTTTTTTAAGTTTTCGTTTTTGGTAGGCGTTAAACTCTTTTTTTGGAGGTCGCCCAAAGGTTTGCCAACGATGCGTATTCCCTTTTTCTTAAGCCATTTTATGTTTTCCCTTTTCGTGTAAATTTGGTCTACCAATAGTAGTTCTGGGTAATAGCCAAAGGTAGTTCTGTAGGTTTCTACTTGTAATTTCAAATCTGTCGATTCATTGAACTGATTCCAGCTTATATGTTCCACGCGGCTCATTCCATCTATTTCGCTAGCACTTATTTTGCCCCAAATTCAGTTCCCGCCTTATCCTTTCCCCTTATAATGCGGCGCAAATAGGGTTGATAGATATTTACGATCCTATTGAGCACGCTATACGTTGCTTGGTGCTACATATAGTAGTGTTGCTCATAAATATGTTGGAGCACCCAGTATATCTTTTGATTTCGTTTTGATAGTAGAAATCTATATGGATATGAATCTTCCATATCTGGAAACATTCCCAGTAATAGTCCTTTTCCTCTTTGATCCTCTATCTGATTTAAAAGCAAGCTTTTTATTTTAAAATACTAGATATTCCATTCTTGCTATGCGTCGATAGTCCCGAGGGTTTTTATCGGTTTCCGATTCTTTGTAGAGCACATCGATGATGCGTTCACACTCTTTTCTTGTTGTGTTGAGAAGCCCTACATCAGTGGGGAATACTATTTTCTGGTTTGCTACTGTAGTACCTATCTTTAGTTTGCCTTTGTTTTTGGTTGCGTCGTTTTGATTAGGGGTACCATCGTCTTTACCCTTGTCAATATTCTTGTTTCTCGCAGGCTTTAAACTATTTGCTTTAGCTATGATCAAGGCATTCCACAAATCAAAATTAGCAGCTCCCATACGTTTTCGGATGTCTACAAAGACTCTAGGGTGTAATGGTTCTTTGGTTTGAAAGCTCTGCAAACCACAAAAATATTGCAGATAAATGTTCTCACTTATCATCGCTACGGCTCCCCTGTCATCTAACCCCAATTTATGTTTCACAATGATCGCACCAATGACCATCTTTGCTTCCGCGCCCCGGAGTGGCAATAAGTTCTTTTGAGTATACCGATGCCAAGGTGTCCCACGGAATAAGATCCACTAATTTTACCCAACGGTTTTCGCTAGATAATTCTTAGTCGAATGGATGGGAAAAACCTTCCAGTGTTAACTGGTTTGAAGGGGGTGTATTTAATCATAACTGCAAGGGTTTATGATAATAGGTTACGGAAACCATTGCAGTTGTACAAGAAAAATTTAACGCTTTGTACATAAAACACTGATTGTTAATAAATTATATGTATACTTATAAAAAATAAGCAAGCCCTAAAATAGTACTTTGATGTAAGCTGATGGTTTTGTCCTAAGCGTGGTTCAAAGTTTAGTGCTATGTAAAACTTTGAACTTACCTTTCTGATTTATTGGTTTTTGTGGAATCAGCTACCAATCTGTTAATTTGCTGAAGTTCTTCCGTTGTTAGGTCTCTCCATTTGCCTGAGGGGAGATCTAAATGAACGTTCATGATTCGGATGCGCTTCAACTTTTTTACCCTGTACTCCAAATGCTCGCACATACGTCTTATTTGACGGTTGAGTCCCTGCGTTAAAATAATACGGAACTGGTAGGTGCTTACTTGGCTTACCTCGCAGTTTCTTGTTACGGTATCCAATATTGGGACCCCATTTCTCATTTTGTTTAAAAAGTCGGGTCTAATTTGTTTATCTACGGTTACGAGATACTCTTTTTCATGATTGTTTCTTGCTCTAAGGATTTTATTGACAATATCCCCGTCGTTGGTCAAAAATATCAAGCCTTCACTAGGCTTGTCTAATCTTCCGATAGGGAAAATGCGTTTAGGATAATTTATAAAATCAATAATATTATCCTTTTCTACCTTACTGTCTGTGGTGCATACAATCCCGACCGGCTTATTAAAAGCAAGATAAACAGGTTTTTCTTTTGGTGCAGTAACCTCTTCTCCGTCTACTTTTACGGCATCACCGTCTACCACTTTTGTTCCCATTTCGGGAACCTTGCCATTTATGGTAACCCTGCCTTGGGCTATAAGTTTGTCTGCTGCCCTCCTTGAACAATAGCCTACTTCGCTTAGGTATTTATTTATCCTCGTCTGTTTTACTGTACCTGCCATAGCTTTGTTACGGATACCCGATATTAGTTGTTACGTTCTATTTCTTAATGTATGTATTTCCCTTCCTAAGGATGCTAAAAACGGAATTCCGATGTCATCGTACTCGTAAACATCATCATTAAAGACTTCGTTTTTGTTTGCCAAAATTGTTGCTGTCAACAAAAAATATACGTGATTTTTACCATCAATTAAATAAGCACAATCTGTTAAGGTTCCATAGTCAAAATCCACCTTATTATATATTTTTATATGGTCTGGAACGGTTTCCGTGGTGTCTTCATACAAGAAAAATTTACAATAACCATCATAATATTCAGTAGAATTATATCCCGTATTTCTAGGTAGTGTGTACATGAATTCCAATAAAAAGGTGTGCTGCTCTTCCGAAAGGTCAAAGCGTTTTCTGGGGTCGAACTCGTTCGGAAAGATGACTCTTTTCAAAACCTCGTGCTGACTAGTAATCGGATAATAATTCTTTAGACTAAAATCAAAAGGGTCATTTACATGGGCGTCATCTTCGTAATATCCAATTCCTTTTTTAATGCGCTCTAGTTGAAGTGGCTTTGCAGCTGTATTTATACTAGTCACAGAGATACCGGTTGTGCTATCGTTTAAATATATGATAAGCGGTTTGGTTTTTAAATCACTTGAATGATGGTCTAATCTGTGAGAAATGCGAACAAGTCCTATTCCTTTGTCCGTCAAACTCTTATAAATTGCATCTTGTCCCAACAGCTCTAGCATGCGGTTATTGGCCAGGTTGTCACTTACCGCGAATACTTTCGAAATATCTTCTGCAATGCTAGATTCTATTGAATCTCCCTCTATGTAATATTTTGTGTTTTTGCTATCAGTCTGGTTCAAACGTTCGAGCGCTAGCACGGCAATTGGAAATTTAAGGGTGCTCGCAGGATAAAAATAGTGTCCTTGATCTACTTGAAAATCAAAGTCAGGAAAGACAATGCTATCGTTGCGCCTATCTATTTGCGTGTATCGTATTTGTGCCTCGTATTGGTCCAGACGATCTATGACCCTCCTTATGGTCTGGTTTTCGGATGCCAATGCTTGCTTTAAAATTGAACTACTGTTTTGCTGGGCGCAAGAGCGCAAAACGGAGACTAAAAGGAAAAGGGATAGAATAGTTGCTTTCATGTGTGACACATATTTAATTTGAAGCATTGGTTTCTACTAGTTCATCTTAAGTACCTAATACTTGCGTTTAGTTATCTGTATATACCTCTCCACGATGCGGTTTTAAGGTATCCCGTACCGTAATCATGTCTTTCTCGTTTACCACCATGTAGGCCAAACTGTGCATTTCGTTTAGTTGCTCGTGCCCCGTGATATCTAATGGAAGCTTTTCCATCGTAATAAATTCCTTTAAGTGCTTTTCGTGGTGTTCAGCCGTTCTAAAGCCTTCTGGGCCTCTAAAATCCCAAATCAATTTTATTTTTCTATCCAAAATATAATACTTTAGGTTCAAAATTAAGCTTTTCGACTTAAATCCAAGGGGTACAATAGTATTCTGCGAAATTGGTTTCTAAACGATCTTGCTTATTTTGTAACTGAAGGAGATTTAAAACAATAAATCCTTTTAAATATTTCTCATTGCCCTAAAATTGTGTTAAGTAAAAGGAGCTAGAGTTGCAAGGGATTTTGTAATTGCTATTTTTGTCAAATGTTTTGTTCAATAACCTTTAGGAAAAGGCATTTCGCCCTAAGTATAACTACTTTTACCCTGATATGTATTTTTCTGGGTTCCTGTAGTTCTTATTTAAAAAAAAAGGAAAACATAGTACCTCTAGCTAGGGTAGGGGAAAACTTTTTATATGGGGAGGATATTGCCGCATATATTACAGATGGTATGTCCGAGTCAGATAGCGCATCTTTCGTAAACAATTATATTAATACATGGGCTTCTAAACAGTTGCTTTTGTCTAAGGCTAAGATAAACTTACAAGAGGATAAATTACGAAAATTTGATGCCTTAGTAGCAGATTACAGAACGGACCTATACACTCGGGCGTACAAGGAAGCATTAGTTTTACAAGGTTCGGATTCTTTAATTTCCAAGGAACAACTGGCTAATTTTTATGCCGAAGAAAAAGAGAATTTCAAATTAAAGGAGCGGATTTTAAGAATTCGTTTTGTTGCCTTGCCGAAGAATTTTTTAAATAAGGAGGAAGTTAGTATACGTTTAAAAAACTTCGAAAAGGAAGATGTTTCGTATTTGGATTCGATAGGGGTGCAGTTTACAAAATTACATTTTAACGATTCTATTTGGGTGCGAGCATCTAGAGTAGCAGCTGAAATACCGCCCATAGGCTTTGAAAATCAGGATAGGTACTTAAAAAAATCACAATTTTTTGAATTAGAGGATTCAATCGGGGTATATTTGGGAAAGATAGAGGAAGTGAAAGATATAAACGAAATAGCTCCACTGTCTTTTGTAGCCCCTACCATAAAACAAGTGTTATTGAATCGCAGAAAAATAAACTACCTGCGTAAACTTGAAATAGAAATTATAGATGAAGCAATTAAGGATAAAGAATTTGAGGTGTATACCAAGGATTAGCAGGTCGATTTGCACAGGTATGTTGAGTATATGTTCGGTTATGGTGTTCGGTCAGCAGACCGTTCCAGAAGTGCCGGATAATCAAGTAGAGCCAGAAGAAATTGTAGCTGAGGCAGATATTACCAAGAAAAAGGACACGGTTAACAATTTTAAGAGAATAAAGTTGGACGGTATTTCTGCCGTTGTAGGCGATTATGTGATTTTGGACTCGGATGTTGCAAAAACACTCATTGATCTAAAAAGTCAAGGCGCCGCTACAGATGATATTACGCATTGTGGACTTTTAGGCAAGCTAATGGAAGACCGTTTATATGCTCACCAAGCGGTCCAAGATAGTATCTTGGTTTCAGACGATATGGTAAATGCCCAAAGTGAAGCGCAATTGCAATCTTTGGTACAGCAAATAGGGTCTATGCCTAAGGTGTTGAAGTATTACAAAAAGCTGGACGAAGTGAGTTTTAGGGAAGAGCTCTACAAGATTAACAAGCTGAGGATGTTGTCTGAGAAAATGCAGCAAGAAATTATTAAGGATATTGAAATTACCCCGGAAGAGGTACGGCAGTTTTTTAGTAATATTCCGGACGACGAACGCCCAGTTCTTGGTGCCGAGTTGGAGATTGCGCAAATCGTTAAAACCCCTAAGCCATCTGACGAAGAGAACCAAAAAGTAGTAGACAAGCTTAACCAAATAAAAGCTGATATTGAAGATAATGATGCTAGTTTTAATGTTAAAGCGATTTTGTATTCTCAGGATCCTGGGTCAAAATCTAAAGGTGGATTTTATAGTATTACCAAAGAAACAGGCTTTGATAAAACATTTAAGGATGTAGCCTTTAGCCTTAGAGAAGGTCAAGTTTCAGAACCTTTTAAAACCCCATTCGGTTATCATATTATTTTTATAGAAAAAATACGTGGACAAGAATTGGATTTGCGTCATATCTTAATATCTCCCGAAATTTCAGACGCTGTTGCTGAAGAGGCAAAATCGGAATTGGATAGTATTCGCCAAAAAATTATGAATGAAGAATTTACCTTTGCGGAGGCGGCTTTAAATTTTTCAGATGAAAAGGAAACCAAATTTGACGGGGGTGTACTTCGTAATCCCCAGGATTTTGGAGCCCGTTTTGAGCTAACCAAAATGGATCCTTCTTTGTATAATCAGGTTCGTAACTTAAAAGATAATGAGATATCCTATCCTACTTTAGAGGAAGATCAACGTGGAGGGCCACCAAAATATAAAATTTTAAAAGTTACCAATAGGTACGATGAGCATAAAGCAGATTTTGCGCAGGACTATATTAAAATTCAGCAATTGGCCCTTACGCAAAAGCAGTTTAACGCAATAAAAGAATGGATGGCAGAACATATAGCAGATACTTATGTTAGCGTAAACGACGCAAATAGGGATTGCGATTTTGCTAATAAATGGGTAAAGGAATAATATATGTCAGACGTTGCTGCTATACAAAACCTAGTAGAAAAACATTTAGCGCTTAAGAAGGAAATAGCCAAGGCCATTGTTGGCCAAGATACTGTAATAGATCAAATTCTATTGTCTATTTATACAGGCGGACATTCATTATTGATTGGTGTTCCCGGTTTGGCAAAAACCTTAATGGTAAATACTATTGCACAAGCGCTTGGGTTAGATTTTAAACGCATACAGTTTACACCAGATTTGATGCCTAGTGATATTTTAGGGAGCGAAGTCTTGGACCAGAATCGAAACTTCAAATTTATTAAAGGGCCTATTTTTTCTAATATTGTTTTGGCAGACGAAATAAATAGAACACCGCCCAAGACGCAAGCAGCCCTTTTAGAGGCCATGCAGGAGCGAGCTGTGACCATTGCAGGCCATCAACATAAATTGGAATTACCTTATTTTGTTCTCGCAACGCAAAACCCCATAGAACAAGAAGGGACATATCCATTGCCTGAGGCGCAGCTGGATCGTTTTATGTTTGCTATCGAACTGCAGTATCCCACAATCGAAGAAGAGATTCAGGTTGTAAAAAATACAACATCAACAAACAAGGTCAATATAAATCCACAGTTTACAGCGAATGAAATATTAGCAGTTCAAGAGTTGGTAAGGCGTATTCCCGTTCCGGATAATGTAGTGGAATATGCTGTAAAATTAGTAAATAGTACAAGGCCCAATTTAGCAACAGCATCTGATTTTATAAAACAATATCTGGATTGGGGTGCAGGCCCTAGGGCATCTCAGAATTTAATTTTGGGAGCGAAGGCAAACGCTGCGATTTATGGTAAATATTCCCCGGATATAGAAGATGTACAGGCAGTGGTTAAAGGAATCCTAAAACATCGAATTATTAAAAATTACAAGGCCGAGGCCGAGGGAATTTCTGAGGAGGATATCATAGATCGATTGTTGTAGTCACCTTTTCTGTCATATTTTTAGGTTCTTCATAAAGAACGATGGCTTTATTTGATGTTTCGCCTTCTGTTAACCTAAATATCTTCCATTTATCTAAAAACATCGAAAGCAGCATTTAAAGTTTTAATTACGGCTCATATTTTCTTAAATTTACTAAATTGATTTAACCTTAAAATAAATACAGGATGGCTTTCGATATCGATATGATTAAAGGGGTGTACGCCAAAATGGCGGACCGAGTGGATAAGGCCCGGAAAATTGTGGGAAAGCCACTTACTCTTTCGGAGAAAATACTATACTCTCATTTGTGGGAAGGTACACCAACCAAGGCTTTTTCAAGAGGAAAGGACTATGTAGATTTTGATCCCGATCGTATCGCTTTGCAGGATGCTACAGCGCAAATGGCACTCTTACAGTTTATGCAAGCTGGAAAGAAAAAGGTTGCTGTGCCAACAACGGTGCATTGTGATCACTTGATTCAAGCTAAAAACGGCGCAACTGCAGATTTGAAATTTGCAAATTCTACTAGTGCCGAAGTTTTTAATTTTCTGGAGTCGGTTTCCAATAAATACGGAATTGGTTTTTGGAAACCAGGAGCAGGGATTATACACCAAGTTGTTTTGGAGAATTATGCCTTTCCTGGCGGAATGATGATTGGTACGGATTCCCATACGGTAAACGCTGGCGGGTTGGGAATGGTAGCCATTGGTGTAGGTGGTGCGGATGCTGTTGATGTGATGGCTGGAATGGCTTGGGAATTAAAATTCCCAAAATTAATAGGGGTACGATTGACTGGAACAATTTCTGGTTGGACCGCTCCAAAGGATGTTATTTTAAAAGTAGCTGAGATACTTACTGTTAAAGGAGGTACCGGAGCAATTGTAGAATATTTTGGACCTGGTGCTATTTCGTTGTCTTGTACCGGTAAAGGAACTATTTGTAATATGGGTGCGGAGATAGGGGCAACCACCTCTACTTTTGGTTATGACGAGTCCATGGAAAGATACCTTCGTGCTACCGACAGAGCCGATGTTGCAGATGCGGCAAACGAAGTAAAGGAACACCTTACTGCCGATGCCGAGGTGTATGCAAATCCAGAAAACTATTTTGATCAAGTTATAGATATTGACCTTTCTAAATTGGGTCCATTATTGAACGGACCTTTTACGCCGGATTTATCTACGCCAGTAGGTAGTGATATGACCGAAAAGGCAACGAAAAACGATTGGCCCATACAAGTTGAATGGGGCCTTATTGGTTCATGTACCAATTCTTCTTATGAGGATTTGTCAAGAGCGTCCTCCATTGCGCAACAGGCATTGGATAAAGGTTTAAAAATGAAGTCGGAATTGGGTATTAATCCAGGTTCTGAGCAAGTTCGTTTTACTGCAGAAAGAGATGGTATTCTAAATGTTTTTGAAAAATTGGATGCTAAGATTTTTACTAATGCTTGCGGACCTTGCATTGGACAATGGGCTAGGTATAGCGATCCCAAGAACGCACCAAAGAATAGTATTGTGCATTCATTCAACAGGAACTTTGCCAAGCGTGCAGATGGCAACCCTAACACACACGCTTTTGTAGCGTCACCAGAAATAACAGCTGCCATTGCTATAGCCGGTCGTTTAGATTTTAATCCGATTACCGATTCGTTGATCAACGAAAATGGTCAAGAAGTACGGTTTGATGAACCAACAGGTTGGGAACTTCCACCAAACGGTTTTGAAGTTCAGGATGCTGGTTTCCTTGCCCCAGAGGCTGATGGTTCTGGAGTGCAGGTCGTGGTTGCTGGAGATTCTGAAAGACTGCAGTTGTTGGAGCCGTTCATGCCCATACAAAACGAAGAGCTGCAGGGTGTAAAGCTGTTGATAAAGGCTTTTGGTAAATGTACTACCGATCATATTTCAATGGCAGGGCCATGGTTGCGTTTTAGAGGACATTTAGATAATATTGCTAATAATACGCTCATTGGTGCGGTAAATGCCTTTAACAAAAAGACAAACTTTGTAAAGAACCAAGTAACGGGCGAATTCGAAGGGGTGCCAGATACACAGAGAGCATACAAAGTAGCAGGTATTAAAACTATTGTTATTGGTGACCATAATTACGGTGAAGGTTCTTCTAGAGAGCATGCGGCTATGCAACCAAGACACTTGGGAGTTGCAGCGGTACTTGTAAAGTCTTTTGCTCGTATACATGAAACAAACTTGAAAAAGCAAGGAATGTTAGGTTTAACCTTTGCCAAGGAAAGTGACTACGATTTAATAAAAGAAGATGATACTTTTAATTTTATTGATATAGCTGATTTTGCTCCGGACAAACCATTAACCATTGAAGTGGTTCATGTAGATGGCTCTAAAGACACTGTAGTAGCAAATCATACCTATAATCATGCACAAATCGGATGGTATAGAGAGGGTTCTGCGCTCAATGTGATCAAAAGAGAAAATGCAGTATAATAACTTGTAAATAGTTACTAAAAACTCCCGTTTATCCTCGGGAGTTTTTTAGTTTTGAGGTCATCCCACATAAAATGAAAAGACAAACAGTTTATACTTTATTTGTAATTGCAATTGTTCTTTCCTTTTTTGTTACTCCATTAGGAGATTTTAGTAAATTAATGCTAAATCGGATATTCGCTACGGCACCTACGGTTATTACACAAGAAAATAGAGGAGGGATAAGCAGTTATGACTGGCGGTTAAAAGATGCGAATTGGGACTTTGTCAGTTTTAAGAAATCTAAGGGTAAGGTCGTTTTTATTACATTTTGGGCATCATGGCATTTGCCTTCCAAAGCACAATTAAAAGATATACAACTACTTTATGATACCTATAAGGGTAACGTAGACTTTTACGTTATTACCAATGAAGAGCGTGCTCCGGTGGAATTATTTATGATGAAAAACGACTACACTTTTCCAGTTACCTATCAAATTGTAGGAAATCCTAGTCCGCTAACCCTATTAAAACCACCCGGGTCTTATGTTATTGATAAGAATGGTAATATTGTGGTACATCAGAATGCAATAGCGGATTGGCGCAATGATAAGGTAGACGAACTTTTTGCTGAACTGATTGCGCAATAATGAGTTATGAGTCAAGTCACTACCCTTACTTTTTTTAAATATGCATCCTTTACGAATAAGGTGTGGGCCTTTGGGATGATGCAATTTGCCCACAAGCCTTTAGCCAAGGAAAAAGGATTACTCCATTATAAGCTTATGGGCAGTGGTAAGGATGGTTTTGATCCCTTTGCAGATTGGTCCGTATACGCGCTGCTGCAAGTTTGGGAAAGCGAGGAGGCAGCTACTCGATTTTTTGATACCTCTACGTTGTATCAACGCTATGTCCGTAAAACAACACAGCAATGGGTCATCTTCTTAAGAAGTATAAAAGCAAAAGGAACTTGGGCTGGTGTAACCCCTTTCGTTCCAAGTAGTGAAATTAATTCCTCTAATCCTTATATCGCCGTAATTACAAGAGCTACGATTAAACCTAAAATGCTCGGTACATTTTGGAAGTACGTACCCGCATTACAAGCGTCTTTAAAAGACAATAAGGGCTTGTTATTTACAAAAGGTATTGGCGAAGTGCCATTTTTGCAAATGGCAACGTTTAGTTTATGGAAGGATAAACAATCCCTTATGGATTTTGCATATAAGAGCAGGGAACATACTGAGGCGATTGCCAAAACAAGAAGCTTGGATTGGTATAACGAGGAACTGTTTTCTAGATTTGAGCCATATCGTTCAAAAGGAACATGGGACGGTGTGCCTTCGTTACCCTTTTAAGGAAACAAAAAATAAAAGAAGAGAAAGAAAATGAACTGTGCTAGGTATAAGTGTACTGATAGTAGTTTGTTGCCGGTTATTCCTAGAAGCTTCACGATAAGTTGAAACGCAATTCCCAAAGCGAACCAAGTGACATAATTTTCCATAGTTGGAATACCCCCAGCAAAGGTCCAATAATCAAATATAGGAGCCGTATGTTCCATAAGAAAATCTAGCAGTACCATGAGACCGGCTGCTCCAATAACCTTTGTTACCGTATGCCATTTCGTATAGTCCATAATACTGGCAGTAATAAAGGTTAGTATAGCCCAATAGGCGCCTATTAAATATGGTACGCCGTCTAATTTTGGACCAAAATTGCTGCCATAAGCATACTCCCCAAATAGCATTTGATAGGTTACGCCGAGCCATTCTGCAAATATACCGCCTGCAAAAAAGATAAGGAAAGCGATACTTTTCTTGAACGTATCAATAGGAAAGAATACCAAGAAAATAAGTAATGATATAATAAGGTTTAATGGTGTTTTTTCTACAAACCAATCTACCTCCCCTAAAGCAACTCCTATCATTGCCGAAATATGAAATAACCAAATGATAGCGATACTAACGGTCAGTTGATTTTTCTTTAGTGTTTTAAGCATCTTTTGCGATGTTTGGGGCTAAGTCTTCAATGATTTTGGCAGACAAAAGGCATAGCGGTATTCCTCCGCCAGGATGTACCGATCCCCCACAAAAATATAGATTTTCAATACGCCTGGAGAAATTTGGATGCCTTAGGAACGCTGCGAATTTGTTGTTGCTTGCTGCACCGTATAATGCGCCGCGATAAGAGCTAGTGGCATTTTCTATGCCCACCGGATCTAATATGTGTTCCGTAGTAATGTGTTTTTCTATATCCGTTCTTAAGACCCTATTGATTTTTGAAATAATATTTTTTCTAGCGGCTTCCTTTAATGTCTCCCAGTCCTGTCCATAATTCCCGGGTGCGTTAATCATAACAAACCAATTTTCATGCCCTTTAGGGGCGTCCGAACGGCTTTCTTTAGAGGTGATATTGATGTAAATGCTAGGGTCTTCGTAAAGTGTCCTTTTTTCAAAAATATGTTCAAATTCTTCCGTGTAGGAGTCACTGAAAAGGATGTTATGTAAATCTAGATTAGGAAACTCCTTATTTATGCCCCAGTAAAAGATTAGGGCGGAACTGGAACGTTCCTGTGTTAATGTCTTTTTTGGTTCGGGTTGGTCTTTTAGTAATTTTTTGTAGGTAGGGTAGACATCCATGTTGGTAACCACCAAATCTGATTGGTATTCCGTTAGAGACGAAGTGGCTCCAATAGCTTTTTTATTCTCTACGGTGATGCGTTCGATTGTTTCATTGAATTTAAAAACAACACCTTGGTCTAGAGCAAGTTGGTACAGGCTTTGACTAATTTGATGCATTCCACCTTCTGGGAAAAAAGTACCATAATGCATTTCCAAATGGGGTATCATGGACATGATACCAGGCGTTTTATACGGTGTGGACCCGTTATAGGTAGCATATCTATTGAATAGCTGTACTAGTTTCGGATTTTTAAAGTGAGCCTCGTTAGTGCTGTTTAAAGAACTGTTAATATCCAGACTAGCAATGCTGAGTATTGATTTTAGCGTTTGTTTGGAGAGATAAGTACTTGCTTTATGTAATGATTTTTCTAAAAAAAGAGATGCCGTAAGCTCGTATTTTTTTTTGTTTCTTTTTAGGTATTTTTCAATATTTACAGCTGGCTCGGCAAAACTAATGGATGCTTGTTTTATGAAAACATCCAAATCGCTGGTTGCGCTAAATTCATGACCATCTTCCCAAAAGTAAGTGCAGATAGTCTTTTTACGATGGTAGTTAAAGTAGTCGGTTGGTTGCTTATGGAAGAGTTCAAAAAGTTCATCTACAAAATGTGGCATGGTAAAAAGGGAGGGACCAAGGTCAAAACGGTAGCCATCTTGTTCCATTGCATGTAATTTACCACCAGCGTAGTCATTCGATTCTACGACGGTTACTTCGTAGCCTTTTTTGCGTAAACGCAATGCCGAAGCAATGCCTCCAATGCCGGCTCCTATCACTAAGGCTTTAGGCATAGTTACTTTTTAAAGTACTTAAAAGGAACAAACAGCATACCAAAACACTCGCCATCGCCTTTCCTTAAGTGTTTGTGATGCATTTTGTGTGCGCGTCGTACACCCTTAGTATACCAGTTGTTGGCATTTCTGAAGATTTTAAAGCGTTGGTGTATGAAAATATCATGTACCAAGAAATAAGCAATCCCGTAGGCTAATATTCCAAAACCAAGGGGGTAGCCATACCAAATTATATTACCACCTACATAGAATAGCGACATGCTTATGATGGCATAGAATATAAAAAATGCATCGTTCCGTTCGAACCAAGAATCGTGGTCTTTATGATGGTGATCCTTATGTACGGACCATAAAAATCCGTGCATAACGTACTTGTGCGTAAGCCACGCCATAAACTCCATGAAGGAAAAAGTTCCAAAAAAAATGATAATCCAAAGTGCTATTTTCATCTAAACGAGCTTCATTTTATATTTAACGTACGACCTAGCGAGCAGTCCAAACTTTTGATAATTCGGAACCCTTATACGGGTATTCTTAATATCTAGCGAAGGCGTATTTTGTAATTTCTGAAGTAATTTGTAGTAGTATTTGTATGCTGTATATACTCCAAATTTAGCCTCGGTAGGTAATGCCATAATACCTTTATATCCAAGTTGGAAGTCGGCCTTTATTTCATCTACAATACGTTTTTTAGACGCTTCATCCAATTCCGTAAGGTTTGTATTGGGGAAATAGGAACGGTTTAAATCTTCAAAATCTGCCTTTACATCCCGTAAGAAATTTACTTTTTGAAAAGCAGAACCCAGTGCCATAGCAGATTCCTTTAATCTTTCATAAACTTCATTGTCACCTTTAACAAACACTTTTAGGCACATGAGTCCTACAACGTCGGCAGAACCATAAATGTAATCTTTATATTCCTGTTCTGTTTTATATATGTTCTTGCTAAGATCCATGCGCATACTCTTCATGAACGATGCAACCAAATGCATAGGGATGTCGTATTTATGGAAGGTATGCTGAAAGGAATTTAGGATAGGATTTAAGCTTATTTTATCTGTTACCGAAGCAGCTAGTTCCAGTTCAAATTTATCGAATAATTTTTCTTTATCGTAGTCATGGAAGGTGTCTACGATTTCATCTGCAAAACGCACAAAACCATAAATGTTATAGATGTCCTCTCGTATGGAGTTAGACAACATTTTTGTCGCCAAGGCAAAAGAAGTGCTGTACTTCTCTGTGACAAGTTTGCTGCATTGGTACGATACCATATCAAAAGTAGCTTTCATAGCGGAGGACTAATTTTCTTTTGTTATTAATTCTGAAACCAATTTTCCTGAAATTAAAGCTGGTGGAACTCCCGGACCTGGAACGGTAAGCTGCCCAGTGAAGAAAAGATTCTTGACTTTCTTGCTTTTTAAATTTGGCCTTAGGAATGCCGTTTGTGTTAGGGTATTGGCCATCCCGTATGCGTTTCCTTTGTAGGAGTTGTATCGTTCTATAAAATCGTTGACACAGAAAGATTCCTTGAATATGATATTATTTCTAATTTCTTGCCCTGTTCTTTTCTCGAATCTATTCAAAATAATGTCGAGGTATTCTGCTCTTAATTCTGGGGTGTCCTTAAGGTCTGGCGCTATTGGAACTAGGAAAAACCCAGTTTCACAATTTTCCGGGGCCATGGTGCTATCTGTGATTGACGGAAAATTAGCGTAGAACAATGGGTCTGTAGGCCATTTCGGCGCATCATATATTTCTTCGGCATGCAATTCAAAATCCGTATCAAAGAATAGATTGTGGTGCTCTACATTTTTTAGTTTTTTATCAAAACCTATGTAAAAAAGTAGGGAAGAAGGAGCAAAGGTCTTTTTGCTCCAGTAGCCTTCGGAATATTGTCTATGTTTGATGTCTAACAAGGTTTCAGAGTGGTGGTAATCTGCACCACTAAGTACCACATCAGATTTTATTTCTGTACCGTCACTTACAATACCTATAGTTTTTCCGTTTTCCACTAAAATTTTAGATACTGCTTGATTCGTATGAATGTGAACGCCTAGTTCTTTTGCCAGGGTTTCCATACCTTTTATAATTTCATACATCCCTCCTCTTGGGTGCCAGGTACCTAGACCAAAGTCTGCAAAATTCATGAAGTTATAGAAAGAGGGGGTATTGCTAGGTTTTGCCCCTAGGAACAAAACAGGAAACTCTAAAGTGGAAATTAATTTCGGATTTTTGAATTTCTTACGCACTTGTGAGCTAATAGTCTTAAAGAACTGGTCTACTTTTAGGACAGTCTCTTTGGTAACTAGTTCCAACGGGGATAGTCCAGGTCTGAGTACTACTTTGTTAATAGCAATGTCATAATTTTCTTGTGCGCTGGCTATAAATTTTCGGAGCTGTAAGGAGCTACCTTTTTCAATTCGTTCAAATTCGGCACAGATTTTATCCATACTATCCCCAATGGTAATAATATCATCAGAAAAGAAAATTTTGTAGGCTGGGCTTAATTTGTCTAATGTATAGAATTCGGTCGTTTTCCTGCCAAAATCAGCAAAAAACTTATCGAATATGTCTGGCATCCAATACCAACTTGGTCCCATATCAAAAGTAAAACCCTGTTTGGTGAATTTTGAAGCTCTACCACCAACTGCAGCGTTTTTCTCGTATATAGATACATTATACCCATCTTTTGCAAGATAACATGCGGCGGATAAGGATGAGAAACCAGAACCTATTATACTAACTTTTTTATCCATAAATTTTAACGGCAGATTTTATTGATTATAACCGGCTAACAACTTGGTCTATAGAATGGAAGGTTTTTACAAAACTAGGCAGCTTGGTTTCGTCCAAATGCTGCACCTGTCTTCCCAAAATCCAGAGGTTGGGATTGTTGTAATCTGACACCAAATTTTTAAAATCTTCGATGTATTTATCAATACGATCTTTTTCGGGTACTACAGTAAAATAAGAAAGAAAGTAAATATTATCAAAATATTTCATCAAATCCATAAGGTTTTCCATAGGTATGGTCTGTCCTAAATAAATGCACTTATATCCTCTCAGAATAATTTCATAATTGAGATAAAGAAGACCTATCTCATGAATTTCGTTTTCAGGGAGGTAGACCACAAAAATTTTGTCGGTTTTAGTAGGCTTTAAATGCTGTAATTTTTCTGTATTTACGAGAATTTTCTGCTTAATAAGACTGGTAATAAAATGCTCATGAGCAGGACTTATGGTGTCTGTTTGCCAGAGCAAACCAAGCTCATTTAATAATGGTATAAATGTTTCCTTGAAAACTTCTCTAAATGATTTTTCGTTTATTAAACTGTTATAGGTATCGAAGAAAATAGTTTGATCAAAATTCATCATGGCCAACTTAAAGGCATTCATGGCATGATTTTTCAAACTATTTTTCGCAACTATTTCTCTTACAACCAATGGGATATCACTTTCAGGAATTTTGGCTATTTTAGATATTTTATGACCGCTGTGATAAAGTAGCGTAATGTTTAATAATTTTTGAAGACTCGCTAGGTTATAGGCTCTAATATTGGTATCTGTACGCTCAGGGCTCAAAAGATTATATCTTTTTTCCCAAATTCTTATAGTATGCGCTTTGATTCCGGAAAGGTTTTCCAGGTCACGGATACTAAAATTCTTTTTTACATTGTTCATTTTATTATCAAAATAGTTAAACAAATTTACAATTTAAACCGATAGAGCATTCAAAAAGCCAAGTTAAAATTTGAAATTAACAGGAAAAAGCCGGGTGTTTACCCGGCTATGTGCCCACGACTAGATTCGAACTAGCACGTCCTTGCGAACACTACCCCCTCAAGGTAGCATGTCTACCAATTTCACCACGTGGGCCAAAATATATCCTAGCTTGTAAAGATAGAAAGCTATTGTTTAATTCAAAGTAATTTTGGGAATATATGTTTAAAACAAAAATTCTGTTTAAGGATGGGTAAGTTAAATAATATCAGCGGTTCCGAATTTTTGTAAAAACTGTTCTTTTTGATTTCTGAGTTTCGAATGAAGTTAAAACTATGTATTTACAGGCGTACATTTTTTAGGGCTAGAATCAGTGTAAAACTAACTGGGTTTTCAATGCACGTTGGTAGTTTTAAAATCGGTTATGCTTAATATGACTTCTTACAAATGAATGTTATTTCTTTTTTGTACCTCTGTAGCTTTAACTTTGCTTAATGACGCATGTATCCTGTAGGGGTTTCCTTTTTTATGTGTTTAAATTTTCGATTAAAATTGGATATAGAGCCAAAACCTGATTTTTCAGCTATTTCTAAGATGCTTAGATCTTTGTTGGATACTAGTAACTGGCAGGCATGTTCTATTCGTAATTCAATTAAAAATTGAAAGAATGTCTTATTCGTACGTTGCTTAAAGAATCTACAAAAGGCATTCGGCGTCATGAATGCTAGGTTCGCAACGGTTATTAATTTTATGTCTTTTTCAAAATTATGCATGACATAGTCTAGTACCTCTTGTAATCGTTTCCCTTCATTCGCATTAAGTGCTTTTGGATGCACGAAACCAGTTAACATAGCAATTTCGCTTTCTGAAATGCTTTTGAGTAACTCCAGAAATAAAATAAAACGGGAAAATTTATCCGCGAAAGGGAGGGCTTCCATAATTTGTCTTGCCGCTAGGTTCTTATCCGATACTTTGTAACCTGTATTTGGGTTATTAAAAAACGACGTTGTTTGTTCCAAATCTGGAATGGTAAAAAAATCCGCACCAAAGGTTTTAGGGGTAAAGAACAGTGAAATCATTTGAGATACTTGGTCGCTGCCTGTACTTTGAAAAAGATGCGGTATTTTTCCATCAATGACTATTAAATCTCCCGTCGCATAGGAATGTATACTATCTCCTATAATAAGTTTCCCCTTTCCTTTTACCAACAAGCTTATCTGTATTTCTTCATGTTGATGTAGCTTATCAAAAAACACAAGTTCCTTGTCCACTTGAATAATTAATGCTCCGGCTACGGGTTTGGGTATTTGAAATGGGTATATTTTCAAAATGTGTATAATTTACCTTTCAATATATAAAATTATTAATAATAGGATAATATAGTCTAAGTTAAGGTTAAAATTGATGAATGCTAAGCTTTTTGTCCTGCTGTATCTTTGTATAAACCAAAAACAGTAAGCATGAGTATTCAGTGGAAAGGCGTGATGCCAGCGGTAACGACAAAATTTAAGGAAGACGATACTTTGGACATGGAAATGTTCGAAGTAAATATAAAAGCACAACTAGAAGCCGGAGTTTCAGGTATTATTCTTGGTGGTACTTTAGGAGAGGCCAGTACCTTAACTAACGAAGAGAAAAAGCAGCTAATTATAGGAAGTGTGCAAATGGTTAATGAAGCTGTTCCTGTTATTATTAATATAGCAGAGCAAACAACAAAAGGAGCAATTGAAGCAGCTCGTGTTGCCAAAGAATGTGGCGCTAGAGGTTTAATGATATTGCCTCCAATGCGATATAAGGCCAATGATTATGAAACCGTTACCTATTTTAAAGCGATAGCCAACAGTACTGATTTACCTATACTGATTTACAATAATCCTGTAGATTACGGAATCGAGGTTACTTTAGATATGTTCGAAGAACTGCTGGAATGCAATAATATTGAAGCGGTAAAGGAGTCAACAAGGGATATCTCCAACGTTACTAGAATCAAAGCACGTTTTGGAGATCGATTAAAAGTACTTACCGGTGTAGACACCCTAGGTATGGAAAGTATCCTAATGGGCGCCGATGGTTGGGTTGCTGGTTTGGTATGTGCTTTCCCAGCAGAGACTTGTGCAGTTTACGAATTGGCAAAAGCAGGTAGAATAAGTGAAGCTTTAGAAATATATAGATGGTTCCTACCTTTATTGGAATTAGATATTAATCCACAATTGGTACAGAATATTAAAATGGCCGAGGCAGCTACAGGAATTGGCACTGAACGCGTGAGAGCGCCGAGATTGCCTTTGGTGGGCGCAGAGCGTGAAAGAGTAGCGAAAGTTATTAGGGACGGTTTGGCCCATAGGCCTAAGTTGCCTGCTTATAAAGAACTGAGCATGATGTAGTATGGCGCAAACACGTACTTTTAAATAAAGTAGAGAAATAAGAAACAACTGCGCTATTCGATTTAGTCAGTTGTTTCTTATTTTTGGGTATATTGAATGCCCATAATGGGTATTTAATTAAATGCTAGTAATGCCCTCCGATATACTAAAATCTATAACAATTGGGTAGGTATTTTTAATTGAAATAAAAAAAAGACATACATGATATCAGGAGCTAATTACATAGGAGCGGAATTTTCAAAAAAAGGAGATAAGCAATTCAATACCTTTAATCCTAAACTAAATCTTCCTACCGAATGGGCGTTCCACGAAGCAAATAAAGAAGAAGTGCAAGCTGCTGCTGCACTGGCTGAAGAGGCATTTGTGGTGTATCGTGAATTTTCTGGAAAGCGAAGAGCCGAATTTTTACGCGCTATTGCTAAAGAAATAGAAAACTTAGGAGATGAATTGATTCAGGTGTATACACAAGAATCGGGTCTACCAGAAGGAAGGGCAGCCGGTGAAAGAGGCAGAACAATGGGGCAATTAAACGCATTTGCTACTTTATTGGAAGAGGGTTCTTGGGTAGAAGCCAGCATTGATCCAGCACAAGCGAATCGTCAACCAATGCCAAAAGTAGATCTTCGTAAAATGTTATGTCCTATAGGTCCTGTCGTTGTTTTTGGGGCTAGCAATTTTCCTTTGGCTTTTTCTACCGCTGGCGGTGATACGGCAAGTGCTTTGGCTTCGGGTTGTCCAGTAATCGTTAAAAGCCACCCCATGCATGCAGGTACCGGCGAGCTTGTAGCATCTGCTATTATTAAGGCGGCCGTAAAAACGGGAATGCCTAATGGTGTTTTTTCTAACCTTAATAGCAGTGGTATTGAGGTAGGACAACAGTTGGTAATGCACCCTCTGGTTAAAGGAGTAGGTTTCACAGGAAGTATAAAAGGAGGTACTGCCTTATATCGCTTGGCAAATGAAAGACCTGAACCTATACCCGTTTTTGCAGAAATGGGTAGTGTTAACCCTATCGTTATTTTGCCTTCTGCCTTAAACGAGAAAGGGGATGAATGGGCAAAACAGTATGCAGGTTCTATTGTGTTAGGAGCTGGCCAATTTTGCACAAATCCTGGACTAATATTAGGAATAAAAAGTACTTCTTTAGATGGTTTTATTGCAACTTTAGGAACCGAAATAGGTAAATTGGAACCTATTTGTATGTTGCACCCTACTATTCATAGTAATTATGAGAAAGGCAAGCAAGAACTTACGGCTCAAGCAGCTGTGGATATGGTGGCCAACCATGACACAGAGGTAGCTCCAAATATGGCACAACAGCGTGTTTTAACCGTAAATGGAACTAATTTCTTAAAGAACACAAAATTACATCAAGAGGTATTTGGTCCTTTTTCTATTATCGTTCGTTGCTCGGACGCTAATGAGATGGAAGCTATACTCGCTAAGTTAGAGGGGCAACTTACAGGGACTGTATTAGGTAATGAAAATGAAATCAAAAAGTATAAGACTATTGTAAATACGCTACAGGACAAAGTAGGACGTATTATTTTTAACGGTGTTCCAACAGGGGTAGAAGTTTGTCCTTCTATGCAGCACGGAGGTCCATTTCCAGCGGCAACGGATAGTAGGTTTACTTCTGTAGGAACAGGAGCTATAAGGAGATGGGTACGGCCTTTAAGTTTCCAGAACTGGCCAAATGAATCCCTGCCCAAAGCGCTACAGAACGAAAATCCGTTAGGCATAATTAGAATAGTGGATGGTTCACATACCAGGAATTCGCTATGAATTAACTCAAATCCGAAAAATAAGACAGACATGCACAAGGGTATTTTTAGTTCGGTTACCGCGTTCTTTATGGTAGCACTCGTGGTGTGTGCAACCGGACTTGCCCAAGATAGTAGCACCAAGAAATTGGAAGGTGTAATAAATGCCGTTTCTACTTTTGAGCTGTATGATTATGCGGATTACCCCTTAGGACGGCATCAGGCAGAATTGGAAAAGAAAAATGCTGATTTTGCTCAGTCGCAATTAAAAGTCTTGAAAGAGATAGCTATTTCTGGATTGACAGAAACGGAGCAGATTTCATATGAGCTCTTACGTTTTAGTCTACAGAATAGGGTAGATGAATACAAATATGAGATGTATTTAAATCCCATACAGGCAGATCAGGGCTTTCACCTTAACCTGAATTATCGCATCAAGCCCATACTTAGCTATCAAGATGCAAAACGGTATTTAAACCTGTTGAACGCGGTGCCCGAGTTTGTAAGGGAACATCTTGTATTGATGCGTGAAGGAATCAAAAAGGGAATCTCACAGCCTCGGGTTATTTTTAAGGGATATGAATCTACTTATGATGTGCATATTATAGATGATGTAACTCAAAGTGCCTTCTACGAGCCTTTTAAGAGTTTGCCATTAACCTTGAGTAAAGCACAATCTGATTCTATTTTAACGGCTGCGCAGCTAGCTATTCAAAATAATGTGGTGCCTTCTTTTGAAACAATAAAAAAATTCTTTGAAACAGAATACATTCCCAAAACAAGGAAGGCTTTGGGTGTCTCGGAAACCCTGAACGGACATGCCTTTTATCAGAATAGAATCAACTATTATACGACGACGACGGAATATACAGCAGACGATATTCACAATATAGGACTGACGGAAGTGGCGCGTATAAAGTCAGAAATGAAAAAAATCATTCAAAAAGTCGGTTTTGAGGGTGGTTTTAATGAATTCTTGACCTTTTTACGAACGGATGAACAATTTTATGCCAAAACTGGAGAAGAACTTTTAATGAATGCAAGAGATATTGCCAAGCGTATAGATGCCGAGCTCCCAAAGTTTTTTAATACACTACCGAGAAGGCCTTATGGAGTAATAAAAGTGCCCGATGCGATTGCACCAAAATATACGGGTGGGCGCTATTCCGGTCCTTCGTCCGATACGCAGCCCGGTTTCTATTTGGTAAATACCTATAAATTGGATAGCAGACCCCTGTATACACTACCATCTTTAACGGCCCATGAGGCTGTACCTGGTCATCATTTGCAAGGGAGTTTAAACAGGGAACTGGGCGATAGTATTCCACAATTTAGAAAGACTACCTATTTATCTGCTTATGGAGAAGGTTGGGCCTTGTATACCGAGTTTCTAGGAAATGAATTAGGTATTTATACCACCCCTTACGAGGAGTTTGGGAAATATACCTATGAAATGTGGCGTGCTTGCAGACTGGTGGTAGATACAGGTATCCATGCCAAAGGATGGACAAGGGATGAAGTCGTTACATTTATGTTGGAGAACACCGCACTTTCGGAGCACGAAGTAAATACAGAAACCGACCGCTATATTGCATGGCCCGGACAAGCTATTTCCTACAAAATGGGAGAAATTAAAATAAGGGAACTCCGCAAACGTGCCGAAACCGAATTAGGCTCAAACTTCAATATCAGGGATTTCCATGAGATTATATTGGAACAAGGTACCGTAACCTTGCCTATATTGGAAAAACGAGTAAACGCTTACATAAAAAAGAATAAATAGCTTAGTAACATGTCTAAAAACACATTTGTTTGTATAGATGCCCATACCTGTGGTAATCCTGTACGTGTTATAAAACACGGAGGTCCTGAGCTAACCGGTGCGAACATGAGCGAAAAGCGTCAGCATTTTTTAAGGGAATACGATTGGATACGAAAAGGCTTGATGTTCGAACCTAGGGGACATGATATGATGAGCGGTAGTATTTTCTATCCACCGGCTAACCCCGATAACGATTTTGGAATCCTGTTCATAGAAACGAGCGGTTGCCTGCCCATGTGTGGTCATGGAACTATTGGTGCTATAACCATCGGGATAGAAGAAGGTTTGATTTTTCCTAAAGTTGCTGGAGAAGTACGTATGGAAACGCCTGCAGGCCTGGTGAAAATTACTTATCAACAAACTGGGGATAAAGTAGATTGGGTGCGACTAACCAATGTGAAATCGTATTTAGCCGAAGCTAATTTGACCATAACATCTTCCGATTTGGGAGAACTTATTTTTGATGTTTCCTACGGAGGTAATTTTTATGCTATTGTAGACCCACAGGAGAATTTTTCCGGTATTCAAGATTTTACGGCCAGTAAACTCATTCAGTTCAGTCAAGAATTGCGATCAAAAATCAATGAAAAATATCCGGATACCTTTGTTCATCCAGAGGACGATACCATTAGGAATGTAAGCCACATGCTTTGGACGGGAGCTACGATTTCTCCTGATGCTACGGCCCGGAATGCTGTTTTTTATGGTGATAAAGCTATAGATCGTTCCCCTTGCGGTACGGGAACATCGGCAAGGATGGCGCAATGGTATGGAAAAGGAAAGCTCAAAAAGGGCGATGTATTTATACATGAAAGCTTTATAGGCTCAAAATTTATAGGTAAGGTTGAAGCCGAGACAGACCTTATGGGAATACCTGCTATTATCCCTAGTATACAGGGCTGGGCTAAGATTTATGGTCAGAATACAATAACAATAGATGATAATGACCCATACGCACATGGGTTTCAGGTAATATAAGTATGGGAAAGAATATAGTAATTATAGGCGGTGGAATTGTGGGACTTTGTTCTGCGTATTTTTTGCAAAAGGAGGGTCACGAAGTTACTGTAATAGACAAGTCAGATATTACATCCGGAGCTTCTTTTGTGAATGCTGGTTATCTTACGCCAAGTCATGTGATTCCGTTAGCATCACCGGGAATGATAGCGCAAGGGATTAAAATGATGTTCAATTCGGCGAGTCCTTTTTATATGAAACCGCGATTGGACTGGGATTTCATGGTATGGTCATGGTATTTTCATAAGTCTTCAACCAAACAAAAGGTAGAGAAGGCAATTCCAGTAATTAAGGATATTAATATAATAAGTAGGGAACTTTACGCCGATATAAAAGCTTCTGGTGACTTGGGAAATTTTCAATTGGAACGTAAGGGCTTATTGATGCTTTATAAAACAGAAGCCTCTTATGAACATGAAATGGAGGTAGCCAAAAAAGCTAGTTTTCTGGGCTTGGAAGTAAGCGAGCTAAACAAAAATGAACTAGATAAGATAGAACCTAACATTCAGATAAATGCAAAAGGTGCTATCCATTACGAATGCGATGGCCATACCACACCAACGGAGTTTATGCCCAAAATGGTCAACTACTTGCAACGTGTGGGTGTCCTAATCAAAACCAATGAAGCGGTATTGGATATGGATGTTGCAAATGGAAAAATAAGTAAAGTAATTACAAATAAGAATTCTTACCAACCGGACGCCGTTGTTATGGCAGCGGGTTCATGGAGCGGGGAACTTGCGAAAAAACTCAATATAAAATTATCCCTCCAAGCAGGAAAAGGATATCGGATTAATTTAGAAAGGGATACCGGTATAGGTATGCCCGCTATTCTTATGGAAGCAAAAATGGCAGTTACACCTATGGAAGGGTTTACGCGTTTTGCAGGAACGATGGAGTTTACGGGAATCAACGATATTGTCCTAAAAGAACGCGTTATGGCCATTGCCAAAGGAGCCAAAACATTCTATCCCCATTTAGAAATAAAACAAGAAGAGATTGACAGCGCTAAAACTGGAATGCGTCCTGTATCCCCTGATGGAATGCCCTATATTGGTAAATCCAAGGATTATAATAACCTTGTTTTTGCTACAGGTCATGCCATGATGGGCTGGAGTCTTGGTCCGGCCACAGGAAAGCTGGTTTCTGAAATTATGGAGGATAAAAAGACAACTATGAGTATTGATGCGTTTAGGCCAGAACGTAGTTTTAATTGATAGATTTTAGAAAGAGAAGATTAAGCCAAGGTTTAGTATTTACTTCGTTTTATGCCAAGTAGCGTGGCTAGTTTTTTTGATAACGAATATAATACTTACATCTTTCCAAATACTAATCTACAGTTATTTACCGTTCAAGGATAGTTAAAGGTTATTCACTTACTCCAATCCTTAAAGATAAATGGTAATGAGGCTTTTGACTCTAACTAAATTCTATACTATGGATATTTTACTTATCGAGGATGATACTATTGAGGTAATGAAGTTGGAAAGAACCTTGTCTAAGGTCGAGGCAAAACATGCCATTGTAAAAGCCGCAAATGGAGAGGAAGCGCTAAAGATTTTAAAGTCAGGAGATAAGCTACCAGATATTATCCTATTAGACTTAAACATGCCTATGATGAGCGGCATAGAGTTCTTAGAAATAGTAAAGGATGATATCGTATTGCAATACCTTCCTACTATCATTCTCACCACTTCTGAAAATAGGTTAGATTTACTTCGCTGCTACCAGTTAGGTATTGCAGGTTATCTCATAAAACCCTTAAAATATGAAGATTACGAATCCAAAATTAAAAAATTATTAGAATATTGGAGCGTAAACCAATTAGTTAAAGGCTAACAGAAAATACAGTTTCACAACATATTTTTGTTAAATATGTATTACTTTTCCTACTTTAGAATTTTAATTTTGAAATATGAAAGGGATAATTTTTACTGAGTTCCTAGAAATGGTCGAATCCAAATTTGGATTGGAGACAGCGGATACGATTATTGAGTCGGCAAATTTACCCTCTGAGGGAATTTATACTTCTATAGGTACCTACGATTTTAACGAGATGGTCAGTTTGGTAACGGAGTTAGATGCGGTAACACAAATTGGTTTAGGAGAGCTCATTTACACCTTTGGTCATTATTTGTTCGCAAGTTTAGGTAAAGCCCACCCCGAGGTAATACAATCCTACACTTCCCCATTAAGTATGTTATACTCCATAGAGGATCATATACATGTACATGTCCAGAAATTATATCCGGAGGCTGAACTTCCCACCTTTAAGATTCTAGAAAAAACAGATACCTCTTTGACCATGATTTACTGCTCCTCTAGGGGCTTGTATCGGTTGGCACATGGTTTAATAGAAAAGACCTTTGAACATTTTAACAAAAGCGCTACTGTTTCTTATGAAGTGCTTAAAGATGATGGTACAGAGGTTAAATTTCACATAATTCAAAATGGATAGTAAAGAGGTACAGCTCTTAAAACGTGCTTTAGATCGTCAAAAAAGAGCACGTATACAAGCGGAAAAAATTCTCGAGGAGAAATCCAAGGAGCTTTATGACGCTACCCACCATTTAAAGGAGGCAAATGCCAAACTAGAAAATTCACTAAACGAAAAGACCTCTGAACTAGATGGTGTTTTTATCAATATTATAGATCCTTACGTAGTTATGGATCTTCAGTTCAATGTGATTAACATGAACAGCTCCGCCAAAGAGTTCTTGGGTTATGATCATATGAAAGACGAACTGAACCTTTCCAATTTGGTGCATGAAGATTTTATGGAATATACTGTCAAATCAATACAATCCCTGCTGGAAGTTGGTGTGCTTAAAAATTATCGCGCTAAAATTTACGATAAAAACGGCACTGTTAAATGGGTCCAGATTAACAGCAGCCTGGTTTACAACAAAGAAAAAAAGCCCATTGCCGCACAGGGTATCCTTAGGGATATTACTCATGAAATGGAAATTAAGCAACTCCTACTAGAGCAAAGAAGACAATTGGATATTATTGTAGATAACTCTCCACTGGGAATAGTGCTCATTGATAATGGAAAAATAATTAAGGCAAATAGTACCATAACAAAGTTATTAGGATACGAAGAAGCGGAGCTGAAATCTATGACGGTTAAGCATATCACTAACCCAGAAGATGAAGCAGAAAGCAATAGATTAGTTAATGAAATGAGGCAGGGAAAGCTCGATAATTTCTCTATTGTGAACAAGTATCGAAAAAGAGATGGTTCAGAGTTATGGGCTAAAACATTGGTAAGTGTT
>JBLHNI010000008.1:0-25730 GCA_047650615.1 Maribacter sp.
GTAATGATAAACCTTATTATATTTTTTAACGTAGTCATAGGAACCTATGAGAGAAGAGGGCATTATGAAATGGTAGAGAAGGTAGGGCTGTACTGGCACTTTGTGGATTTGGTATGGGTATTTGTATTTACTTTTTTCTATTTGGTATAGTTTCTAATAGACTAGCATTACAGGCAGTATAGGCAAATAGCAATTATTTTAATAACGGAGTTTAAACATAGCAGTTGAAATGGCAGAGGGACATAAATTAGAGATTTTTAGAGGGTTAGTCAAGTTTAAATCCAATACACAAAAGATATGGGGTGTTTTGGCTTTCTTGACCCTAATAACTGTAGTTGAGGTTGCTTTTGGTATTATCAAACCAGCAATACTAACTGGAACATATATTTTGGGAATGAAACTCCTAAATTGGATTTTTATCATACTTACGTTGGTAAAAGCGTATTATATAGCTTGGGATTTCATGCATTTAAGAGATGAGAAAAGTGCGCTGAGAAGAGCCATTGTATGGACGCCTATATTTTTGGTGATGTATTTGGTCTTTATACTTCTAGTAGAAGCAGACTATATACACAATATCTATAAAGACGGATTCGTAACCTGGAATTTCTAAGATATAATTAACAGAATAAAAAGACGGTTTAAACACCGTCTTTTTTATTTTTGTATCACTGGGTTTGTGGCAGATTTATAGGAATGGCAGAATAGCTTTGAGAAGGATTCAATGATTTCAAAAGCGATTGCTAAATAAGGTTTGGCATGCCAAATATTAATAATTTTAGACCATGCCGATTCGACATGTATCATATTAAAATACGTCAGTAGATGAAAAAGATCTTTGTACTTGTTGTGTTATTCATACTCCCCATAGTGGCCTACCTTTTTTTTGCTTCTGGGGTAAATAACTTTGGGAAACTATCGGTAGTAACAGAAGGGATTCCAGAACTTAGTTTTACAGATAGCAACATCAAGTTTGATCAGAAAATTACGATACTAGGGTTTTTGGGCAATGACGTGGAAACAAGGAAAGGGAACGCGTTCAATCTAAATCAGAAAATATACAAGCGCTTTCACGAGTTTAACGACTTTCAATTCGTTATGGTGGTCCCCTTTGGCACTGAGGATAAGGTAGCCGAGTTAAAAGAAGAGCTTTCCAATCTGGCGGACGTTTCTAAATGGAAATTTGCCTATGCGGAAGACGAAGCTATTAAAAGCTTGTTCGCAGACCTTAAAACAGACATACAGTTGGCTGATGACCTAAGTACGCCGTACGTATTTATTGTCGATAAGGATAGAAACCTAAGAGGTCGCACAGATGACAAGGATACGGGAACTAAATTTGGTTTTAACACCAACTCTGTGGCAGATTTAAACAACAAAATGGAGGATGATGTAAAAATTATCCTTGCAGAGTACAGGCTCGCCCTGAAAAAGAATAACGCAAACCGTTCAAAATAATGAATAAGAAATATACATACGTCTGGGTTTCCTTAATTGTGCTCATTTTTGGTATTATAGTGGTTCCAAGAATAGTAGATAGACTTCAATCAGGCACTGTTGTAGATATGGATAGGATGAATATCGTACCACAGGAAAAGGGGTTGAGTTATGTTTTGTTGAATAAGGTTAAACGTAAGGTGCCTTCTTTTCAGTTCATAAACCAAGATAGTTTACTCATTTCAGATAAGGATTATATTGGTAAAGTGTATGTGGTGGAATTCTTTTTTACTTCATGTCCTAGTATTTGTCCCATTATGACCGAAAACCTAGTAGCCCTTCAGAATCATTTTAAAGAACAGCCAGACTTTGGTGTGGCCTCGTTTAGTATTACGCCAGACTATGATACGCCCAAAGTGTTAAAGCGGTATGCAGAAAAATATAGTATTACCGATATGGATTGGCATTTGTTGACCGGGAACAAAGAGGCTGTTTATGATTTGGCAAATAGTGGTTTTAATATTTTTGCTGCCGAGATGCCAGATTCACCCGGGGGGTTTGAACATTCTGGTTTGTTTGCATTAGTCGATAGACAGGGGTATATACGCTGCAGATTAGATAAATTTGGTAATCCGATAGTGTATTATCGAGGAGCAATTACTAGAGAGATGGGAAAGAACGATCATGGCGAGGAAGAACAGATAAGTGTTTTACAGGAAGATATTCAGAAATTATTACAAGAATAACATGGAGATAACCAGTGCGAAGGAAAAACGATTTAATAGAATGATAGCTTTGGTGTCTATTGTGATACCTCTTGTAGTAGCTGGGCTTTTTGTAGTGAAGATACCTAATGTAGAACCCCTTTCTTTTTTGCCCCCGATTTATGCTAGTATAAATGGGTTAACCGCGGTTTTGTTGATTGTTGCAGTTTTGGCCATTAAAAAAGGAAATCAAAGGCTACATCAGAACGTAATGACTGTTAATATTGCCTTATCGCTTTTGTTTTTGATTTTGTACATCGCGTATCATATGACTTCGGATTCTACCTCTTACGGTGGAGAAGGGGTAATGCGTTATGTGTATTACTTTATCTTAATAACACATATCGTGCTGTCCATTGCTATTGTCCCATTAGTCCTAAGAACCTATGCTAAAGCATATTTGAAAGATTATGAGAAGCACAGGGCCTTCGCGAAATACACATTTCCGATATGGCTGTATGTGGCTGTTACTGGAGTAGTGGTTTATGTAATGATTTCACCGTATTATGCCTACTAACTATGCGTAAAATTTTTGTATTAATAGGATTTATTTTAGTGTTATTTCTTCCCGAAACCATTGAGGCACAATGTGCGATGTGTAGGGCTGTTTTAGAAAGTGAGGGGTCTGAGAGAACCGCAGAAGGCATTAATAATGGTATTGTTTACTTGATGGCAATCCCCTATGTTTTAGTGGCAAGTCTCTTCTATTTTATCTACCGCAAAATGAGGTCTTAACATAATTTTATAGATTTAACATTTTTTTTTATTTGATTGTGTAACATAGTGAGAGATATGTAGTCTTATCCATGTGTGATACTAGTATTGCGCTCATCAATCAAAAACCAATCAGCATGTTCGATTTAGAACGATGGCAAGAAATTTTCGATACTATTCGAAAAAATAAACTGCGAACCTTCCTTACTGGTCTTTCCGTGGCTTCGGGTATATTTATCTTAGTCATTTTATTAGGTTTTGGCCAAGGCATGCAAAATGGTGTGGCAAAGGAGTTTGAAGAAGATGCTTCAACCAGTGTTTGGGTATGGCCAGGAGTAACGACCAAGCAATATAAAGGTCTTAATCCAGGAAGGCGAATTCAACTGCGTAATGAAAACTACGATTTTGCAGCTAGGCTCCTAGAAGATGAAATAGAAAACAAGTCTCCACGATATTTTGTGCGTAACGCTTCCGTTAATTACGGTAAGGAATCTTTGGCATACGGAGTTCAAGGGGTGTCCCATCAATTCCAGTTTATAGAGAACGCATATATGTCTCATGGGCGTTTTCTTAATCATAGCGATGAAGTATATACAGCAAAGGTTGCGGTCATAGGCAATAAGATAAAACGCGATATCTTTAAAGATACCCTAAGTCCAGTTGGTCAATTTTTGGAGATTTCAGGAATACCTTTCAAGATTGTAGGGGTTTATGGAGATGTTGGTGGCGAACGGGAAGAGGAGCGTATATTCATACCTATTACAACGGCACAGAAAGTTTTTAACGGCGCCGATTATATCAATAACATCAGCTATACCTTACCTCCTGTAGAAAACTTTGAGGAAGCCGTTGCACAATCCATTGCTTTTAAAGAATCACTTAGGTCCTATCTATTGCAGGCCCATACCGTTGCTCCAGACGATACCAGCGCCATACAGATTTGGAACCCTATGGAAGAGGCAAAACGGTTTTATAGTTTAATGCTGGGTATAAAATTCTTTTTTTGGTTCGTTGGAATCTGTACGATTATTGCCGGGGTTGTTGGGGTAAGTAATATCATGTTGATTGTCGTAAAGGAAAGAACAAGGGAAATTGGGATACGAAAAGCCTTAGGAGCTAAACCTTGGTCCATTATAGGTATGGTTTTGCATGAGTCGGTTTTTATTACCGCGATCGCCGGTTTTAGTGGGCTTATTTTTAGTATGGGGCTACTCGAGATTGTAGGGCCGCACATTGAAATAGATTATGTATTGAATCCTTCCGTGAATTTTAATGTGGCTTTAGCAACCGTATTTGTCTTGATTTTTGCCGGTGCCGTCGCAGGGTTTTTTCCTGCTTGGCGAGCTGCCCGCATTCATGTAATAGATGCATTGAAGGATGAGTAAGTTCTTGAAGCTCCTAAATAGTACAGTGCTATTTAGAGTTGCCATAAAAAGAAGATAAAAAGTAAAGAATGTTTGACAAAGACCGTTGGCAAGAAATTATAGAGGTATTGTCCACAAATGTGTTCAGGACTTTGGCAACCGCTTTTGGTGTGGGTTGGGGTATATTTATCCTTATTATCCTGCTGGCTGCTGGTAAGGGTTTGGAAAATGGCATACGAGCAGATTTTGGGGATATTGCTACGAATACCATGTTCATGTGGTCCAGAAACACCACTAAACCTTACAAAGGATTGCCTAAGGGAAGGAATTACCGTTTTAAACTAGAAGACGTAACGGCTATCAATGAACGTGTCCCTGGTCTTCGATTTATTTCCCCAAGAAACCAATTGGGAGGTTTTGGAGGAGCTAATAATGTCATTAGAGGCCTAAATGCAGGAGCTTTTAATGTCTATGGGGATTATCCTGAGATTATTAAGCAGGAGCCCATGACCATCACCTCAGGGAGGTTCGTGAACCAGAACGACATAAATAACAATAGGAAAGTAGCCGTAATCGGCGACGGAGTAAAGAACGAACTCTATGATAAAGGAGAGGATATCTTAGGGTCTTACATCAAGATTCAAGGGGTAAATTTTATGGTGGTGGGAAGCTATAAAAAGAAAAATAATAATGGGGATGGAGAAGAAGGTCAAAAAGAGATATTTGTTCCTTTTACAGCATTTTCTCAAGCCTTTAATATGGGCAACGATGTAGGCTGGATGGCCATTACCGCGAACGATGGCTATTCTATTTCAAGCCTTAAAGAAAGTATCGTCAACGTGGTTAAGGAGAATAGGACTATTCATCCAGAGGATGAACGGGCAGTTGGCTATTTTGATCTGTACGAACAATTTAACAGGGTAGAATCCCTTTTTGGTGCTTTGCGATGGGTGGCGTATTTTGTTGGGGTACTGGTATTGTTATCGGGTATTATTGGTGTAAGCAATATCATGTTAATCGTTATAAAAGAACGTACCAAGGAAATAGGTATTAGAAGAGCTTTGGGTGAAGATCCATGGTCCATAAAAAAACAGATATTAATGGAATCTATCTTTTTGACGATTATGTCAGGAATGGCGGGTATTATATTTGGTGCAGCCGTTATTTATGGCATCAATGCGATTTTAGATTCTGTAGGGCCGGTGGATATGTTCGTGAACCCAAGTGTGAGCTTGGGCGTCGTGATAGGAGCCTTGGGTATTTTGATTATTTCCGGATTGTTGGCTGGTTTCATACCAGCGCAGAGTGCCATTAAAGTAAGACCAATAGAAGCATTAAGAACAGAGTAAGAACATCAATCATAAAAGAAAATCAACCTAACACAATGAAGAAATCGGTAACCATTATCATCCTATTAGTAATTGTATTGGCCTTTGGTGGGTCTATGTACTATTTGTATCAAAAAAATGCTGAAAACCCGGTAGTTTATGAAACCGATGTGCCATCCAAACAAACGATTATAAAGAAAACCATGGCCACGGGCAGTATCCTGCCCTTGGAAGAGGTACTTATAAAACCTAATATTTCTGGTGTCATCGAAGAAATATACGTGGAAGGGGGTGATTTTGTGAAGTCGGGCGATTTACTTTGCAAGATAAAGGTAGTTCCTAACCTTAATGCCTTGAACGATGCAAGGAACACTATTGACGGGGCTAAAATTGGTATGGACGATCAAGTACGTAACTTACAGCGACAAAAAGGACTCTTTGAAAAAGGCGTAATTTCTCAAGTAGATTTGGAACGCGCTCAAGTAGCGCATGATCAGGCGAAACAATCCTATGCCGCCGCAAGAAAAAGATATGATATCGTAAAAACCGGTACTACTGCTGGTTTCGGCAATGAAGCGAATACCCTAATCAGGGCAACGGTAAGTGGAATGGTGTTGGAGGTGCCGGTAGAAGTAGGAAATCAGGTCATTGAGAGTAATAATTTTAACGAGGGAACTACCATTGCGGCAATCGCTGATGTGGAAAAGATGATTTTTGAGGGTAAAGTTGATGAATCTGAAGTCGGAAAAATAAAAGAAGACTTACCATTACAAATAACAGTAGGAGCTATTGAAAATAAGGTGTTTGATGCTATTTTGGATTATATTGCGCCTAAGGGAAAAGAGGAGAACGGAGCGATACAGTTTGAAATTAAGGGAACCTTAAAAAAACAAGATTCGATATTTATTCGCGCAGGGCTAAGTGCCAATGCTTCTATAATTTTGGCCAAGGCTGATAGTGTTTTAGCTGTAAAGGAAGCCTTGGTACAGTTTGATGATAAAACAAAAAAACCCTATGTGGAAATTGAAATAGGAGAGCAAGAATTTGAGCGTAGGGATATTGAAATTGGTATCAGTGATGGTATCCATGTAGAAATAAAATCGGGTATTGCAGAAGGGGATAAAATAAAGGTCTGGAACGAGGTGAAACCAGATGAATTTACCGAGAATTAAAACAGCATAAAAATTTGAAGCTATTCTTGTAACATTTGTACAAGTTTGATGTCCTATTGATGGATGTCTTTTTTAAAAGCTTCCAAACCACAAAGAGAACCGACATGATAGAAATTAAAGATCTACACAAATCCTATAAAATGGGCAGCAATTCATTGCATGTCTTAAAAGGAATAAACTTCTCTGTAGAAGAAGGAGAATTGGTTGCGATTATGGGGTCTTCCGGATCTGGGAAATCCACTTTGTTAAATATTCTGGGTATGCTGGACGAATTAGACGAAGGTTCTTATACTTTGGATAACGTTCCTATAAAAGATTTGAACGAAACAAAAGCCGCTCAATATCGTAACAAGTTTTTAGGTTTTATATTTCAGTCTTTTAATCTGATTAACTACAAAAGCGCAGTTGAAAACGTAGCCTTGCCTTTATATTATCAACGTGTAGGCAGAAAGGAACGACAGGAAAAGGCCTTAAAATATTTGGAGCAAGTAGGACTTAAGGAATGGGCTACACACTTGCCGAGTGAGCTCTCTGGTGGTCAGAAGCAACGTGTGGCTATTGCACGTGCCATGGCAGCAGAGCCAAAAGTATTATTGGCAGATGAGCCAACAGGTGCCTTGGATAGTACGACCTCCTATGAGGTAATGGATTTGATACAGAAGATTAACGACGCAGGAAATACCATTCTTGTAGTAACCCATGAGGAAGATATTGCCCAGATGTGCAAGCGAATTGTACATTTAAAGGATGGTGTAATCGTCGAGGATAAAAAAGTGGAACAAATAAGGGCCTCCCAATATGTTTAGCATTGATACTTGGAAGGAAATACTAAAAACAATACAGAAGAATAAGTTGCGTACTTTTTTGACGGGGTTTACTGTAGCCTTGGGAATCTTCATTTATGTGACCCTTTATGGTATGGGGAATGGTCTTAACAATACTTTCATGAAATTTTTTGGTAATGATGCTACCAACATTTTAAGAGTTTACCCTTCCGAGACCACCATTCCTTTTGGAGGCTATAAGGCAAAGCGGCGAATTGAGTTCAAGAATAGTGACTTAGTCGATATTTCCAAAGAATTTGCGCCATTGATGCAATATATTACCCCACAAATACAACGCAGCGCTTTTGTAACCTACAAGGATAAATCCGATAATTATACCACGCGTGGTATAGCACCTGGTATGCAGTTTGCCGAGAATACCATTATGATGAAAGGTAGGTATATCAATGCAAAGGATATTAGGGATAGAACTAAATATGCTGTTATTGGGAGAATGGTAGAAAAAGATCTTTTTAAGGGGACAGAGTCTCTTGGAGAATATGTAGATATAGGTGGCAGTGCTTTTAAGGTTGTTGGTGTATTTCAGGATGATGGTGGTGATAACGAGGAACGTTTTATTTATATTCCCTTTACAACTAGGCAGCTTATTGAGGGTAATAATGACAAAGTAGACCAGGTTGTTGTGGCCTTCAACGAAGCAATTGGGTATTCTGGTGCTATGAAGTTGCAACGAAATCTAGACGAATTTGTACGGAAAAAGAAAGTAGTGAGTCCAAATGACCCTCGTGGCATACGAATAATAAACGTTGCCGATAACCTAAAGCAGACGCAACAATTTGCAAGCGTACTTCAGATTATTATTTCTGGAATTGCTTTTGCAGTTATTATTTCCGGTATTCTGGGTATTAGTAACATCATGGTTTTTGTGGTAAAGGAGCGTACCAAGGAAATTGGTATTCGAAAAGCTATGGGAGCAACACCTAAAATAATTATTAGCACCATATTGTTGGAATCGATTTTCATAACGGCCATCTTTGGTTTTATTGGGATGATTCTTGGGATCATCACCCTTAATTCTATTGGGAGCAAAGTGTTGGAGGATGATTATTTTATAACAAACCCTTCCATCAATTTGGGGACAGCCATTTTTGTGACCATTCTATTGATTATCGCTGGAGCATTAGCGGCATATGTGCCTGCAAAGAGAGCGGCGCAAATAAAACCTATTGTAGCACTAAACGACGAGTAATATGAGACAGTTATTTGATTCGGATACGTGGCGGGAAATTTTTCAATCTATTGGAAAAAACAAGTTGCGTACTTTTCTTACCATGTTGGGTGTATTTATTGGTATCTATATTTATATAGCCTTGTCTGGCGCCGCCAAAGGCTTGGACAACGGTTTTGAAAAGGAATTTGAGACTGTAGCGCGTAATAGTATGTTTATTTGGGCACAAAGCACAAGCAAGCCATATGCGGGTTTTAAGACCGGCCGCAGAATACAGTTAAAATTACAGGATGCAGAGGAACTCCGAAGGCAGGTGCCGGAAATAGAAACCTTGGCACCTAGGAACGTAAGTGGTGTTTTTGGATCAAGCCCAGGCGTAATAACCCGAGGGATAAAATCTGGAAATTACTCTGTGTTTGGCGATTTTCCTGAATTCACCAAAATTGCTACAAAGAAAATATATGATGGGGGTCGTTTTATAAACGACGAAGACATTAAACAAGAACGTAAGGTTTGCGTGATTGGCGAGCGTACTCAAAAAGAATTATTTGACGTAGACGAAAACCCTATAGGAGGCTATTTGGAAATTGAAGATGTAAGCTTTCAAGTTGTTGGCGTACATAAATTTTCCGGAGATGGCCCTTTTGATAACGATAGCGATATTTTCATTCCGTTTACTACGTATAAAAAAATATACAATACGGGTGATAATGTAGCATGGTTTACGATTGCAGCCTATGATGATGCGGATGTTATAAAAGTGGAGCAGGACATCAAGGCTAATTTAAGAAGGATTCATAAAGTAGATCCGGAAGACGAAAAGGCTATTGGCTCTTTTAATCTTGGAGAACAGTTCAAAAAGATTTTTGGTTTTTCCAACGGACTCACATTTTTGTCCTTGATTGTTGGCATTGCTACGATATTGGCAGGTGTTATCGGTATTGGCAATATACTTTTGATTTCCGTGAAGGAACGTACCAAAGAATTAGGTGTGAGACGCGCGTTAGGAGCCACCCCAGCAGAGGTGCGGAATCAAATTTTAATTGAGTCCCTGTTTTTGACGCTATTGGCAGGTATCATAGGTATTATTATGGGAGCACTTACTCTAAAAGGAATCGATGCTTTTACTCAGAATATAGATTTGCCCTATACGAATCCAACCGTACCCATATCTTATGTTATAGGCTCGTTGTTGCTCATGGTGATATTGGGCGTACTCATAGGATTAATACCAGCACAAAGAGCAGTAAGTATAAAACCCATAGATGCCCTAAGGGAAGAATAATAAACTAAACCAATACATACTAATATACCTAAGAAATGAACAAGATCGTAAAATACATACTCATTGGAGTTTTGGTGCTTGGAGCCATATGGGCAGCCTTATTCTTTATCAAAAGCAATAGCAAATCTGCGGTAACCTACGAAACGCAGCAGCCGTTTATGGCTACCATTGAAAAAAAGACAGTTGCGACGGGGAAAGTAATACCCCAAGATGAGGTAGAAATAAAACCACAAATTTCCGGAATTATTGATAAAATACTCCTTAAAGAAGGTGTAAAGGTAGAAGCGGGAGACCTTATAGCAGTTATAAAAGTAGTTCCTAACGAGCAAGCCTTGTATCAAGCCAAAGGTCGTGTACGCAATGCGGAGTTGTCCTTGAGCAATGCCAAGATTGAATATGAAAGGAGCAAAACCTTGTACGATAAAGGCGTTGTTTCAAACCAAGATTTTATCAACCAGAAGTTAGCTTTTGAGCAAGGAGACCAAGAACTTAAAAATGCCAATGCCGACTACCAGATTATTCGTAGGGGTTCTATAGGTGGTTCAACATCGGCCAATACCGATATTAGAGCTACCGTGTCTGGAACGCTGTTGGAGATACCCGTAAAGGAAGGTGATCAAGTAATACAGGCGAATAACTTTAACGACGGGACTACTATTGCCACAATCGCGGATTTAAGTAAAATGATTTTTGAAGGGAAAGTGGACGAAGGCGAAGTAGGGAAGTTGACCGTGGGAACACCGTTGAAAATAACATTAGGTGCCTTGGAAGATGTAGAGTTAGACGCCAAGTTGAAATTTATTGCGCCAAAAGGTTTAGAAGAAGCAGGTGCGGTTCAGTTTAAGATAGAGGGCGATGTAGAAGTTAGTGATGACGTATTCATTCGGGCGGGTTACAGTGCAAATGCGTCTATTGTTTTAGAGAAAAAGGAAAATATATTAGTGATTCCAGAAGCTTTGTTGCAGTTTGATAAATCTACCAATAAACCCTATGTGGAGTTGGCTGTTGGTGCGGAAGCAGATCAGAAATTCGAACGTAAAAATATAGAAACAGGTATTTCAGATGGGGTAAATGTTGAGATTTTATCCGGCCTTACTGAGGAGGATAATATAAAGCAATGGAATAAAACGGAGCCCATTAAAAAAGGGGAGGAAGAAGATGCTGAAGGAGAAGAAACTGAAGAGTAAACATCAATCAAAACAATAATCAAAACAACGAAAAATGAAAAGTAAACTAAGCACTTTATTGCTTTTTCTGGCAATAACGGTCGCATCTGCACAAGGTAAAAAGTGGAGCTTACAAGAATGTGTCTTGTATGCCGTTGAGAATAACCTTAGCGTGGAGCAGTTTGAATTGGATTTGGAAAATGCCATGATCGATAAGTCAGATGCTATAGGTGATTTCTTGCCGACATTAAATGCAAACAGTCGGTTTTCCGGTAATACAGGTTTTTCTATTAACCCAACGAACAACCTTCCGACAAATACGACACAGAATAGTATTGATGGGGGAATTACTACCGCTGTCACACTTTATGATGGATTACGAAACGTACACCGTTTGAATAGGGCGAAACTCAACGCGATTGCAAACGAGTTTAGGTTGGAGGACTTGAAGGACGATATACGATTGAGTGTTGCTACCTCTTACTTAGATATTCTTTCTAACAAGGAGGGCTTAAAGGTCGCTAGAGCGCAGTACAAGGCTACGGAACAAGATTTGAAACGAATTACCGAATTGGTGGATTCTGGTGTCGTTCCTCGTGGTGAATTATTAGATATACAAGCAACAGCTGCAACGCAAGAACAGCAAATCGTAAATACCGAAGGCAACGTGCAACTTTCAAAAATTGCCTTGGCCCAATTACTCCAGATAAGGGATTATGAGACTTTTGATGTCTCCGACGAAACTTTCGAAATTCCAATTTCGGATATATTGAACAACTCTCCCAGCACTATTTTTGCAAAGGCCTTGGAGTTTAGAAACGATATTAAGCTATCTGAAGCCAATATATCCTTAGCTGAAAAAGATTTGGCGATAAGCAAGGGCGCTTTAATGCCGACAGTAGGAGCCTTTTTTAATTATGGCACCAGATTTTCTGATATAACCCAAATACCTGGGCCACCATTAACTGCTGGAGGGCCACCTGTTTTTTTTACACCAAATTTTACAGATCAACTTTGGATTTTTGACGGTATTGCTTACGGTGTTCAACTTAACATTCCTATTTTCAATGGATTTAGTGTTAGAAACGGAATTGAGCGAGCTAAAATAGCTGTAAAACAACGTAAAGTACAATTTGAGCAGGAAAAGCTTGACTTGGAAAATGTTGTTAACCAGGCCTATGTAAATGTAAACACCTTCTACAAGTCTTACGAAGCTGCTGAAAAGACGGTGGAGGCTAGACGCTTAGCCTACCAATATTCTAAAGAACGTTTTGATGTAGGGTTGTTGAATGCCTTCGATTTCACTCAGGCACAGGCTAGGGTAGACAACGCTGAGGCCGATGTAGTACGTACCAAATATGATTATATTTTTAGATTAAAAATACTGGAATTCTATTTCGGACTACCTCTTTCATTAGATTAAGCTAATTCAATTACTCTAAAAGCCTGTAAATTTTGAATTTATGGGCTTTTCATTTTACGGTTAACCGCTACCTTTGACGTATGGGATTAATATTAAATTTGGAGACTGCGACGACTAACTGTTCTGTAAGCTTGGCTAAGGATGGCGAATTGTTATCCATAAGGGAGAACAATACACCCAACTACTCCCATGCGGAACAACTTCATATATTTATATTAGAATGTATCGCGGAAGCTAAGATTGCCCTAACTGATTTAGATGCTGTTGCTGTAAGTAAAGGTCCAGGTTCCTATACGGGTTTACGAATTGGTGTTTCGGCAGCAAAAGGCCTATGCTTTTCTTTGGATGTCCCTTTGATTTCCATCGCTACCTTAACGAGTATGGCGAGTCAGGTTAAAGGGGATTATGACTGTATAATTCCCGTATTAGACGCCAGAAGAATGGAGGTCTATTCAGCAGTTTTTGATATTGATTTAAACCAAATTAAGGATACCGAAGCTGAAATCATAGATGAGCATTCGTTTGGCGCGTATACGGAGAATAAAACGGTTCATATCCTTGGAAGCGGTGCCCAAAAAATTAAAGATCTACTACATCGTGAAAATGTATCGTTTTCGACAGATTGCGTACCCTCGTCAAAAGAAATGGCAGTATTATCGCATCAAAAGTACTTAAAAAGCGACTTTGAAGATGTAGCTTATTTTGAGCCCTATTACCTTAAGGATTTTATGCTGCAAACAAAGAAAAAATAAAAACTCCCGAATATTTTGTCCGGGAGTTTACATCTGAGGTTTACTATAGTTGTTATGCTTTATGCATGACACGCTGCGGAAAAGGTATTTCTATTCCTTCTGCATCGAACCTGTTTTTTATCTCTTCTATAACGTAAAAATGAGATGGCCAGAAAACATTATTATTTGCCCAAAAGCGCAAGGTCAGATTTACAGAGCTATCACCTAATTCTCCCACGTATACTTCGGGATGAGGTTCATTTAGTATGTTTTTGTGCTGAGTGCAAATATCTAAAAGAATATCCTTCGCTTTCTTAATGTTAGAACCATATCCAATACCGATATCTATTTTGTCCCTTCTTGTTTCTTCAGCATTGTAATTGATGATATTATTGTTAGAAAGTTGACCGTTTGGAATGATTGCAAGCTGATTCCCGAAGGTGGTTAGTTTTGTTGTGAATATGGATATTTCCCTTACCGTACCATCGACCCCTTGGGCAGAGATAAAATCCCCAATTTTAAAGGGTTTAAACAATAAAATAAGCACACCTCCAGCAAAATTGGACAGAGAGCCTTGTAGCGCCAAGCCTATAGCTAAACCTGCCGCACCAATAATGGCTACTAAGGAGGAAGACTGGACGCCTAGTTGGGTAATCACAAGCACAAAGAGTACAATTTTAAGACCTATAGAAATTAAACTCTGGGTAAAGGTTTCTAGTGAGAGATCATAGTCCTTTGCATCAAAGAACTTGCGTATCATTCTGTTGATAAAGCGAATAAGATAGGTTCCCAATATCAAAAGAATAATGGACATGATAAGGTTAGGTAGGGCATCCCAGAACCAATTTATGAAATTATCTATATGCTCTTGGTAATCTGTAAATTGTTTCATGAAAATTATAATTATTTATCGTTTACTTTAATTTAAGCAATTGATGCTTCAAGACAAGGAATACTATTTAAACTAATGTTAATCCTACCTTCAATTTACGAATAGCATTAACACTTCTTCTGTTCTGGTCAAAGGTAGTTTGCAAGCTCCTTTTTCGCATACAAAAAACTGTGTTGTTTTTTCCTTATATCTGTTTTTTAATAAAGAAAGATTTCCTTCTTTTTCACTGCCGCAAATTATGCTATTGGGAAGGTATGTAGAAGAGATTTCTTTTCTTTTCTGTAAAAAGTCTTCCCCCAAGATGGCTATTTCATAAAAAGGTTTTTGGTGTAGGAGTAGGAGTGATAACCAGTTGGCGTGGTTCTCTGGGCGTTCTTTTACTGCTGGTTCCATGCGTTGCATCATTTTTAAACTATGTTCTGCATATTTGGATGCCAAGCCAAACTTGGAGAGTTTAAAAAGATTTATAGCCATAATGGAATTGGATGCGGGAACAACATTATCCGATACCTCCAAGGTTCTCCGCACTATAACCGCATCTTCTTTTGAAGTAAAAAAAAATAGACTGGTAGACCCATCTAGAAAATAGGTGTAGACATACTCCGTAAGTAATTCTGCCTTTGTAAGCCAAAACATATCGAAGCTTACTTCGTATAATCCTATAAAACCTTCTATTACTGCCGCATAATCCTCTAAAAACCCGTTAATGGTTTCCTTCCCTGTAGTATAGGTGTGAATTAACTTTCCGTCTTCGGTCAAAAGATGGGTCACTATAAAATTACCGTTTTTTAGGGCCAACTCGAGGTATTGGTCATCTCCTAAGTATTTATAAGCATCGGTTACCCCTTTTAATAGTAGTCCATTCCAAGAAGCTAGTATCTTATTATCTAATCTCGGTTTGTCCCTAAGACTTCTTTCTTTTTTTAATAGGGAGAGGCAATCGGACATACGAGTTTCTAAAACGGATATAGTCAAGCCGTGTTTCGTTGCAATTTGTTCTTTTGTTGCATCTCGAATGAGAACATAATTAGCATGTTCCCAATATCCGTAGGAATTGATACTATAATAGTCTTTGAATACCGAATATTGATTTCCAAGTAGGCTTTTTAATTCTTTTTCCTTCCAAACATAATAGGCACCCTCTTCCAATTTGTTTTCTGAATTGGTACTATCCGCATCTAAAGAGGAATAAAAGCCATGGTTTACAGCTAAAAGTTCTTCTTCCAAGAATTGAATGGTTTCCACCACCACGCGCTTGAACAGTTCGTTTTTGGTTTTTGCATAGGCCTTAGCATAGAGGCTAACCAGTTGGGCATTATCATACAGCATTTTTTCAAAATGTGGTATGTGCCACTTAGTATCTACTGCATATCTAGAAAATCCGCCACCTACGTGGTCATAAATACCGCCCCACGCCATTCTGGTAAGTGTAGTGTTTACATAATCATATATGGCATCGTCTTTTTCTTCATGGGAATAGTGCAACAAAAAAGCGAGGTTTACAGGCATCATAAATTTAGGAGCTCGTTTATAGCCTCCTAAAAACGTATCAAAGTAGTCGGACCAATTTAGTACCATTTGGCTCAGTTCTGTTACCTGTATTAGTTCTGATGCTGTGCCGATAGCTACTTTGTTGATTTCGGCAATGCCTTTAGCCATATTTTCAGCATATCCTATTACTTTTTTCGGGTCTGCTATGTACAGTTCTTGTAGTTGGCTCAATACGTTTATCCAATCTTCTTTTTTCACATAGGTAGCGCCCCAAAATGGTCTGCCATCTGGCAGGGCAAGAATATTTAAGGGCCAGCCGCCGCTACCAGTCATCATTTGCAGCGCATCCATATAAATGTGGTCAATATCAGGGCGTTCCTCGCGGTCTATTTTTATGTTAATAAAATTGGTATTCATTGTGTTTGCAACGGTTTCATCCTCAAAACACTCTTGCTCCATTACATGGCACCAATGGCAGGCGGCATAACCTATGCTAATGAGTAGTAACTTATTCTCTGCGCTTGCATCTTTCAATACATCTTCCCGCCAAGGATACCAGTCTACTGGGTTATGAGCGTGTTGTAATAAATACGGACTTGTTTCTTTGATGAGCGAATTCGTGAATTTTTTAGGCATAAAGAGTAGGTGTTAAAACACTTATTTTTTGCTAAAAAAATAGCGCCTAAAAGGCGCTATTATATTTTATGCGAATGGTATTATTTTACTTCAAAGGTAATTTTCACATTAACTCTAAATTCACTTATTTTACCGTCATCAACAGAGGCACTTTGCTCGTTAAGATAAACCGAACGTATGTTCTTTACAGATTTTGAAGCATGTTCTACCGCCTTTTTTGTTGCATCTTCCCAACTCTTGTCGGAATTAGCCAAGACTTCTATTACTTTTAAAACTGCCATAATTAGTATTATTTAGGGTTTGTATTAAAGTACAAAAAAAATATATCAAATCTAAATTTTACAAACAATTATCCGTTTATGGCAACCACTTCGTTCACTTTGTCGCCGATCATATTTTTGAGCATGGTCTCGATACCATTTTTCAAGGTAAAAGTGGAGGAAGGACAACCACTACAAGCTCCCTGTAAGACCACATTTACTCTTTTAGTATCTGGTTCATAGGACTTGAAAAGTATATTGCCACCATCTCTCGCAACGGCAGGTTTAACGTACTCTTCCAGAATATCAATAATTTCTAAGGAAGTGTCGTCTAAATCCACAGGGTGTTCTTCGGCTTTAGTGCTTTGAGGTTCAACTGTATTTACAGCTTTTGCCTGATCAGAAACTATTTCCTTCCCATCTGCTATAAAGTTCCGAATCAGCTCTATTACTTCAATAGTAATATCATCCCATTCCGCAACTTCGTATTTAGAAACGGACACATAATTATCATCTAGAAAGACCTGTTTTACGAACGGGAATTGGAATAAGTCCATCGCCAGGGGAGATGCCCTTGCTTCGTCTATGTTTTTAAATTCAAAAGCTGCAGCAACAATTTTCTTACTGGCCACGAATTTCATGGTAGATGGGTTAGGTGTTACCTCTGCATATACGGTAACAGGTATCGGTTTGCCATTATCTTCTTCGATTACAACGGGTTCACCAGAATTTAAATACTCTACCAATTGTTGTGCTACTTCATCTTTTACATCTTCCCATTGCACAATATCGTAGCGCTCCAAGCCAATGAAATTGCCTGAAATATAAATAGTTTTTACAAAGGGTAAATGAAACAATTGTTGCGCCAAAGGTGAGTTCTTTGCGTCATCAATATTCTTGAATTCATAATTTTTGCGATGCGCTAAAATATGATTGGCCTCAAATTTAATTATGGTGGGATTCTTGGTTCCCGATACGGTTATGGAATACTCTTTCATGTGTTGCTTTTATTTATTCAGAAATCATTTGTCTAGAAGCTTTTTTTTGGAGTGTTTCCTAAAACAGCTCGACACGTTTTATGTGAATTGAATTTTGTACAAAAATACAAAGGAAATCTAAGTTTAGGCCTACATAATATTGTTATGGTTATGTCGTTATACAATATATTCGGCTCATTTCGAATCAAAGCCTTATTTTCCAAGATGAGATATAAATTTGTAATAATAGTTTCTTTTTTAGTTTTTGGACTTAAGGCTATAGCTCAAGAAGGAATCCCAGTATATTTTGATTATCTGTCAGATAATTATTATTTGGTATTCCCTTCCATGGCAGGGGTAAGTCAAGGTGGTAAAATACGCGCCACAGCAAGAAAGCAGTGGTTCGATGTAGATGATGCACCAAGCTTACAAACAATAAATGCACATTTTAGGTTAGGAGATGGTCCTAGTGGTATTGGTGCTATAGTTTTTAACGATGCGAATGGCTACCACTCTCAGACAGGAATGAAACTTACCTATGCACACCACTTACGAATGGGAGGTGATGATGTTAGGGCTTTAAATCAACTATCTTTTGGGTTAAGCGGTACCATTTTACAAAGTAGTTTGGACGAATCTGAATTCAGATCTGTAATACCCGATCCGTCTATAGCAGGAATAAAATTAAGTGCTTCTTATTACAATGTAGATGTAGGCTTGTCCTATAATTTTCAGGAATTTTATTCCCATGTTGCTATAATTAATGCGCTAGGGAGTAAAAGGAATGTGTATTACAGAGATAGAGCAGACGACCCTAATCAATTGGTTATAGATAATATTAGAAGGTATTTGGTTTCTGCAGGGTATATTTTTGGGCGTAACGAATGGCAAGTGGAGCCTTCCATACTTTTTCAATTAACCGATTTTACGAAAGAAAAAACAGTGGATATAAATACCAAAATCTACAAGGATGTTGATTTTGGAAGAATCTGGGGTGGACTGTCTTATAGAAGAAGTTTTGATGGTGCCCAGTTTCAAACCGCAACTGGTTTTGGAGAGCAGCGCTTGCAATTGATTACCCCTATCCTAGGTGCTAATATCAAGAACTTTTTGGTGTCGTATAATTATTCGTACCAAATGGGGGACATCCGTTTTTCTAATGGCGGTTTTCATCAAATTACGTTAGGGTATGATTTTGGTCAGAAAGAGCGTAGGTACGACTGTTATTGTCCCGCAGCACAATAAATTCAAGGCCTTTTTCTTAAAGTGAAAGGCCTTGAAACTAATTTAGTTTGGTTACTCCCAACTATAATTTTTTACTTTCGCCTGTTTTTTAATTGCTCTAAGCATCGCGTTTTCCAATTCACCGCTAGCATCCTCTTTTTTGTTTTTGAGGATGTAAGCTTCTCTTTCTATATTTAAGGACTGTATTTCTTTCTGTATTTCTTCCCTTTCTGTCTTTTTGGTTTCAATGTAGCTTGTTATTTCTTTTTTGGATTTATCTTGAAGTACTTCGGGTAGTTGGTCTTTCCTAAGCTCATCAACGTCAAAATCTTTGTCTTCATAAGCATCTACCAAATCCCAATTTTTATTATTATATAATCTAGAACTTTTACTAACCGCTCTTTTTACAGCAACTGCTTCCTCTAGTTCCATGGCGTTATTATCTTGTGCAGACTGCATTGCTATTTTAGAACTTCCGAGTGCGCCATAGGAAATATAGGTTCCGTTCAGTTTTGTATTCAGTTTGATAATGATATCGTCAAATGGGGTGTTTATATGAACCACCTTTCTGTTATGGTCTATGGCCATATATTCTCCTCCGGTAAGCGCCGCTCCGTTTTTCCAATCTGTGTTAATGCCTTGCTCATAGTTGCCACAGAAAATGGTATTTACCACAATGTCTTTTTCTTTGGCATTGGAGACGGCATCTCGATAGTTTAGTTTTCCTTGGGTAAAAGGTTCATTGCCGGCAATGAAAATCATTTTTAGATTATCTGCATTTTCACCCCATTCCAATTGTTTTAAGGAAGTTTGTATGACTTCTCCACAATACTCTTCGCCGCCATTGGTGCGTAATGAAAATAATTTTTCGGATATTTCATCTAGGTCATTACTAAAGTTGAGGACTTGTTGAATATATCCTTCTCGGGAAGATAGTCCATCGTTTCCATATTGATAAATAGCAATTAGGAGTTCTGGTCTGTTATCTTTTCCACATTTTGCATGGGTAAACTCATTCACGATATCCCAAAGCTGTGACTTTGCTTGGTTAATTAGGCCGTCCATGCTATTACTGGTGTCCAGTAGCAAGGCTATCTTAACGGTATTGTTTTTGGTAATTGTGATTGTCGGCGCTACCGCTTGCGCAATAATAGGCTCGTTAATTGGTTTAGGTTTTAGCTCACAACTGTAGCCCAAGGTCAGGGATAGGCTAAGTAGGCCTGTAGTAATTATTTTTCTGTACTGTTTCATGTTAATTTGCTTTACGATTACAAGGGTAAAGCTAGCGGCAAACTATTTCTTGAACTAATGAAATTGAGCCAACACCCTCTTTGAATGAGGGAAGTGCCTGGATAAGTTTTTAACCGTGTTTATTTGCGGTTTTAATGACCTAATACTTGATTTTCTATATTTTTTTGTGCCGTGTAAATCCGCTATGTTTACAGTAATTATTGGTTGTTAAAACCTATAATGAGCTTTTCATAAGCGACCATAAGACCTAGTGTTCTAAACTTAAGCTATTTCCATTGGTTAGTTATTTTATCAATATGAAAAAATTTGTCTGCTACATAACGGTATGCTTCTTTCTAGGAAGCTTCATGGGCCTTTCGCAAAATCGTTCTAGCGTTACGCAATTGAAAATCAAGGGTACGGTTCAAATGAAGGCTAATCTAGCGCCTATTTCTGGGGTTATGGTAACAACATCTTCGGGAATACAAACGTTTACGGATGACTTAGGGAATTTTGAAATAAATACTTCATTAGGGGAATTGCTTACAATTGAAGACCTTGGTTTTGAAACAGTACGGCTTCGTATCAAAAGTAAAGATGATATTTTAGTTCAGGTAGAAGATTATATTTCTAAAGAGAAAAAAGTACCTACCTTTTCCATGTCCCGGTCATCTGCCTCCCTGCATCAAGCCTATTTGGATTCAGCAACTACCTATAAAAAAATGGATATCGCCAAGAGTATCGATTTTGTGGCCCAATCAATAGCGCAATTAGGAACTCTTGGTAATAAGAAGGAACTGGCCAGCTCATTGACCACCTTAGGGGAGATATACCTTTTTCATAAGCAATACGATTTGGCAGTAGATAATTTTGAGGATGCTTTAGCCGCGAACAAAACAATAGGAACCTCTTTATTATTAGGTAAAACCTACGGAATCACAAAGCAATTTATTGCTGTAGAGAACGTAATGACTCCGCTTAGGGAAATCAAGAATATGTTGCCCTATCAACGCGTTACCATATACGAGCTGCTTGGAGATGCCAAAAAAGGACTAAATGATATTTCAACTGCAGTTTCCTTTTATAATGAAGGATTAACTGTGGCCACCAAAAATCAGATCACACCAAAAATGACTGATCTCACTTCCAAAATAGCGGATGCCTACGCACAAGGGAACCAACTTGTAGCGGCAGAAACCTATTATGGTAACTCTTTGCAGCTTGCGAACAAACTAGCGCCCAAACGTGCATTACAAGAAGAGGAAAAGGTAGCCGATTTTTATAATAAAAAAAGTCAGTTTGTAGAAGAAATCGCTATGCGTAAGAACAGTTTGGCGACCCTTGAAAAGTTAAACGCTCCAAAACAGCGGAGTTCCAGAGCAGAATTAGGGGACACTATTACGACCCAACGCATCAATTATAAAATTGCCAATGCCTATATTTCTCAGGATAAGTATAACGAGGCCATTCCATTTCTGGAGAAAAGTATTTTTGAAGCCGACTCAGAAGATGATTTATTAGTGCAGAAAGACGCAACACGTAAGTTATCCGAAGTCTATGAATTTAAAGGAGATTTTAACTTAGCTCTGGATACCTATCAAGATTATGTGGCATTGGTAGATACATTATATATACAAAAAGAACAGGAGATTTCCAGGGCTGCGCGTTTTAATAGAGAAATTGCATCTACCCAAAGTAGGATTGCTGGTTTGGAGCAGGAGCGGGAATTGTCCCAAACCAAATACGATCTGGCCTTAACGCAAAAAGAACTTTCTGAGGAAAGTTATAATAATCAACGTTGGGTTATCTATTCCTTGATTTTTGGTCTTGTACTCATGGCGTTGGCGGCCTTCTTTTTTTACAGGAGTAATCAGCAACAAAAACTGGCAAATAATCTTTTAGCATTAAAGTCCCTGCGCTCGCAGATGAATCCTCATTTTATTTTCAACGCTTTAAATTCAGTAAACAATTTTATTGCAAAAAGTGATGAACGTAGTGCTAATAGGTATTTAAGTGATTTTTCAACTTTAATGCGGTCGGTGTTGGAAAATTCTGAGGAGGACTTTATTCCACTTTCCAAAGAGTTGAATTTGTTAGAATTGTATATCAAACTAGAACATTCTCGTTTCCCGGATAAGTTTGATTATCATATCAATATAGATAAACACTTGGATATTCCTAGTTTTCAGATTCCACCCATGTTACTCCAGCCATATATAGAAAATGCAATTTGGCACGGGCTTCGGTATAGAGAAGAAAAGGGTATGCTGGAGGTGAGCGTAAGGTCTAAAGGAGATGACACCTTAGAAATTTGTATTTTCGATGATGGTATTGGAAGAAAAAAATCTGCAGAATTAAAAACACATCATCAGAAAAAAAGCAGTTCTAAAGGCATGGGTAATATAAAACAGCGAGTTGCCATATTGAACGATATGAACAAAAACAAGGTGTCCGTCAATATATCCAATCTAAACAAAGACGGCTCTGGAACAAAAGTAGTTTTCACCTTAAAAAACGACGTATGAGTCTAAATGCAATACTTGTAGAGGATGAAGCCAATAGTAGGGAAATCCTCCGAAATTATATAGGTAAATACTGTCCTAAGGTAAATTTGGTCGGAGAAGCTGCTTCTATACAAGAGGGTTTGCAGCTTATTCAAAATAATGAGTTGGACTTGGTGTTTTTAGATGTAGAAATGCCTTTCGGAAATGCGTTTGACCTTCTGGAGCAAGTTCCAGACAGAACGTTTGAAACCGTTTTCGTTACGGCCTATGATTACTATGCAAAAGATGCTATTAATGAGCATGCAGCATATTATTTAATGAAACCTATTAGTATTGATGAATTAATTAAGGCGGTAGACTACGTTTCTGATGTAAAGGATAAGGAAGGAAGTTTACAACAGGGGGTGTTAAACACGAAGACTAAGGGAATAGCCGGAAAGTTGACTCTTCCGCAGCAAGATGGCTTTCAAGTATTAAATATAGCCGAGATACTATATTGTAAGGCAGATGACAACTACACAGAAATATTTCTGGATAATAAAAGGATACTAGTGAGTAAGACCTTGAAGTATTTTGAAGAGGCACTAGCTGATTTTCCTTTTGCCCGCATTCATAAATCGTATTTGGTAAATGTAAACCAAGTAGTGAAATATAAAAGGGGTAAGGGCGGTAGTGTAGTTGTTTCCAATGGAAAAGAGTTATTGGTCTCTGCTTCTAAAAAGAAAGATTTTTTATCTTTTTACGATTGATAAAAGTACCAATCTTGATTTAAGGTTTATAATAACTAGTGGTTTATGTAATTTTAACGTTGAGACATAAAAGTACGTAGTATGATAAAAGCAGTACGGGGTAAATCGCCCATAATAGGTGAAGATTGTTTTATTGCCGAAAACGCAACCATTGTTGGTGAGGTGAGCATGGGAAATCAATGTAGTGTATGGTTTAATGCGGTACTACGCGGAGATGTCCATTATATAAAAATGGGGGATAAGGTAAACGTGCAAGACGGTGCAGTAATCCATTGCACCTACAAAAAATCACCTACTATTATTGGTAATAATGTGTCCATAGGGCATAATGCTATCGTACATGGGTGCACGATTAAGGATAACGTGCTGGTAGGAATGGGAAGCATCATTATGGATGATTGTATTGTCGAAAGCAATAGCATCATTGCCGCCGGAGCCGTGTTGACGAAGGGCACCCACGTACCATCAGGAAGTATTTTTGCCGGAATGCCTGCAAAAAAGATAAAAGATATAAGTCCAGAGCTAAGTTCTGGAGAAATTAACCGCATCGCAGAAGCTTATATTATGTATTCTGGTTGGTTTAAGGAGGATGATGGGAAATAGAATTTTAGTTTGGTAGCATTACTCTTGTTTAAAAGAAAAACTAGGTTTTTATCCAAAGTTAGACATCAATATAATATGCTTATTTTTGTCCCACAAAATTAGAAGAAATGAACGCATATATATTTCCTGGGCAGGGCGCTCAGTTTATAGGAATGGGTAAAGATCTCTATGATAATTATCCAATTGCCAAGGAGCTATTTGATCAAGCCAATAGTATTTTAGGTTTTCCCATTACCGACATTATGTTCAACGGAACGGCGGAAGGCTTAAAGGAAACTAAAGTGACCCAGCCGGCTGTTTTTTTGCATTCTGTAATTTTGACTAAAGTTATGGGAGACTCCTTTAAACCAGATATGGTGGCCGGACACTCCTTAGGTGAGTTCTCTGCTTTAGTCGCTAACGGTGTTCTAACTTTCGAAGATGGATTAAAATTGGTATCCCAAAGGGCACTAGCCATGCAAAAGGCTTGTGAAGCCCAGCCAAGTGCCATGGCTGCCGTTTTAGGTTTAGACGATGAAGTTGTGGAACAGGTTTGTAAGGATACGCCTGGCGTAGTGGTTGCTGCTAATTATAATTGTCCAGGACAATTGGTGATTTCTGGAGAAGTAGAGGCGATTAATTTGGCTTGCGAAAAAATGAAAGAAGCAGGAGCAAAAAGAGCTTTGATACTACCTGTTGGTGGTGCATTCCACTCCCCATTGATGGAGCCTGCACGGGAGAAATTGGCTGCCGCAATAGAAGCAACTACCTTCGGCACCCCTACATGCCCCATTTACCAAAATGTAAGTACTACTCCAGTTATAGATGCCGCTGAGATAAAAAAGAATCTTATTTTACAACTTACAGCTCCTGTAAGGTGGACGCAGAGCGTTCGGAACATGGTGGCAGACGGAGCATCTTTGTTTACGGAAATAGGCCCTGGAAAAGTTTTGCAGGGCTTGGTTAGAAAAATAGAACCTACTGTACAAACACAATCTCCTATACTGGAATAATGCGTTTTTTCGTAAATTTTGCATTTTAACCAAAAAACTGATTTTTAACTTGATATGTAAGGGTTTAGGTGTTTTTTTTAGTAATATTGGAATCTCGCTTTTTGACGTAAACACACTGAATCACTTTTATTTTTAGTGCAGTTTGTTCAAATAATAGTCTATGAAAAAGAAAAGAATGCATACAATGTTTGCCCCTTTTTTAAGTACTTCTAAAATTTCCAAAAATCTATTGTTTTTTGGTGTGTTTATCCTTAGCGGTTTTAGTATTTGCGGACAGCAGACAGTTACCATAGCAGATATAAGTGGAGCTGAGAATGACGGTCTTATCACTGTCACTGCCACTTTAGATAATGCAGGATCAGGATTTACAGTAGATGTTTCCACGGCAGGTATTACGGCGACGGCCGGGTTGGACTATACATCAGTGATTAGCCAAACCTTAACCTTTGTCGGAGACGAAAATGAGACACAGACATTTACTGTGTCGCCAACAAACGATACGGATGTGGAGGCAAATGAGACCTTGACGGTATCAATGGGTAATTTGGGTGGTATTAGTACCCTGGTTGACATAACGAACACTGCAATAATTACTATTAATAATGATGATTCTGCTACGGCCAGTATAACAGCAACTGACGATACGGCCACTGAAACGGGCCCAACAACTGGTATTTTCACGGTCAGTATTGGAGCGGTGAACAGCACAGGTTCCGCCATAGTGGTTAATTATGGGATTTCTACGGGGGGCGCGAATGCGACTAATACTACTGAT
>JBLHNI010000009.1:0-25239 GCA_047650615.1 Maribacter sp.
TACACCATTTGTAAGAGCGAATCAAGGTATTTTTGGAGTTAAAAAAAAGAGGCTTGCAAGCTTACTTTCAGATTGCCCAGGACTCTCTCAAAAAATTCTAAATAGAGAGTTCAAACATGTTTTTGAAGTACTTGAGTTTTACAACACCTACAAAATCGACCTATAAAGGCCTTAAAGAAACGTTACTATGGCAAACAAGTATTTTGGTATTGCGTGCATCTTACTCTTCTTCTATTCAAAACCTATACTCGCCCAGAAGCACTTTGAAGAGGGTTTTATTGTATTGAATAACGGAGATACAATCACTGGATTCATTAAAGACCGAAAACCGGATCCTTTTGGAAAATTATATAAAAAAATAAGATACAAAGGAAAAGGTAAATCGAAGTACGGCCCGCATGAAATATTAGCATATAAAAAGGGCAAAATACTTTTTGAAAGCATCGGTTTAGCTAGTAAAATTGGTTTTTTAAATCAAGATTATAATTTAACCTCAAATGAGAAAGAAAGGGTATTTATAAGGGTAATAAACCAAGGGTATGTAAATCACTATTTATTGGAATTTCAAGACGCAGACTCCGGATACTTTGATTATTTCTCCTATTTTAAAAAGAGAAATGGTACCGAGTTGGTGCGCACTACCCAAGGTATTTTTGGATTAAGAAAAAAACGCCTAGCTGTTTTTTTTAGCGATTATCCTACTTTAGTTGCCAAAATTATAAACAAGGAATTAAAAAGTGCTCATGAAGTCGCTATTTTTTATAACGAATGGAAAAGAAATCAAAAAACGTTTTAGGAACAGATTTATGTCCGTGTTGTTTTGAACCCAAAACAGGCTTTTACAGGGACGGCTTTTGTAAAACGGGAGAAGAGGATTATGGTACTCACGTGGTCTGCGCAATTATGACTAATGAATTTTTAGAATACACTAAATCTAAAGGAAATGACCTCTCAACTCCAATACCGCAATGGAGTTTCCCCGGATTAAGAGAAGGGGATAAATGGTGCCTTTGCATTATGCGCTGGCTAGAGGCCGTTAAAGTCGAAAAAGCACCTAAAATAGTATTGGAGGCTACGCATGAAAAGGCTCTGGAGTATACTATCTTGAAAGTTTTGAAAAAGCATGAATTAGAATAGCCCTTTCAACTAGTTCTTAAACGCCCACTTCAAAAAATCAGTAAAGGCATTTCCCCAAGTCGGTAAATCATGTTTGCCGCCATCAATTTCTAGATACGTAATGTCGCCAGGATAGGAATATCCCTTTCCCGTCAATTCGTTAAAAACATCCATGGTGTCATCTATAGCGTCAAGAATACCGTTATGATTTCGGTCGGCTGTTTCATCTCCAAGTCCCACATTGAATTCAAAATTTTTGATTGGCAACATAGTCCTTGTTTTTAATAAGGTATAAAATGATGCGGCTCCTATCTCGCTTATCCCCTTTTATATATGCCTTTTTACGCCACCAAAATGAGCCACTGAAAACACCCACTTTATTAAAATGATTAGGATGGTTGTACATAATGTCAAAAGCGGAGAGTCCTTCTAGAGACATTCCGAAAAACACCTCGTCTTTCTGTTGTCTTAGATAATTTAAATTCTGAAAGCTTGAGAATGTCATCTTAATGAAGTTGTATCCGGAAAAACGGAAAACACGGATTGATTTTTGGACAACAAAAAAAGCCTTGGATATAGAGCTGGTTTTTATGACCAAAATCAGCAAATAAGCGAAAAGGTTGTTCTATGTTAAGGACGGATTCAAAACCCAAATCAAAAGAATATATAACCAGGTAATTTTTGATGAAATTAAACATACAAAGGATTTAAAAACCGAATTTAATCTAAATGATGAGGTAGATATGGAGTGGGTGACCCATCCGGATTGGGTTTTTATGATATCTAAATGTGTGATGCCTAAACTAAAGCACAAGAACATCTCCAACTCTTTTTATTTGAATGTTTTTCCATAGGATATCAATCTAGAAAACTATGTGTTAAAGCTCCGATTTTCCTTTGTAGGCTTGGGAATCGATTTATACCCAACCAAAGAAAAAATAGCCGGTATTACGGACAAGGAAAATGGTATCCTTCAAGAGAAAGTAACCTATGCCTCGGTCATAAAAACGAAATCGAAAAAAACCCCAAAGGCGAAATACGCATCCTTTATATCTAGGGAGAGAATAACAATCGTCAAAAACCGGCAATAAATCTTGGGGTGTATGAGCAGAGGCGAATTTATTAATGTTTCGTATAATACGGAAGAAACTTGGATTGGTTCTTTAATCGGTTTCTGCGAGGAGTAGCTCACCTTATTAGCCCCTTAAAGCTTTGTTGTACTCGATAAATTTATTTTTGTCTAACGTCTAACGTCTAACGTCTAACGTCTAACGTCTAACGTCCATCAGCTTCGCTACATACTTCCCGATTACATCAAACTCTAGATTTACGGTAGTTCCTTTTTTATAGGAATTGAATCTAGTATTTTCATATGTATAGGGTATAATGGCCACCTGAAAGGTGTTGGCTCCAGAATTCACCACGGTAAGACTAGTGCCATCAATCGTTATAGAGCCTTTTTCTATGGTAGGATTTCCTTTTGAGGCATCATATTCAAAGGAAAAAAACCAGCTCCCATCTTTTTCTTCTACTTGGGTGCAAACCCCAGTTTGGTCTACATGACCCTGCACAATATGGCCATCCAATCTGGAGCCTAAAATCATGGCACGTTCCAAATTCACTTTATTGCCAACTCGCAACTCGGTAAGATTGGTCTTTTGAAGGGTTTCGGCGATGGCAGTAACGGTGTAGGTGTCATCTTTTAACGATACAACAGTCAAACAAACGCCATTATGGGCTACGCTTTGGTCAATTTTTAATTCTGAAGCAAGGCTAGAATGTATAGTAATGTTAAGATTGCTGGCGCTGGAATCCAAACCAGCAACTTCTCCTAAGGTTTCAATTATACCTGTAAACATGTATCGTTTTTATTAAGTAGTTTTGTGAACTGATTTTGGATTGTAAAGGTAAAGATTATCATGGAGGAAAATAGGAAAATTAGGTTGGGGATATCCATAGGGGATTTGAATGGGATTGGCTGTGAGGTTGCGCTAAAAACATTTGAAGATAGTAGAATGTTAGATTTTTGCACCCCGATATTTTTTGCATCGAACAAGACCATTTCCCATCAAATGAAGGTTTTGGACATGAATATTTTATTTAACGGTGTCCCCGACGCTTCAAAAGCTATAGATGGCAAAGTAAATATTGTGAACGTTTGGAAAGAAATCCCTAATATTCAGTTTGGGGAGGCAACCGAGGAAGCGGGCCGCTTTGCGATACAATCATTAAAAGCCGCTGTTTCGGCATTAAAAGAAGGGATGATAGATGTGCTAGTTACGGCACCCATTAATAAGAATAATATTCAGTCCGAAGAATTTAAGTTTCCTGGCCATACTGATTATTTGGCGCAGGAGTTAGAGGGTGACAGTCTTATGTTTATGGTAACCGACGACCTAAAAGTTGGGCTGCTTACGGATCATGTTGCGGTGAAAGATGTAGCCGCTGCGATTATCCCAAGACTTATTCGTGATAAGGTAAATACCATCGAAAAATCATTAAAGATGGATTTTGGTATCCGCAGACCTAGGATTGCGCTTTTGGGTATAAACCCACATAGTGGTGATAATGGTGTAATTGGAAAAGAGGATGACGAAGTTTTGAAGCCGGTCATTAAGGAAATGGCCAACAATGGTCATTTAGTATATGGACCCTATTCTGCAGATAGTTTTTTTGGGTCGGATGGGTATAAGAAATTTGACGCGATTTTAGCAGCATACCATGACCAAGGTTTAATTCCTTTTAAGACCTTGTCTTTTGGCAAAGGCGTTAATTTTACGGCTGGTTTGGATAAGGTAAGAACCTCCCCAGACCATGGCACGGCTTATGAAATAGCAGGTCAGGGTAGAGCGGATCCTAGTTCCTTTAAAGAAGCAGTATTTACCGGCATACATATTTTTAAGAGTAGAATGGAGTATCGTGGGCTTACAGAAAATGTGCTAAAAAAGCAGCGAATGAATCGCTAACAGTGTAGTTTTTTAGGTGAAAAGTTATAAAGATAAATAGTTGATAACTATTGGCATTTGTCAAAATAATAGTATCTTTGCACCCGCCTTTTAAGGCAAATATTTATAATTTAAGTTGTACACAATGAAGCAAAAGGAGTATATCATTCCTTTCTCTGGATTGAAACAAGGAAAGCACAACTTTAATTTTGAAATTGATAATACGTTCTTTGAATCTTTTGAATACGATGATTTTAATGATTGCAAAATCAATGTAGGGGTGCTTTTAAATAAGACATCTACGATGATGGAGCTTGATTTTGAGGCTTCTGGAACCGTAAATGTAAACTGTGACATTACAAGTGAGCCTTACGACCAACCTATAGCTTCAGAGTTGAGGATAATCGCTAAATTTGGAGATGAATATAACGATGAGGACGGTGAAATCGTTATCCTGCCCCACGGTGAGCACGAGTTGAATGTTGTGCAGTTTATTTATGAAATGGCGGTATTGGCAGTGCCTCAAAAAAGAGTACATCCAGGTATTGAGGACGGTACTTTAAAATCGGAAGTATTGGAGAAGCTGGAAGAGCTTCAACCAAAGGAAAAAGAAGAGAATACATCAGAAAACGACCCACGGTGGGACGAATTGAAAAAACTATTAACGGATAAATAAAGGTTTATAATGGCACATCCTAAAAGAAAAATTTCCAGAACTAGGAGAGATAAGAGAAGAACTCATTACAAAGCGGTTGCCCCAACTTTGGCTACCGACTCCACAACAGGAGAAATGCATCTATACCACAGAGCGCACTGGCACGAAGGTAAGCTCTACTATAGAGGTCAAGTTCTAGTTGACAAAACAGAAGAGGTAGAAGCGTAAAATGCTTGCTACAAAACGGATAACTCCCACCTTTAATGAAGGTAGGGAGTTTTTTTTCGTTTTATAGTATTGCGAAAGGTCAAAGATTATAGTGCGCACATTTCCCTAATCTTATTTTCACCTACAGTATTTTTTTTAAAAACCGACGTGTTATATGTCAAAAGTCACCGAAAATCCTTAATTTTCACAACTTTTGACGTGTTTTTGAACATTTTTTATACAAAAGCAATTAAAATATGACCAAAATAACAGCAGCTATTACCGCTGTGGGTGGATATGTTCCCCAATTTGTCCTCACCAATAAAATGCTTGAGGGCATGGTAGACACCAATGATGAGTGGATTACCAGCAGAACAGGAATAAAGGAAAGAAGAGTCCTAAAAAAGGAAGAGGGAGAAGGCACTTCTTATTTGGCTATTAAAGCGGCCAATGACCTTATCGAAAAAAGGAATGTTGACCCGGCAGAAATAGACTTAATCATTGTAGCAACCGCCACACCAGATAGTATGGTGGCATCTACTGCGGCCTTTGTAGCATCTGAAATTGGCGCTAAAAACGCCTTCGCTTATGATTTGTTGGCTGCTTGTTCTAGTTTCCTTTTTGGAATGTCAACCGTAGCATCCTACATAGAAAGTGGTCGCTATAAAAAAGTATTGTTGATTGGGGCGGATAAAATGTCCTCGATATTAGATTATACAGACCGCACCACTTGTATCATTTTTGGTGATGGTGCTGGCGCTGTACTTTTCGAGCCGAATACAGAAGGATTAGGTTTACAGGACGAATATTTACGCGCAGACGGCTCAGGAAGGCAGTTTTTGGGTATGGAAGGTGGGGGCTCTATTATGCCCGCTACAGTTGAATCCGTAAAGAATAAAAAGCACTATATATTTCAGGAGGGTAAAACGGTATTTAAATTTGCTGTTTCCAATATGGCAGAGGTTGCAGAACGCATCATGGATCAAAACAATCTGACCAGTTCTGATGTGACTTGGTTGGTGCCACACCAAGCCAATAAGCGAATTATAGATGCTACGGCAAACAGAATGGGCGTGGACCACTCCAAAGTAATGATGAACATTCAGCGTTACGGGAACACTACATCTGGAACCTTACCTTTACTGTTGTATGATTACGAGAAGCAACTAAAAAAAGGAGATAATCTTGTATTTGCTGCTTTTGGCGGCGGATTTACATGGGGCTCTATTTATTTAAAATGGGCTTATTAATATATTAAACGACCATCTAAACATATTTTACACTATGGATATTAAAGAAATACAAAGCCTGATTAAGTTCGTAGCCAAATCTGGCGCAAGTGAAGTAAAACTAGAAACAGATGATATTAAGATAACCATACGTACCGGAAGTCTTAGTTCTAACGAGCCCACTTACGTGCAGTCAATGCCTATGGCACAAGCACCCATCATGCATGGAACTGTTCCATTAGAAACACCGGCTTTAACTGCTGTTCCTGCTAGTGAAACCGATGCTGATGAAGGTGCTAAATATATTACGATTAAGTCTCCTATTATTGGAACATTTTATAGAAAATCGGCACCAGATAAACCTTTGTTTGTTGAGGTAGGCGATATGATTTCAACTGGCGATGTGTTATGTGTAATCGAAGCTATGAAATTATTTAACGATATAGAATCTGAAGTTTCCGGGAAAATTGTTAAGGTATTGGTAGATGATTCTTCGCCAGTAGAATTTGACCAGCCTTTATTCTTGGTAGACCCATCATAATTTTAAGTTTAGAAGTTTTACAGTTGATGGTTGAGCGCTAAGGCCTTCAAACCAATGAACGACGAAACCATAAACTCTTAAACTAAAATACTATGTTCAAAAAAATACTTATAGCTAATAGAGGAGAAATTGCGCTACGTGTTATACGAACCTGCAAGGAAATGGGCATCAAGACCGTTGCGGTATACTCCAAGGCAGATGAAGAAAGCCTCCATGTACGTTTTGCAGATGAGGCCGTTTGTATTGGCCCCGCAGCAAGTAGCGAATCGTACCTTAAAATACCTAATATTATAGCCGCTGCTGAGATTACCAATGCAGACGCCATACATCCAGGATATGGATTCTTATCCGAAAACTCCAAGTTCTCAAGAATATGCGCTGAGCACGAGATTAAATTCATTGGCGCTTCTGGCGATCAGATAGATCGTATGGGAGATAAAGCTACAGCTAAAACAACAATGAAAGAAGCTGGCGTTCCTTGTGTTCCTGGCTCCGAAGGTTTGTTGAAAGATGTCGCGGATGCTATAAAAATAGCCAAGAAGATGGGCTACCCCGTTATGATAAAAGCTACCGCGGGTGGCGGTGGAAAAGGAATGCGTGCTGTTTGGAAGGAAGAGGAGATGCGAGAGCTTTTTGAAAGTGCGGTGCAGGAAGCAACTGCGGCTTTCGGAAACGGAGGCATGTATATGGAAAAGCTTATCGAAGAGCCAAGGCATATAGAGATTCAAGTCGTGGGCGACCAATATGGAAAAGCCTGTCACTTATCTGAGCGGGATTGTTCAATACAAAGAAGGCATCAAAAATTAACCGAGGAAACGCCTTCGCCTTTTATGACGGATAAGCTTCGAGAAGCCATGGGAGATGCCGCTGTAAAAGCTGCAGAATTTATACAATACGAAGGTGCAGGTACCGTAGAGTTTTTGGTAGACAAGCACCGGAAGTTCTATTTTATGGAAATGAATACTCGTATTCAGGTAGAACACCCTATCACCGAACAGGTTATAGATTATGACTTGATTAGGGAGCAGATTTTAGTGGCAGCAGGAGTGCCAATTTCGGGCAAGAACTACTATCCCAAGCTACATTCAATTGAATGTAGAATCAACGCTGAGGACCCGTATAATAACTTTAGACCTTCGCCGGGAAGGATAACCACCTTGCATACCCCTGGTGGCCATGGAATACGTATGGACACTCATGTGTATAGCGGGTATAGCATTCCGCCAAACTATGATTCCATGATTGCTAAGTTAATTACTACTGCGCAGACGCGGGAAGAGGCCATCAACAAGATGAAACGTGCTTTGGATGAGTTTGTAATCGAGGGAATAAAAACTACGATACCTTTCCACAGGCAACTGATGGACCATCCAGATTATCTGGCTGGAAATTACACCACAGCCTTCATGAATGATTTTGTGATGGATCCAGAACCTAAGGAATAATAAAAACCTCCGGCTTTATAGTCGGAGGTTTTTTATGTTCTAACCGAGCAAAGGAAAAAGTTTGGTTTTGAACGGGAACTCTCGCAGAGCGTCGAAAAGGCTATATAAGGTTACTTCTACCATCCTTAAATCAAATAGAATCTATACCATTACCTATGAATTTAAGCTACTGGGAATATAAAACTTGGCTTTCCAACATCGATTTTACGGTAGTTGGTAGCGGTATTGTGGGGCTTAATTGCGCCCTGCAACTGAAAAAAAAGCATCCTAAGGCTAAAATAGTAGTATTAGAAAAAGGGCTTACGCCTCAAGGCGCCAGCACCAAAAATGCTGGTTTCGCTTGCTTTGGAAGCATTTCTGAAATACTATCCGATTTAAAAACCCATTCACAGGAAGAAGTGCTGAAATTGGTTCAAAGCCGATGGGATGGTATAAACGCTTTACGAGAAATTTTGGGAGACTCTGTATTAGATTTACAGTTGCATGGAGGTCACGAGCTTTTTTTGAACGCCGATAAAGCCTTGTATGAGAAATGTATTTCAGAGCTCGGCATCGCGAACGAACTATTACATCCTGTTTTTGGTGCCGATGCTTTTAAGCTTTCACAGAATAGTTTTAAGTTCAAGGGTATTACCCAAAACTATATCTCTCATGGTTTTGAAGGGCAAATAGATACCGGAAAAATGATGCAAGGCCTTTTGAAAAAGGTACAATCTGAAGGAATTACGATTTTAAACGGAGTTACGGTAAAATCCTTTCAAGATAATCCAGATGCTGTAGCCATAGAAACCAATGCCTTTTCGTTTTCTTCCAAAAAGCTATGTATCGCCGTTAATGGATTTTCGAGTAACCTTATAAGGGAAAAAGTAAAGCCCGCAAGGGCACAGGTAATCATTACGAAACCGATTAAGAACCTTGCTATTAAAGGCACCTTCCATGTGCAGGAAGGATATTATTATTTTAGGAATATCGATAATCGAATTTTGTTGGGTGGCGGACGAAATCTAGATTTTGAAACGGAGGAAACTACCGAGTTTGGGACTACCAAACTAGTTCAGAACAAACTAGCCGATTTGCTAAAAGAGGTTATTTTATCAGATACTTCTTTTGAAATAGATTATGCATGGAGTGGAGTCATGGGTGTAGGCAAGCAAAAGAAGCCTATAGTTAAACTATTGTCCAATAATGTGGCTTGTGGTGTTCGCTTGGGAGGTATGGGGATTGCTATTGGAACCTCTGTAGGAAGGCAGTTGGCAGTTACTTTTGAATAGGCGACACGTTAATTTTTTGAAAATAGTCTAATAGAATTGCATACGGTCAAATATTCTTTTTATATTGGAGTCCCCACAAAATCTTCACCTCAGACAATTTAGTGCACACTTAACTTTGCAATTGTAGTTCGCTACAAGATGGTATACACATAGCTGAACACTATATGAAAAAAGGTATTGAAAAGTATAGGGCATATGCCTTATTAGGTTTATTGTTGTCCGCTGTTCTTGGGTGCTCAGTTACTCAAACCTCCTATCAGCGAGAATACAATAAGATTTGGAGGGAAATGGTAAAATCCGAGGCGTGGCAGAAATCCTTGGAAAAGCAAGCTCAGAAACAGGAACTGTATGTTAGTGCGGATAATGAAATGGTAGTCGTGGACGAACCGCTTGCTATTAAGGGGAATAGGTTATTTGAAAAAGACTATCAGTCCTTGGTTTCAAGGGCTTACTTTAAGATAATTACAGAGGCAGAAAAGGCAGATGTACGTATATCTTCTGAGTTCATGATGCTAGAAGAGCAGGAGAAAAGTACTGTATCAGGTTTAGATAAGCAGTTTAAAAGGAGAAAGGAAATGGTTTCCAAAAAGTACAAGGCGCATAAAGCGATGCTGGGTGGACTCAAATCCTGGAATATTTTTAGCGAGAATAAATCTGGCGATTTGGATTATTTTAAAGCTGAAAACCGAGATGCGGTTTCTAATATGAAAAAACAGGGAGAAACCAACGATCAAATAGTCAACTTCCTAATCTACAAAATGGCCGATCTTTATCATCTTGAGGAATAACGACCACCTTCTTGCGCTTAAAGAAGCTGCCTTTAAACATTGTAAGACATTTGTAGCTGAGCGGCTAGGTCGTTTAAACAGCCAAGCCAAAGAAATTTCTGACGCTCTCACTTCCGAAACCAAAAGTAGCGCGGGTGACAAGCATGAAACGGGTAGAGCCATGCTACAATTGGAACGGGAAAAGCTAGGCACCCAACTTGCCGATGCGGAAAAAATGCAAGCCTTATTACATAAAGTACCCGCAAATACGACTTCTACTAGTGTTGGCTTAGGCACCATAGTAAAGACCACTACAAGGACGTATTTTATAGCAATCTCCGCAGGAGAATGTACCTATGAAAATCAGAGGGTGTTTTGTATTTCTCCAGCTACCCCAATTGGAAAATTAGTGATGGGTAAGCAGATAGGTGATAGTTTTACTTTTCAATCCAAAGAAAATAAAATTAGTATAATTACCTGATTATCATGTGTTTAACTTAGGTTCGATAGCTGTTTTTTGTATCTTTTAACTGCCTAAACAATACATAACAACAGAAGAAGTAGCTCAAAAATTAGTGGGACTTTGTAAGGAAGGTAGGTCTCCAGAAGCTTACGATATATACGCCGATGATGTAGTAAGTATGGAATTGGATGGCTGGGTAGGCGGGGAACAGATTACCAAGGGTAAATCGAATATTTTAGAAGGTTTTAACTAGTGGCAAAGCAATATTCAAGAAATGCACGGTGCTAATGTGTGGGACCCTGTGGTGGCCGGAAATCATTTTGTACTTCCTATGACAAGTGATGTGACTTTTAAGCATGGAGGGCGCGTACAAATGGACGAATTATATGTGTACGAAGTAGCGAACAGGCAAATTAAAAAAGCACAGTTCTTCTACGAAGTGCCTCCGCAGTAGGGGTTAAATTCAATACTTTACTCCAAACTGGGTTTGCTTCGATTCACCTTCTTAAGTGCGTCTTTCTTTTTAGACTTCAACCTTTTTTCTACGGAGGACCTAGACGGTTTAGAGGGTCTCCTTTTTTTAGGGATAACGAGTGCTTGTTCAATTTTCTTGAGCAAACGCTTAATAATTATGGATTTGTTGGTATGCTGACTTCTTGATTCATCACACTGCAATAGAAGCCAACTGTTTTTCGATATTTTCGACTTGAGTTTTAAAAGAAGTCGGCTTTTTTCTCTTTCCGTAAGCCCTTTGGATGCAATAATATCAAAAGTCACCTCTACCTTGGAAGATACCTTATTTGCATGTTGACCGCCAGGTCCGCTGCTACGAATAGCCTTAAACTGAAATTCCGATAAAATAGCCTCACGATTCAAAACACTAATTTGAGTAAAAATAACGAAAGTAAATATAATGGGTTATGTGACTAGCCTATGAATAGCGGTAATATTAGTGGCGTAAATACAATCAAGGTTAGTACTAATTGCGTTTTTTCATGGTATAGAATTCAAATTAGAACCCCTGCACGATACAAGTAGTTACGTATTGTGTAAAGGCTAATATTTTTAATGAACCGCTTCTAAAATCAGCAAAGAAGATACCATTGTAGGGCATTAGTTACCCTATTCTTTGGTTAATGGTTTCTAAGGATATGTTGAGGTATACGTTTTTACCAAACTCCAGCGCTGTTGGGTGATGAAAAAGCACTAAGTATCCATCGGATAGTGCTCCTCTGGTTAGGTAGTAACTTCCCATTGGATAATTTTCTTTTACCGTAATTGGTAATCCTGAGGAATTTGAAACCTTGAGTTCATGTGCATACACGATAATCGTCTGGTCCGAATGGGCATAGGATTTCAATTGGGACATGGGGATGCTATTCGCCTCGCCAAACAATGACGCTATATACAGATTTCCAGGATTGGTATAGAGTTCCATAGGATGTCCTTCCGTAGTTTTAACGGTATCTCGTAGTACTATCATTCGATCCATAAATGGAAGTACATCGTTATGGTCATGGGTAGCCACGATACAGGTAATCTTATTGTCCTTGGCGTATTTAAAGATGTTTCTACGAAGACTATTTTTAAGAAAGTTGTCGATATGCCCAAATGGTTCATCCAAGAGTAATACTTCTGGCTTCTGTGCCAATACCCTAGCCAAGGCCACACGCTGTTGTTGTCCGCCACTTAGTGTCTTTACTTTTTTGTTGGCAAAGTCAGTTAGCTCTATCATTTCAAGCAGCTCCTGTGTCCGTGCCTGTAGTTCTTCGGGATAAAAAACAGAGAGATACTGAGCTATATTTTCTCTGACGGTTATAAAAGGCATCAAATCAAAATCTTGGGATAAATATTTCATGAACGGCGCTCCGGGAACCAAATGATACGCAGGTCCCAGAACAGCTTCATCTTTCCAGAAAACAGTACCCTGTTCTAAGTCTAGTAGTCCGTAAATAATTTTTAGCAAAGTGCTTTTTCCACAGCCGCTTTCCCCTATCAGGGCTATATGTTCCCCTTGCAGTACGGTAAGGTTAATATTTTCCAAGACAAGGCCTTTATCATAGGCATAAGAAACATGTTCCACTTTAAGCATAGTCGTAATTTGGATACAGTATATAAAAAATTTGCCCTAAACAAGAACGGATTTTTATATAATTTATTGATATGTAGTGTTATTCCTTGAATTCCTTTAAAACCAATTGATTCGGCAATTCATTATACCCCATATTGTATAGCGTAAAACCATAAATATCTGCATATTGCTCAATCGTCTTGCTAATCGGTGTCCCTGCTCCATGGCCCGCATTGGTTTCAATACGTATTAAGGTAGGCTTGTCTCCGGCCTGTTTTTCCTGTAATTCCGCTACAAACTTAAAGCTATGGGCAGGAACTACACGATCGTCATGATCACCAGTAGTAACGAATGTCGCGGGGTAGGAAGTGCCTGCTTTTACATTGTGAACAGGGGAATATCCTTTAATATAGTTGAACATTTCGGCATTATCCTCAGAAGTTCCATAATCGTATGCCCAACCTGCCCCTGCCGTGAATGTGTGATAGCGTAACATATCCAAAACACCAACCGCTGGCAAGGCTACTTGTATTAAGTCTGGTCTTTGTGTCATTGTGGCGCCAACCAGTAATCCCCCATTGGAACCACCACGAATGGCTAAATATTCCTTAGAAGTGTACTTCTTGTCGATAAGATATTCTGCAGCAGCAATAAAATCATCGAAAACATTTTGCTTTTTGCTTTTAATACCGGCATCATGCCATTCTTTCCCATATTCGCCGCCACCTCTAAGATTTGGAACTGCGTACACACCACCTTGCTCCATCCAAACGGCATTAACGATACTAAAGGAAGGGGTAAGGCTGACATTAAATCCACCGTAACCGTATAGAATAGTCGGGTTTTTACCATTGAGCTTTAAGCCTTTTTTGTGCGTAATGATCATCGGAACTTTAGTACCGTCCTTAGAAGCATAGAACACCTGCGTAGATTCATAATCGGCTGGATTGAAATCGATTTCAGGCTTCCAATACTGTTCTGAGGTTCCGGTTTCTACATTATATTTATAGGAAGAGCCTGGGGTATTATAATTAGTAAAAGAGTAATAAAATTCTTTATCCTCTTTTTTGCCTCCAAAACCACTTGCACTTCCTAAACCAGGTAATTGCACTTCGCGCACCAATTTTCCATCGTAATCATATTGGAATACTTTAGATATAGCATCTACCATGTATTCTGTAAAAAAGTAACCACCACCGGTATTAGGACTTAATACGTTTTCTGTTTCGGGAATAAAGTCTACCCAATTTTCATGACTGGGATTATTTGCATCTACGGTTACTATTTTTTGGTTAGGGGCATCTCTGTTGGTCACAATATATAATTTGGAACCAACATTTTCGATAATGGAAACATCAGATTCAGTATCCTCCACGATGGGAACCAACAATCCGTTAGGATCTTCCAAATCACGAATAAACAACTTGTTTCCAGAGGTAGAAACAGAGGCAGAAATAGCAAGGTAGCGATTGTCTTCCGATACGCTTGCCCTTATATATCTGTTCTTTTCGAGGGGAGTGCCACCATAAATTAGGGCATCGTCTTTCTGTGCAGTGCCCAGCTTATGGTAATATATTCTGTGCTGGTCCGTTTTAGCAGAAAGTTCACTTCCTTCAGGTTTGTCGTAGCTAGAATAGTAGAAACCGTCGTTTCCTTTCCAAGAAAGGCCACTGAATTTGATATCTACCAAGGTATCTTCGATAATTTCACGAGAGTCAGTATCTATAATCATCGCCTTGCGCCAATCGCTTCCGCCTTCCGAAATTAAGTAAGCGGCTAGGGAACCATCTTTGGTGAAGCTGAGCCCGGCCAAGGAGGTAGTGCCATCCTCGGAAAAAGTATTTGGATTTAGGAAGACCTCGGCTTCTGCATCGCCCTTCTTTCTGTAAACTACATATTGGTTTTGTAGACCATTGTTCTTAGAAAAATAAGTGTAATCACCTTCCTTAAACGGAGAACCTAATTTCTCATAATTCCATAGTTTCTCCAAACGATTTTTAAGGTCGTTTCTAAAAGGAATGTTCTCCAAGTAGTCAAAAGTAGTTTTGTTTTGTTTACTTACCCAAGCCTCTGTTTCGGGGCTTCGGTCGTCTTCTAACCAGCGATACGGGTCTGGTATATCGGTTCCGAAATAGGTGTCAATAGTATCAACTTTTGCGGTAGTGGGATAGTTCACGGGGATAGGTTCTCTTTTAGTTTCAGTTTTACAAGCTGCAAGTACAATTAGCGCTACTAGACTTAGTATCGGTTTTTTTATGGTAAATAGATATTAATCTGTATAAAATTACCATAAAAAAACCTTCAAAACGGTCCTGTTTTAAAGGTTTTAACATTCTTACTAGCTTTAACTTATACTAGTTTATGGTCCACTAAATATTCCGCAATCTGAACAGCGTTTGTCGCTGCTCCCTTTCTTAGGTTATCGGCAACAATCCACATATTCAAGGTGTTGCGTTGGGTTTCGTCTCTGCGTATACGCCCAACGAAAACCTCATCTTTATTGTGTGCATAAAACGGCATAGGGTATGTATTTGTGTCCGGATTGTCTTGAACCGTTACGCCTGGAGTATCATTTAAGATATGGCGAACTTCATTAAGCTCAAAATCGTTTATAAATTCTACGTTCACCGATTCTGAATGCCCGCCAGCTGTAGGAATACGCACTGCTGTGGCAGAAATAGAAAAAGAACGGTCATTTAGTATTTTTTGAGGCTCACATGCTAGTTTCATTTCTTCTTTGGTATATCCGTTTTCCATAAAAACATCACAATGAGGCAAGGCGTTTCTTCCGATTGGGTAAGGATAGGCCATTTCCCCTTTAATACCTGCTATTTCGTTCTCCAATTGTTTCACTGCTTTTACACCGGTACCCGATACGGATTGGTAAGTAGAGACCACCACCCGTTTCATCTTATATTTTTTATGTAAAGGAGCCAAAGCCATAACCAATTGTATGGTGGAACAATTCGGATTTGCTATGATTTTGTCCGAAGTTGTCAATTCATGCGCGTTGATTTCTGGGACTATAAGTTTTTTGTCAGGGTCCATGCGCCAGGCTGATGAATTGTCAATTACCGTTGTACCTACTTCAGCAAATTTTGGAGCCCATTCCAAAGACGTGTCCCCACCAGCAGAAAATATAGCAATTTGTGGTTTTTGCGCTACCGCATCTGCTAAACCTATAATCATATGTTCCGTATTATTATAAGATAAGGTTTTACCTATAGACCGTTCCGAGGCGACCAGTAATAATTCAGTGATGGGAAAATTACGTTCCGCCAAAACTTTCAGCATTACCTCGCCTACCATTCCTGTGGCACCAACTACTGCTACTTTCATTTGTTTCAACTTAGCTTTGAGTAACAAAAATAGGTCATTCCTATGGGAGAAGCATTAAACCAAATCAAGAATATTAAAAATATAACAATTTGTTATAAATATTCCTTTAATGTTGATTTTAAGGAATGCGAAAAACGATTTAAAAAGAGGAATAGTCGACAACCCCTTTAGGTTGAACCAAAGGATATTATATTAAAAAAAGAACCGCCAATAGTGTTAGCGAAACAACTATTGACGGTTTTAAGGTTAAACTGCACGTGCAGCGGTATGTCCTGAATGATTTCAGGAAATATTCATCTAATTTATTTTTTCAAGGAATCCCTAATTTCAGTAAGTAATTCTTCTGTAGTAGGGCCTGATGGTGCAGCTGGAGCGGCTTCTATAGGTGTCTTTGTTTTGTTATAGGCCTTAACGATTAGGAATAATACAAACCCAACTATAATTAAATTAATAATTGCATTCACCCAATTACCGTACATAATTGCATTCTCAGGCTGTGAAATTGTTCCATCTGCTGTTACAACGGCCTCGTCTAATATCACTTTCATATCGGCAAAGTTTATCCCGCCTGCAAAGTGACCAATGATAGGCATCATAATATCGGCGACAAAACCTTTAACTACCAATCCTACAGCACCTGCAAGGATTACAGCAACAGCAAGGTCAATGACATTACCTGTCATTATAAAATTTTTGAATTCTTTTAACATGATTTAGTGTTTTTAATAATGGATGATATTAAGTATCGCAATGTAATAATAAAAAAACGTCTTAATATAATGTTAATTTAGTAGTCAAGAAAGAATGCGACGTTTAACCCTTTGTGAAATACCTGTTAACAGCTCATAGGAGATAGTATTGGCAGTTTCCGCAAATTCTTGAGCAGATAACTCAGGGCCAAAAACAATAACTTCATCACCTTCGTTACACTCGATATCCGTAATATCTATCATAATCATATCCATACATACGTTACCAATAATAGGGGCTTTTTTTCCATGGACACTTACAAAAGTCTTACCGTTTCCATAGTGTCTCCCAATACCATCTGCATGACCCAAAGGGAGCGTTGCGGTAACCTTAGAGCTGCTAGCGGTAAAGCCTCTATTGTAACCGACACTTTCGTTTGGTTTTAGATGGTGAATTTGCGATATAATGGTTTTTAGACGTGCTACAGGCTTTAATTCTCGATCTATTTTGGCTTCGTTTCCATAGCCATAAAGGGCAATGCCGCTCCGTACCATATCATACTGGGCATTCGTATAATTTAGTATTCCAGACGTATTCAATAAATGTCGAAAAGGGCGATATGGTAATAAAACATCCAGTTGTTCGGCGATGGTATGGAAAAGTCTAATCTGTTCTTCGGTAAACTCCTTTTCCGAATGGTCTTCGGAGGCTGCCAAATGCGAAAATACCGAGATAGCCTTAATCTCATTATTAGTATGGAGAATGGCCGCTATATGTTCTATATCTTCTTCTCGAAAGCCAAGTCTATTAAGTCCAGTGTTAAACTTAAGATGCACCGGATAGTTGTTTTGGCCATGCTTTTTAGCGGTCTTTAAAAACTCGTTTAAAATATTCTTAGAGTAAATACTTGGTTCTAGACACCGTTCTATAATACTATCGAAACTCACTTCTTGGGGGTGTAGCACTAGAATAGGCTTTGTAATGCCCGCATCCCGCAAGACTACCCCTTCGTTTGTATAGGCGACCGCAAAGTAATCAGTCCCTAGCTCTTCAAGTTTTTTTGCAATAACCTGAGTGTCGCTTCCGTAGGCAAAAGCTTTTATAACGGACAGGAATTTAGTTTCTGGTAGGAGTTTAGCGCGCAGATAATGATAATTGTAGGCCAAGGCCTTAAGGTCCAGTTCAAGGACCGTTTCTCTTGCCTTAGCCATTGGAATCTTTCGTATTTATTTCTTCGGATTTTACGTCTATCGCTTTAACACGTTCTTTTAACATTGCTTTATAAAATGCACCTCTGCTCAGCGGTTCGTATTCTTCCGTTTCCCCAAGCATAACCAATGTATCGTTATTGGATTTTCTAAAGCTGTAGTTGGCTAAATTACCGGTTCGGGTGCAGATGGCATGTACCTTGGTAACATATTCTGCGGTTGCCATTAGTGCAGGCATGGGACCAAAAGGGTTTCCTTTAAAATCCATATCCAAACCTGCAACAATAACACGTACGCCTTTATTGGCCAAATCATTGCAAACAGTTACGATTTCATCATCGAAAAATTGCGCCTCGTCAATTCCAATTACATCACATGTATCTGCTAAAATTCGAATATTTGCAGCTGCGGGTACGGGTGTGGATCTTATTTCATTGTCATCGTGGGATACCACCATCTCGTCGTTATAACGGGTATCTACCATAGGTTTAAAGATTTCAGTCTTTAACTTTGCAAACTGGGCACGCTTTAGACGGCGAATAAGCTCCTCGGTCTTACCAGAAAACATAGATCCAGCAATTACTTCTATCCAGCCGAACTGTTCTTTGTGGTTAACAGTATTTTCGAGAAACATTTTGTAATTTTATACAAAAATAAGGGGTTTTTCCTTTCTTGTTTACATTAAAGATAAAGTTATTAAAAAAAGATATCGTAAGCAGCAGCTTTATTATTTCCATAATGGCTGTTGATATTATATAAAAATGACCACTCAAAACGGTATATTAATGTTCCCCATTATAATTTGGATAGAAAGAAAAAGTAGCAGATGAAACAGAAGTTAAAAGAAGAGTTGATTAGAATGTCTACCGACATAATTACGTCCAGGGACATGAACGATATTTCCGCGTTATACGAAGCAGCTAAAGGTTTGTATGAAAAACTGGCGGTACTCAAATTTATAGAAGAGGAGTTGAACGACATCCAAGTGGATGTCTCTAAAAACATTATTGCCGAGAAATTTGAACAAATGGCCAATGCGGTATTAAGTGCCAATTCATCGGTTCCAGAAAGTAACCCACACCAAGAGGATATTATTATTCCTGGCATGGATACTATAAAGGATATGGTTTCTGAGATGCCCAGTTCCGAAGGTTTGGATGTCGTTTTGAACGAATTTATGGGGCAACCAGACTTAATGAAGAACGATATGGAAATATTCATGCCCACGGATAAAAAAAAGGTAGCGGTCCCAAAATCGTTAAACGACCGACTCTCCAACAAGGAACTCAAGGTAGATTTGAATAACAGATTGGCTTTTGTTAAGCATTTATTTAATGATAGCACTGAGGATTATAATCGTGTGTTATCACAATTAAGCACGATAGATACAGAGGAACGTTCTGTTGCTTTTATCACCAATATGGTAAAGCCCGATTATAAAAATTGGGAGGGTAAAGAAGAGTTTGAACTCCGATTTATGGAATTGATAGCGCGAAGGTTTGCTTAAGTAATGACTTATAAAATTGAGATATAAACCCGGCTCGTATGTTGGGTTTTATAGTTTTATATGCCGATTTAAGGATACTATTTTTATAGAGAATCAATAATATGGGAAAATTGTATTTGGTGCCAACACCGATCGGAAATTTAGAGGACATGACCCTTAGGGCCATTCGAATATTAAAGGAGGTAGATTTAATTCTTGCAGAGGATACCCGTACCAGTGGTAAACTATTACAGCATTTTGAGATTGGAACTCAAATGTATAGTCATCATATGCATAACGAACATAGATCGGTTGAGGGTATTATAAAACGGTTGCAAAACGGAGACAATATAGCGCTAATTTCCGACGCGGGAACTCCTGCAATATCAGACCCAGGATTTTTATTGACTAGAGCTTGCTTGGAACAAAACATAGAAGTGGAGTGTTTGCCAGGAGCAACAGCTTTTGTTCCAGCTTTGGTAAATAGCGGATTACCAAATGACAAATTTGTTTTTGAAGGTTTCTTAGCCGTAAAAAAGGGAAGACAAACGCGTTTAAAACTTTTAGCAGAAGAATCAAGAACAATTATTTTTTACGAATCTCCACATAAGTTACTCAAAACTTTAGCCCATTTTGTTGAATATTTTGGAGCTGACCGTCAGGTATCTGTCTCTCGCGAATTAACTAAACTCTACGAAGAAACGGTTCGAGGTACTGCTGAAGAAGTGCTAAAACACTTTACGGATAAACCTGCTAAAGGAGAAATTGTTGTCGTGGTTGGCGGAAAGAAATAAAGATTATATTTAGCGAACCGACGTATTCGCCATGAAGCATCTTTTACTCCCATTAATACCGCTGTTTATTGCTGCAACCCTTTTTTCACAAGAGACGAATGTTCCGATAGTAGAGCAATTGAACTTAGCGGGTTTAAGCAATGGAAAAAAACATAGTTTCTGGCTAAGCCTTGGCGAAGACCATCTTTCAAACCCTATAAAAATTCCTGTTGTGGTTATCAAGGGAATTTCAGAAGGACCAGTTTTAGGTCTTACTGCTGCTATCCACGGCAATGAATTGAACGGAATAGACATAATACATCAACTTTTCGAGAAATTAGAACCGCAGAACCTTCAAGGAACCGTAATCGCGATTCCTGGACTGAATCCTTTGTCTATAGCCAATAACCAGCGGGAATTCATTGATGGAGTAGATTTGAACCGCGTTTTCCCAGGACAGGCCAATGGCAACAGGTCTGAGCAAATGGCATACCAAATTGGCCATAAAATAATTCCTTTTTTAGATTATCATGTAGATTTACACACCGCTAGTTTTGGCAGAACAAATAGTTTGTATGGCAGGGGAGATATGCAAAACGATACCTTGGCAGGTATGCTCCGTGCAATATCACCAGATATTATCGTTTCCAACAAGGGCAAGGCTAGTTTTGGTTCTGCCTCTGGACTTACAATGAGGGCCTTTGCCATACAGAAAGGAGTTAAATCCATTACTGTTGAGTATGGAAATCCACAAGTATATCAAAAAGAAATGACCAAAAGAGGGGTAGATGGAATCCAAAACCTGATGGTGTATCTTGGATTGCTAAAAGGCGACGCCCAGTTGGCTAAAAAGGCTGCTGTATGCTCAAAATCTTATTGGGTGTACACGGATAAAGGAGGTTACTTGGATGTTCTAGTAGCACTAAACCAAAAACTAAAAAAAAACGACACTATGGCGCTGGTCAGAAACTCTTTTGGAAACGTTGTTTCTGTATATAAGGCGCCTGAAGAGGGTATTATTGTTGGGAAAAGCACCAACCCCATAGCCATTTCCGGTTCACGGATTGTTCATTTCGGTATCTTGGACTAATGGCAACTCCTTGGCTCATAGCAATGTTCACGGTAGTTGCCGTTTACTATCTAGATAGATGGGAAAACACCTACGTCAAATCGGTTTTCGATTGGGTTCCTGCAATTCTTTTGGCCTATATTATTCCTGCTATTATTTCTTATATTTTTAATGTAGATTATGCTCAGGCGAACATACATGATTTTAGTAAGGATTATTTTATTCCCTTGGCTATTATTGCTGTTATGAGCAGTCTCTCTTTAGGGCAACTAAGGTCTATTGGAGTAAATCCAATATTAGTTTTTGTGGCTGGATCCTGTTTCATTGCTATTTTTCCTGTAGTGTTTATTTGGGTTTTTGCAGACAGTACATTAGTTGCTGATATATTGGTTGGGGAGCAGTACTGGATGGGAGTACCACCTATTGTTGGTAGTTGGATCGGAGGTAGCACGAGCCAATTGGTACTGAAGGAATTAGTGGAGTGTCCGGAAAATATATTTTTAACCGTTTTGGTTATGGACAATCTATTGGTAAATGTTTGGACCATTCTCATGTTCCAAGGCATAAAAAAAAGTTCTTGGCTAAACAAGGTTTTGAAGATAATAGATGACGGACTGCCAGAAGACCTAAGACAAATAACGAGGAAACGCCTGCATCCTGTCCTAACGGCATTAATGCTTTTGGGAATAGTCGTTTTGTTTAATGCGCTATTGGACAGCTTTATTCTAAAAGTTGTGTTATTATCCTTAGTCGGTTTAGTACTTTGTAATTTGCTGCCCAAATGGAACTATGCTTTTGCCCTTAAGTTAGGCGGAATCTTAATTATCATTGTTATGGCGGTTTTGGGCTTAAAATTACAATTGGCCACACTTGAGTTTAACCTACAATTTTTAGGGTTTTTAATTATTTGGTTAGGAGGTCATTTCATTTTCATGATGGCCGTTGCTAAAATACTTAATGTGAACATGGCCTGGGTACCCATTGCCAGTATGGCCAATGTTGGGGGTATAGCTACCGCTCCAGCCGTAACCGCAGCCTACAATAAAAAATGGATGCCACACGCCATCGTATTGGCTATTTTGAGCATGGCCACAGGAACCTTTTGGGGGATGTTGACTATCTACTTGTTGAAAAAGGGGATCTTATGATTCGGTATTATGATGTTTTAGCTTGTATCATGTATCGCTGCGGTAATGTAGTCGTATGAATGAAGTTTAAAAGTTCGGTATGCAAAAGCTACTAGCAGAAATGCGAAGTTGTGAAGTCTGTAAAGCACATTTTCCTTTGCCGCCCAGACCTATTATTCCGAGCACTAAAAATTCAAAGATTATATTGGTCAGTCAGGCACCGGGAAAAATGGCTCATGATTACAACAGGGCATCGGAAGACCCTAGCGGTAGAAAATTACGAGAATGGTTAGGAGTATCGGAGGAACAATTTTATGACCCTGACAATTTTGCCGTATTGCCCATGGATTTTTGTTATCCAGGGAAAGCAAAAACAGGGGATTTGCCACCTAAGAAAGAATGTGCTCCCTTATGGCATCCTTTAGTTTGGGAAGAATCCTTGGTTTGAAGCGGATGTGGTGCCTAAATTAAGGGAATTGATAGGCGTAGTTCTGCAATAGGAGAGACAGTAAAATATAAGGATGGTGGCCTTTTTCCTTTTTTGAAGTTCGTTATCTCTTTTCTCAAACCTAGAATCTCACATCTAGTAAACAGAGCCATCGTGCTTGCCTTTCTCCCAACCGTGTTTTCCTAAGTATTGGCTTCCACTATTAACAGCATCATCTTCAATAGATGTTCCCATAGAATCGTTCCAACGGTTCAAGTAGCCAAAAAGGGAAATCACCCCTAACATTTCAACAATCTCACCCTCGTTCCAGTGTTGGTATAGTCGTTCCTTTATTTCTGCGTCTACCCCATTGGGGACTTGAGAAGCTTGTAAAGAAAAATCAAGAGCAGCGCGTTCCGCTTCTGAGAATGCAGCATGTGTACGATATTCCCAAATATTGTCTAGCTGTTCTTGCTCTGCACCATAACGTTCTGCTGCTCGGATGGCATGTGCTTGGCAATAACGGCATCCAGTGGCGTTACTACTAACCCAAGCTATCATCCTTTTTAATGCCGATGTTACTCTTCCCTCATTCGCCATAACAGCCTTATTGAGGTTTATAAATGCCTTTGAAATAGCTGGTCGGTGCTGCATGGTAAGAACCGAGTTCGGACAAAAGCCTAAGGTCTCATTAAAGAATTTTGCTAATTCAGCGGTTTCAGTACTGTGACTGGCATCAAGTGGTTTTACTAAGGGCATGTTTGAAATTTAGAAGTACGAAATACGAATTTATGGTTTTTAGGGAGTTTTTCGCTTTTAATAGCGTCAGGACTCAAATTAATTAGGTTCATTACTACATTAATATAAATTAAGATTGCTATCATATCGAGCGCAGTCCAGATGCATGTTATTGACGGAGTTTACCTTAGGCCCAGTCAAAAGGCGTTACATGACATAATAGATTATTGTATTTTTGCGTCTTTACAAGAAACACAAAAATTATGGCGACAACAAATCATATTACAACGAAATGGAAAGGCGGGATGGCCTTCGAAACTACAAACCCATCTGGGCACATCGTAAACATAGATGTTGGTCCCGAAGATGGAGGAGAAGGTAGCGGTTTTCGACCCAAGGCCTTAATGCTCTCTGGACTGGCAGGCTGCTCGGGATTAGACGTGGCTATGTTAATTAAAAAAATGAAATTAGAAGTAGATGAGTTCCAAATCGAAACTATTGCTAACTTGACTGATGAGCATCCTAAGTATTATGATAAAGTCGCTATAGAATATCATTTTCATGGTGCTAATCTAAACGAAGAAAAGCTACAACGTGCCGTAGACCTTTCCGTGGAGAAGTATTGTGGAGTTATGGAAATGTTCCGCAGGTTTGCAGAATTGGAGATAAAAACGTTGTTTCACAAGAAATAAAGTTCAAGCGCAAGTGTTAAGTTCAAAACACTACTAAAATGGCGAGTAAAAAATATGACTTGGAAGATAGGCTAGTTCAGTTTGCTGCTGACGCAAGCCTGTTTTTCAAAGAGTTACGCTCAGACATGACCGGATTGTACTATGGGAATCAACTTTAAGGCCAACTCGAAGCGCTACCTTAAGATTTGGAGAGGCACAAGGAACTAACTTGATAGTGATTATATCAAAAAAGCAGGAATCGTCTTAAAGAACTAAAAGAATCTAGAGCGAACTTAAAAATACTCCATAACGTAGATTACGGGAGTAGTGAAAAAAGAGAAAACTATTAGATAAAGTCGAACAATTAATCAAGATAATTACGATACTCATAAGGAACAAAAAATAATAACTTCATATTCTTGAAGCGCAAGCGAAAGTCGTTAAGTACTTTTTAAACTTGAATAATGCCCATGGCATGAAGCTTTGAACTTGACACTTGAACTTTATACATGCGCTGGACCATAAAACCAAAACCCGAAACAGAACAAATTGACCAGTTAGCGAAAGCCTTGCAGGTTGATCATTTGGTAGCACAATTATTATTACAGCGGGGGATTTCTACTTACGAAGAGGCAAAGAATTTCTTTAGGCCACAATTAGAAGATTTACACGATCCATTTTTGATGATGGATATGGATATCGCCGTGAGCAGAGTCGAAACTGCCATTGCCAACAACGAAAATATTCTAGTTTTTGGAGATTATGACGTGGATGGCACTACGGCAGTTTCATTAGTGTCTTCCTATTTATTAAGTTACTATCCTAATGTGGCCACTTATATTCCAGATCGGTATGGAGAAGGCTATGGGGTTTCATACACCGGAATTGATTTTGCGGAGGATAATAATTTTTCTCTAATCATAGCATTGGATTGCGGGGTAAAGGCGATTGATAAGGTCGCCTATGCGAATGAAAAAGGGATTGATTTTATCATTTGTGAC
>JBLHNI010000010.1:0-24425 GCA_047650615.1 Maribacter sp.
TGTGCCTTGGCATCGATGACAAACAACACCCTGCTGATCGCGCTGTTCTTTAAAATGCAATCTGCAACTCTGTTCATCTGTAAAGTGTACTCCAAAAGAAAATATATCCATATTTAACTATATGGATATCAATTAAATATACGAAATTTTATTCGAATTAGGGGTGTTTACGGATATACAAATCTAATTTAGATATTCTAAAGCCTATAGTGCTGCTTTGATTCTCGATACAGCTTCTCGAATTTCTTTTTCTGAAGCCGCATAGGATATTCGTATACAATTGCCATTTCCGAACGCGTCACCAGTTACGGTAGCTACATTGGCGTTTTCTAATAAGTACATGGCAAAATCGGATGCATTATCAATTTTGGTTCCGTTTAAGGTTTTTCCAAAATAGGCAGTAACGTCTGGAAAAACATAAAATGCACCTTCTGGCTCATTACAGGTAAACCCATCAATATTGTTCAAAAGTTCAAGAATCAATTTTCTGCGAACTTTAAACTCATCTACCATGTATTGAATACGGCTAGGTGATTCGGTCAAAGCCGTAATCACTGCCCGTTGTGCAATACAGTTGGCACCACTGGTAACCTGTCCTTGCAGCTTGTTGCATGCTCTAGCTATATACGCCGGAGCGCCAATGTAACCGATACGCCATCCGGTCATTGCAAATGCCTTCGCTACACCGTTTACGGTAACGGTACGGTCGTACATATCCGGAAACTCGGCCATAGATGCATGTGCTGTAACCCCGTAATTAATATGCTCGTAAATTTCATCGCTAACGATAATTATTTGTGGGTGTTTTTTTAAAACGTCCGCTAACCCTCTTAATTCTTCTTTGCTGTAGATAGAGCCGCTAGGGTTACAAGGCGAGCTGTACCATAGCATTTTGGTTTTTGGGGTAATAGCAGCCTCTAACTGTTGCGGAGTCATTTTGAAATCGCTTTCTATTGATGAGGGTATCTCTACGGGCACGCCATCGGCTAATTTTACAATATCGCTGTAACTTACCCAGTATGGGCAGGGTAAAATAACTTCGTCACCTTTGTTCAATACCACTTGCGCTACATTGTAAAGTGACTGTTTTGCACCGGTTGATACTACGATTTGCGGTGCTTCATACTGCAAGCCGTTATCACGTTTGAATTTGGTGATAATGGCATTTTTCAGCTCAACATAACCATCTACTGGAGTATATGCATTGTAGTCATCGTTTATCGCTTGGATAGCAGCATCTTTGATATAATCCGGGGTGTTGAAATCGGGTTCACCAAGGCTTAAACCGATTATATCCTTCCCTGACGCTCTTAGTTCACGTGCTTTTGCTGCCATTTCTAAGGTTGCGGATGGTGTTACCCTGTTAATTCTATCTGATAGTTGATTGCTCATAAGAATATTCTTTTAATTTAATTCCCGAACCGGTCTCCGTGTAGCCGTGAATCTAGTCCATGAATGCTTTCATGCATAGCAAAATTAAAACATTTGGAATTCTTTGTTGCTTTAAAAATCAATAGATTATTAACTATTTGAGCGTAGTTTGTGAATAGCATACAAATGAGTAGCTCAATAAGCACTTTCTGCATGTTTTTAAAATACATGAAGTGCTTATTGAGCTATAAAAGTTGTTTTTTAAGTAGTGCTATACTTGTAAAGCCGGTTGTTTGCCTAATTCTTTCAAATGTGAAAAGTGCGAAATAATAGCTTTCCTAGTCGTTTTGTACTCGTTATAGGGCAAGTTGAATTCCTTGGCCGTTTCCTTTACGATTTTTGAAATTTTTGTGTAATGGACATGGCTAATGTTTGGAAATATATGATGCTCTACCTGATGGTTAAGTCCGCCCGTAAACCAATTTACAACTTTGTTTTTTGTACCAAAGTTTACTGTGGTAAATAACTGGTGAATGGCCCATGTGTTTTTCATCGTACCGCTTTCGTCTGGTAGTGGGGTATCCGCTTCATCAACAATATGTGCTAATTGGAATACGACACTCAGGATAACTCCGGCAATGTAGTGCATAATAAAGAAGCCCAATAATATTTTATACCAAGCAATATCTAACAGCAACATAGGAAGAACTATCCAAATGGTTACATATAAAGTCTTGGTGATGAGTAAAGTAGTCCAATTAGTAGTTGCGCTAGGTAATTTCCCATAGGATAACTTGCGCTTCATATACCGGTACATCTGTTGAAAATCTGTGGTAATGGCCCAGTTAAACGTTAATAATCCGTAAAGAAGAACGGAATAAAAATGTTGAAATTTATGGTGTTTTTTCCACTCGGTATGTTTGGAGAATCTTAGAATCCTGCCGGCTTCCATGTCCTCATCATGTTCGTGAATATTAGTGTAGGTATGATGCAGAACATTGTGCTGTACTTGCCAATTGTAAACGTTACCAGCAAGGATGTAAATGCTACCTCCCATAAATTTATTAACCCATTTCTTATTGGAATACGCGCCATGGTTACCATCATGCATTACATTCATGCCAACACCTGCCATGCCAATACCCATAACTATCGTCAGTAGCAAGTTTGCCCAATTGGGAAGACCTAAAGTTAAAATTAGAAAGTACGGTGCCAAAAATAAAGAGAACATAACAATCGTTTTCAGATGTAGTCTCCAGTTACCGGTCTTTTTTATTTCATTCTTTTTAAAGTAATCGTTTACACGTCCATTTAAGGTTTTAAAAAATTGTGCGGTGTCTTTTCTCGGAAATCGAATGGTCTTTTTTTCCATATATGCTAAGCTTTTTTATGTAAATATAACGTAAATGACTTCGTAATAGTTTGATACCTTGATTAAAAACGGAATCTTTGCATTATTAAATGTACGACATTAATTATTTTACAAAGATACGAATGACTACGGAAAGGCTATTTGAATATTTTCCCAATTTATCCCAAGAACAAAAAACGCAGTTCCTTTTGTTAGAAGAATTATACAAGGATTGGAATCAAAAAATAAATGTGGTTTCCAGAAAGGATATTGACGAACTCTACCTGAGGCACGTTTTGCATTCGCTGGGCATCGCTAAAATTCAGAAGTTTAATGATGGTGCGGAGGTTTTGGATGTAGGTACAGGTGGTGGGTTTCCTGGTGTTCCGCTAGCTATTTTGTTTCCAAATGTACATTTTACGCTTGTAGATTCTATTGGTAAAAAAATAAAGGTGGTAGAAGACGTGGTGCAAGGGCTGGGGCTAATAAACGTAGTACCGATTAATGCAAGGGTAGAGGAGGTTCCAAAGCAGTTTGATTTTATTGTTAGCCGTGCGGTTGCGGTCATGCCCACCTTTGTGCATTGGGTAAAAGGTAAAATCAAAAAAGAATCTGTTCACCAACGGCGCAACGGTATTCTTTATTTGAAAGGTGGAAATCTAGAGGAGGAGTTAAAAGAGTACAGAACAGCCGAAATTTTTGAGTTGTCCGATTATTTCAATGAAGAATTCTATGATACCAAACGCGTGGTTTATCTTCCTATGAAATTCAAAGGATAACTTACGTATGCGCTTAACCAATACTTCTAAAAACTAGATAGATTGTTTAGGCTTTGGACCAAACAGGCAAGATGTGAAAGTTATACATGATATTTTCAAATAAGAAGTACTCGTATCTTGTTCTCTAGGTACCTAAGTCAAAAAGATAATTCAACACCGTAACCTGAGATGCTAATACGTTCTACGGGTTTAAATTAGCGGTTTGCCTTTGGCTTCCTAGTCGATTTAGCAAAGATAATCACTAGATTTAAAGAAGTATCTAGAGGTGTCGTTGCTATTATTTTTTATACCATCTACCTCAATTTTCAGCCAATCCAAATCCTCGGTTGGATTATTGACATCGCATGCTGCGATAGCAGATATATCCAATTTATAACCAGTGCATTATGCCAAGCTTAGTAAGCTTATATAGAGAATATGGTTTTTTACCGTTGCTACGCTATGTTTAGTTGCGTGGTTATCGAATAGGTTGCTTTGTTTATGGTTTTCTTGCTTATTCGCTCCATGGCGGTACAACACCGTTAGATCTGGCGTAGGCTATTAGCTGTCCTTTATGCTCCATCATAGCTAAGAGTCCTCCTAGTTTGTTCATTTTGGCAAAACCGAAATCTACTTCTTCGTTTAGCTGAGCACTCTCTACCATCATTATGGTTTCCAAAACAAAGGCATTGCTTTTTTTAAGCATGGCAATAATGTTCTCTTTTTCAGTGGTTTTTCCTATGCCCATCATGTCTACATCGGCAGGAGGTGCAAAACCCATTTTAGACGCCAAAAAATAATTTGCTCCGGCCACATGCAAGAGCGCCTCGCTAACGGAACTTACGCCCTCGCTAGGTCTCTAGTCATATTGTTCTTCGGAAAAAGCTTCCGCTAGTTGAATGACTTGTGCTTGATTACCTATTAAGACGGCTTGTATAGTCGATTGTGCAAGTTTGTCTTGGCTGTAAGTAATGGTCATTGGCAATACCATAAATAGCAGTATTGTTTTTTTTATTTTGAAGTGTTATTAATATGCAAAGGTTCCGCAGTATAATCTGACGGAACCTTAAATTGCAGGCAAAAAATTTAATCTAATTAGTCTATTTTAATTTATTTATTATCATTTAGTTACCCTAAAAACGGATACCTGTAATCTTCTGGTGTAACAAAAGTTTCTTTGATAAGTCTTGGAGATACCCAACGCAATAGGTTTTGAGCAGAACCCGCTTTATCGTTTGTTCCGGAAGCTCTTGCTCCGCCAAAAGGCTGTTGTCCAACAACCGCCCCTGTTGGTTTGTCATTTATGTAGAAATTGCCAGCACAGTTTTGAAGCGCTTTTGTTGCTTCGTCTATGGCATATCTGTCTTTGGACAAGACGGCTCCCGTTAAGGCGTACTCCGATGTTGCATCTACTAATTTAAGTGTTTTACTCCAATCTTTATCTTCGTAAACGTATATGGTGACTACCGGTCCAAAAAGTTCTGTTTCCATGGTGGTGTACTTAGGGTCGGTAGTTAGGATAACGGTAGGTTCAATGAAGTATCCTTTGGATTTGTCATAATTTCCTCCAGCGATTATCTTGGCGTTGCTGTCCTTTTTGGCTTGATCGATATAGCTTGCTAATTTGTCAAAAGATGCCTCATGGATCACAGCTGTAACGAAATTGGTCATATCCTCTGGTGAGCCAGGTGTATTGAACGAAGCAACATCTTTTTTAACTAGTTCAAGAATTTCATTGGATGTGGATTTTGGTAAATACACACGGGAAGCAGCAGAACATTTTTGCCCTTGGAATTCAAATGCTCCACGAACGATGGCTGTTGCAACTTGCGCAGGTTTAGCTGATGGATGGGCTATAATAAAATCCTTGCCACCTGTTTCCCCTACTATTTTAGGGTAGGTCTTATAGTTGTGTATGTTGTTTCCTATTTGCTTCCAAAGCTCCTTGAATACATGCGTAGAACCTGTAAAGTGTATTCCTGCAAAATCAGGACTTGCAAGTACGGTTTCCGTAATCATTACTGGATCTCCGTAAACTACGTTGATTACGCCATCAGGAAGGCCTGCTTCTTTGAACACATCTACAATTACTTTAGCAGAAAATATTTGACTGTCGCTCGGCTTCCAAACAACAACATTTCCCATCATAGCAGCGCTCGCAGGAAGATTTCCGGCAATAGCAGTAAAATTGAATGGTGTAATAGCGTATACAAAACCTTCTAAAGGTCTATACTCTACGCGGTTCCAGATACCTTCTGCAGAATCTGGTTGTTCAGAATAAATTTGTGTCATATATTCTACGTTAAAGCGTAGAAAATCTATCAACTCGCAAGCGGCATCTATCTCTGCTTGATGTATGGTCTTGGACTGCGCCATCATGGTTGCAGCATTGATTTTGGCACGGTAAGGTCCAGCAAGTAGCTCTGCAGCTTTCATGAAGATGGCTGCACGCTGTTCCCAAGTCAGGTTTGCCCAAGCGTCTCTTGAGTCTAAACAATTGGCAATAGCTTGACTCACATGTTTTTTGTCGGCCACATGATAGGTCCCTACAATGTGTTTATGGTCATGTGGTGGAGACATTGGCTTTGTGTTTCCGGTACGTACTTCTTCTGTACCTATGTACATAGGTACATCAACGGTGCTATTGTAATATGCCTTGTATTGTTTTAAAACATCTTCGCGCTCGGGACTTCCTGGCACAAAGCTTTTTATTGGTTCGTTAAATGCAGTTGGAACTTGGAAAAAACCTTTACCCATTGTTATAATTTTAAAAATTAAACTGATATCAAAGGTAAGCTTAGTAAGTGAGAATTAAAAGGAAAAAGGGGCGGGAGCGTCCGCTGCTGAAAATTTAAATATCTAGAAAATAAGGCTTAGTAGCTAAGAGTGGTATAATTTGATATAAAGACGAGGTGATTCGGTAGCTAGTTGTGCTTAATTGTTTGGTACGATAAGGTATGGTTACCTTGTTTAAAAGGCGCTGGGTTGTAAAATTGATAATTGAATTGCAGGAGGGTTTTAATTCAGGGCAAATGCTGCGCTAAATTTAAATGTAGGAATCAGTACTCTAAATTTTTCGTTAGAATTAAAATTAAACATCTTGTAGTGTCCCCTCATAGCTCCGATAGGAGAGGTGAGTAAACATCCAGAATTGTAGGTGTGTGATTCTCCGGGATTAATGATTGGTTTTTTTCCAATAACACCCTCGCCATCTAAGGTTTCCATATCGTTCAGAGAATCGTATATTCTCCAATGGCGCGAAGTTAATTGAACAGCATCCTTACTTTGGTTTTCAATGGTGATGGTATATCCGAAGGCATAGTGCATCTTGTAATTTTTAAAGAAGGTGCCCTCAAAATTAGTATTTACCGATATCTTTATTCCTTTAGTTACTTGTGTTGTCATAAGTCTCTTTAATACGTAAAAATAATGCCAGCTAAAAGCAAACCTATACTTCTGCTACTGGCTAAAATAACGAAAACTAGGCTTATTAATCTCATATTTAACAATAGTTTTAAATCTACCTTGGTCGTAAAAATTACGCACTGCTTTATAAAGGTAAATGGCGAACACCAAAAGAAAAAACCCATTGCTTTTCGTGTTTAAAATACTAGTAATTAAATAGCTAATAATGAGCAAGGTAGATAACAGGGACTGTTTGTGAAAGCTAAAGATTAAATAATCGGCATAGGGATACTTTTTCCTGATAAATATCAACCAAATAAATAGAACGTAGACTGGAAGGAAGAAAAATGTAGTAAAAGGAAGTTTGGATATACCTGTATTGATAAAAGAACTAGGTTCCTTTTTTGATTATATTAGGTCATTTGCTAGGGAAAAAAGCTTTATTGCTTCTGGTATTTTATTGTTTGGGTTGCTTAATTTGTAATGGTTCTTGAGTTAGCGGACCCTACACCTATAATGCTATCGTAGATATCACCGAAATCCCTGTAATATACCAAAATCAAATAGTTGTTCTCCGTAAAATGAAAATTTCCACCAACATCATTGAGTCTGATGTTGTTTTCTTCCCCCACTATGACATACTTGTAGTTGTAAAACCCTTGCTTTAATTTTATGGTTGCCTCCATCATACCATTGTCCTCGTTATAGGTCATTTTATTTTCTTCGGTGAGGGCGTAGTTGTTGTATTTTCCAAAAATATGAACATCGTCTAAAGCTAAAATATCGGTGTAGGGTAAGCTAAAATGTATTTTAGTGTATTCTGCTTCTCGGGAATCGTTGTCACCTTGTAATGTGCGTACTAGAAAATCCCCGTTCACGTCTGGGAAGTAAGTGTAGGGTTCATCGTTTCTGAAACCGTCTGAAAACAGATAGTGATTGTACAAATCGATAAGGTCTATTCTTCCTATTTGAGAACTTGGTGCTCTAAGGTCGCTTGTGTCAAAAAGTAAATATTCGTTACCTCCAAAGAAAGAGGTTTCAAGGTCGTATTTATATACCAGTTCATTACCTAAGGTAAATTGGGGAGGGATATTATACAGCGCTGTTGGCCAATAATAATTTTGTAAAATCGCTATTTTGACTTCTTTTTTTGGGTTCACTAATCTAAAATTTCCTGAATTGATGGAGAGTTGAACCACTTGCTTGTTGTTTAAAAATTCAAAATCTCTGACCCGTTTAACTGTGCCTCCTACTGTTACTAGGTTTTTATAGACGATAAAACGCCTTGAAAATTGTAATTCGTAACTGCTGTTGTAGATTTCTAAAATGTAGTTACCGGTAACCTTAAGGCTTACATTTTCGTTAGGAATTTTAAGTTGATAATTGGAATATGTTTCTAGCGTGTTGTAACTATTCTCATAATTTATAATCCGCTGGTTGTCAACACCTTTAAGGAATTGGGATTTTAGCAGATCGGAGGGCGTCCAATCATAATCACAATGTAAAATTTTGTAGTAATAATCTTGTTCATTCGCCATTAAATCATCGAACTCCAAATAAATAGGTTCGCCAATCTTGATTATTGGAAATTGATCTTCGGTCGGTCCCTTAAAAGTGATTGATTTGATATTTGATGGAGCATTTATCTCAACTTGTACTTGACAAAAAGCCGATTGGATAAAAAGTAAAAAAACAAAATGTTTAAGCAATATACGCATTTGAAAGCAAATTTTATTTCAAAGGTAAACAAAAAGGATGCCGAATAAATTAACAACGATATAAAGTCTAAATTATAGGTTAATAATTATGAAATTTTTTCATTTAGTAGTAAATTTGCATCAAATTCGCATCAAATTTTGTTAACCTAAGGTCTACAATATATGTCCAAAGACATTCAAATTAAAAAAGGGTTGAATATTAACTTAGTAGGTGTTGCTGAGCTGGAAACCGAAAAAGCGGTTCTAAGTAACGTGTACACTATAAATCTAAACGATTTTCACGGAGTAACGCCAAAGATGTTTTTGAAGCAAGGAGCTGAGGTAAAAGTTGGTGAGCCGTTATTTTATAACAAAAGCATAGAAAATATGCTTTTTGTATCTCCAGTTAGTGGTGAGTTGGTTGAGATTGAGCGCGGCGCAAGAAGACGCATATTGTCGGTTAAAATTTTGGCGGATAAGGAGCAGAGTTTTGACGTAAGCCCTACTATTGATATTGAGAGCGCTACAAAACAGGATGTTAAATCGGTTTGGTTAAAAGGTGGTTGTTGGCCATTTATAAAGCAACGTCCTTATGATATTATTGCTGATCCAGATACGACTCCCAAAGCTATTTTCATTTCAGCTTACGTAACATCGCCTTTGGCTGCGAATCTTAACTATGTTTTGAAAGGGAAGGAGGCGGAGTTACAAGCCGCTGTTACCGCCTTATCAAAATTGACTCCAGGAAAAGTTCATGTGTCCGTTGGTAAATCTGAAGATTCACCTTTGGCTTCTTTAAAAGGAATTGAGTTGCACAAGGTTTCTGGACCACATCCAGCTGGTTTGGTTGGAACACAAATCAATAAGTTAGACCCTATCAACAAAGGAGAGTTGGTTTGGACGGTTTCGCCGCAAGATTTGGTTATCATGGGTGAATTTTTGCTGACAGGGAAATTTAATGCCGATAGAACTATTGCTTTGGTAGGTTCTTGTGTAAAGGCTCCAAAATATTATACTACAAAAATAGGTGCAGAAATTGCTACCTTTCTTTATGCAAGTGGCGTAACAGAAGAAAATATACGTGTCATTAATGGTGATGTGCTTACGGGGGCCAAAAGTAAACCGGACGGTAGCCTTGGCTTTTATAACAACACGGTAAGTGTTATTCCAGAGGGAGATGATTACGAGTTTTTTGGTTGGAACAAGCCAATCTTTAATAAAATATCGAATACACGAGCACTTACTTTTTCGTGGATGCATCCAAAGAAAAAATATGACCTTACTACGAATACGAATGGGGAGCATAGGGCGTTTGTAGTGACAGGACATTATGAGGAAGTTTTTCCAATGGATATTTATCCAATGCAGTTGTTAAAAGCTTGTATGGTTAAGGATTTGGATGAAATGGAGCAGTTGGGCTTGTATGAAGTTGCGCCTGAAGATTTTTCCTTAACAGAATTTATCTGCATTTCTAAACAACCCCATCAGCGGATTATAAGAGAAGGTTTGGATTATTTACAACAAGAAATAGGATAAGACATGAGCATAAAAAGCACATTGCACGAGTTAAAAATGAAGTATAAGGGCAAAAAGATGGCACCTGCCTTCAATGCCTTTCATACTTTTTTGTTTGCCCCTAACGATACTACCCATTCGGGGTCTCATGTTCGAGGAGCAGATGATTTAAAAAGAACTATGAATACGGTAATCATGGCTTTGGTTCCTATTTTGGTTTTTTCTATGTTCAATGCAGGGTATCAGTATTATTCGGCATTAAATGGGTTTCCAGAGAATTTTTCTGTTTTGGAGCACTTTATAACTTGGGATAATTTCTGGATTGGTATAATTAAGGTTTTGCCGCTGGTAATAGTATCCTATGGTATTGGACTTATTGTAGAGTTTATTTTCGCGGTAATTAAAGGCCATGAAGTAGAGGAAGGGTATTTGGTTACTGGAATGTTGGTGCCGTTAATCGTGCCTGTAGATACGCCGTTATGGATGTTGGCAGTCGCCGTAGTTTTCGGTGTAGTTATCGGTAAGGAAGTTTTTGGAGGTACGGGAATGAACATTCTTAATCCAGCGCTTACGATTAGGGCGTTTTTATTCTTTGCATATCCTACCTGGATGAGTGGAGATAAGGTTTGGGTGTACGAAGCGCGAGAGCGTTCAGAGCAGATTTTGGCAGGAGCGGATAACGTAGATGCTATTTCTGGTGAAACGATACTAGGTTATTTGGCTCAGAACAATGAAGCGGCCATGAGTGCAAAATACAGTATATCAGATATGTTTTTCGGTTTTATTCCGGGATCTGTTGGTGAGACGTCTGCCTTTTTATGTTTATTAGGTGGTTTGTTCTTGATTTTTAGTAAAATAGCGAGTTGGAGAATTATGGTGAGTGCCGTAATAGGTTCTTTGGTTATGGGATTGATTTTCAACCAGGTTGTAGAATTGGGATGGATTGGCGAAACGAATAAGTTTTACGGACTTATGAGTTTCGATTTCTGGAAACATCTTATTGTAGGTGGGCTAGCGTTTGGTATCGTTTACATGGCTACAGATCCGGTAACAGGGTCCCAGACCAATAAGGGGAAATGGATTTACGGATTCTTTATTGGGTTTATTTCCGTAATGATACGTGTCTTTAATCCAGCCTATCCAGAAGGTGTTTTCTTGGCTATACTATTAATGAACGTATTTGCTCCAACAATTGATCACTACGTGATTCAAGGTAATGTGAAACGAAGAATGAAAAGACTTAAAAATGCCGTTGTACTTCCTAGGGATTCCGATAACGCAGCAAAAGAACTTAAAGCAGAAACCGTTTAGTTATGGCAGTAAATACAGATAAAAACAGTTATACCGTTATTTTCGCAGGCCTCATGGTTGTGGTTGTTGGGTCTATTTTAGCCTTCTTGGCTTCTGCGCTCAGGCCCCAAATCCAAGAAAATGAACGATTTGCAACGCAGCAGAATATCCTTTACGCCATGGGTGTAAACGAAAATGGAGATGACAAAGGCAGTGTTAGTCAGATTCCAACGAATAAGGTAGAAGCAGAGTTCACTGCCTATATTAAGGAGCAATTAGTGCTTGAAGATGGTAAAACTACACCAGATAAAGAGGCCTACTTAATCGACCTAAAAAAACAGCTTTCTGCTAAAAAGAAAGGCAAGCCTTATAAATTGCCCCTATTTATTGGGGAGAAGGACGGTAAGACCTCTTATATCATACCTATGTATGGTAAAGGATTATGGGATGCTATCTGGGGTTATATATCTTTGGATGAGGGCATGAATGTGCAAGGTGTTTATTTTGACCATAAGGCCGAGACCGCAGGCTTGGGTGCCAATATTAAAATGCGCTACTTCATGGACGATTTTGCAGGGGAAAGTATTTTGGACGGTACCAAGTATGCAGGTATCGCGGTGGCAAAAGGGAACAACGACCCATTGAACAAAACCAAGGATGACAATGAAGTAGATGCCATAGCGGGTGCTACTATTACCGGTAACGGTGTTGCGGTGATGATCAAAGAGAGCGTCAACTTATATAAAGACTATTTAGAAACCATTAGAGTTAATTAATTATGGCCATACTTACTAAAAAAGACGCTAGTTTAATCTTAGATCCCTTAACGGATAATAATCCTATTACCATACAGGTATTGGGTATTTGTTCTGCACTGGCGATCACTGCAGAATTGGAGGCTTCTATCGTGATGGCTATATCCGTAGTTTTTGTTATGGGTGCAGGAAACGTAGTAATATCGCTAATGAGAGATATTATCCCTGCTAAAATCAGAATCATCGTGCAATTAATTGTTGTTGCGACTTTGGTGATTATCGTAGATCAAGTGTTAAAGGCCTATGCTTATGAGCTCAGTAAAACCTTGGGTGCCTTTATAGGTTTAATTATAACCAATTGTATCATCATGGGGCGTTTTGAAGCCTTTGCACTCGCAAATAAACCATGGAGATCTTTCTTGGACGGCATTGGTAATGCTCTTGGATATGGCGTAATTCTTATTATTGTCGGTTTCTTCAGGGAATTATTAGGCTCGGGCACACTTTTAGGCTTTCCGGTATTTGGAGATCCTATTATGAAGACAGGTTTGTATGCAACAGGATATGAGAATAATGGTTTTATGATTCTTCCACCGGCTGCTTTGATCGTCGTAGGTATCCTAATTTGGGTACAACGCTCGAAAAATCCAGCATTGGTAGAAGAGAACTAAACAAATAGATATAAAGAAATTATGTTAGAACATATAGAGTTATTTTTCAAATCGATTTTTATAGACAATATGGTATTTGCCGTGTTTCTAGGAATGTGTTCCTATTTGGCGGTATCCAAAAAAGTGGCCACAGCAGTAGGTCTAGGGGCAGCGGTGATTTTCGTATTAGCCGTTACGGTGCCGTTAAATTGGTTATTAGATAAGTATCTGTTACAAGAAGGTGCCTTGGTATGGCTAGGAGGAGAATATGCAGATTATAATCTTGGCTTCCTGTCGTTTATATTGTTCATTGCCACCATTGCTACAATGGTGCAACTAGTAGAAATTATCGTAGAGAAGTTTTCACCATCCTTGTATAATGCGCTAGGTATATTTTTACCCTTAATTGCTGTAAACTGCGCTATTTTGGGAGGTTCTCTATTTATGCAAGCAAGAGAAATAGAAACTTTTAGTTTGGCACTGAATTATGGTATTAGTTCTGGAATAGGTTGGTTTTTAGCTATCCTAGCTATAGCAGCGATTCGTGAAAAGATTAGATATTCCAATGTTCCTGCCCCGCTTAGAGGTTTAGGTATCACTTTCATCATCACAGGTTTAATGGGGATAGGATTCCAAAGTTTTGGAGGGATGCTAACTGGAGGTGGAGAAGAGGCTCCTGAAGAAGTCCTTAGCGAAAGTGCACAACAAATGGAGGACAAGGATATGCTTTCAGACGAGACAGAGAAGTTGAAAAAGAAAATAGATGATAAGGAAATTTCTTATAACGATATAAATAAATAAAGAATGATTTTAGCTACTAGTACAGTTGGAACAATAATGATTACCGTTATAGCCTTTTTAGTGCTATTGATGATTTTGGTTTCGATTTTGTTGTTTACAAAACAGAAGTTATCACCTTCTGGTCCTGTTACCATTACCATAAACGGTAAAAAGAAAGTAGAAGTAGCTTCAGGAAGCACGTTGCTTACTACACTCAGTGCGCAAAAAGTATTCTTGCCATCTGCGTGCGGTGGTGGTGGAACATGCATTCAATGTGAGTGTCATGTGCTTTCTGGTGGCGGTGAAGCTTTGCCTACAGAAACGCCTCATTTTTCCAAAAGGGAATTGGGTCATGGGGCTCGTTTAGCATGCCAGGTTAAAGTAAAGCAGGATATGGAGATTACTATTCCTGAGGAAGTATTTGGAATTAAAAAATGGCCAGCTAAAGTAGTTCGTAACTATAATGTTGCCTCTTTTATTAAGGAATTCGTAGTTGAAATTCCGGAAGATATGGGGTACAAAGCCGGAGGGTATATCCAGATAGAGATTCCAGAATGCGAGGTTAATTTTGCCGATATGGATATTACCGCGCACCCGGAAGAGCACGATACTCCGGATAAATTTAAGGCAGAATGGGATAAGTTCAATTTATGGCCTTTGGTGATGAAAAATCCTGAAACTGTTGAACGAGCATATTCTATGGCTTCTTTTCCCGCTGAAGGAAGAGAAATCATGTTAAACGTACGTATCGCTACACCACCATGGGATCGTTCTAAAAATGGTTGGATGGATGTAAATCCTGGTATCGCTTCCTCTTATATTTTTGGATTAAAAGAAGGCGACGATGTTACTATTTCTGGACCTTATGGTGAGTTCTTTATCAATGAGTCCGATTCTGAAATGTTGTATGTGGGTGGTGGTGCTGGAATGGCTCCAATGCGGTCGCATTTGTACCATTTATTCAAAACATTAAAAACAAATAGAAAAGTTAGCTATTGGTATGGTGGTCGTTCTAAAAGGGAATTATTTTACTTGGATCACTTTTATAAGTTGGAGGAGGAGTTTCCAAACTTTAAATTTTATTTAGCACTTTCTGAACCAGCGGAAGAAGATAATTGGAAAATAAAAGAAAGTTTAGATGCGCCCGGTGATGGTTTTGTTGGGTTTATTCACAATTGTGTTATTGACAACTATTTGGACCTTCACGAGTCTCCAGAGGATATAGAATTGTACTTCTGTGGGCCACCTTTAATGAACAAGGCGGTTCAGAAAATGGGTGAAGATTACGGTATTGCAGACGAACATATCCGTTTTGACGACTTTGGTGGTTAATACGATATACGGTTATCAGTTTTAATACAAAGTAGATTTTAATATTAAAAAAAACCGATATTTTTCATATCGGTTTTTTTATAGTTTGTTTTTGCGATAAGGCACAAAAATAGAAGACAATACAATGCATATACTTACAGAACAAGAGTTACATAATTTAGCAATGAATATTGTAGGGAAGGAGCTCGAAGAAGCTGGATTTGAATTTTTATCAGTAAACAGTGAATTAAAGAAGAATCCCCAGTTTGTTTGTACTAAGGACAAGAAGTTACGCTTTGTAGTGGTCAAGAGTATAGGATATCCTGGAGACCCCAAGGATATGGAATTTTTTAGGGCCGATCTTAATAAAATGAGAGATCATGCCATAAATTTTGAAGCCCGCACATTTTATGCTGCCGTGGGACTGGTAAACTCAAAGGACTATAATTTACCGGTTTATCTTAATGAGGATTATATAGTTGATTACGATGGCTTACTAGAAATCGAATAATGAAAAGATATAGTTTAATTGTTCTTTGTAGTATCCTGTTTTCTTGTGCTTCTGAAAAAAAGGAGATAATCAAGAACGGGTCTACAGGAGGCGTGTTTGGAACCTCTTACAGTATTATCTATTTAGGCGATAAAACCTTAGATTATCAACAAGAAATTGATTCGGTATTCCACGTGGTTAATACGTCCTTATCGACTTATATTCCTGACTCGGACATATCTAAAATTAATAGGGGAGATTCTACCTTGCAGATAGACCATATGTTTCAAGATGTCTTTGAGTTATCTAAAGAAATACATAGGGTAACTAAGGGTTATTTTGACCCTACCGTAGGCGTCTTGGTAAATGCTTGGGGTTTTGGCCCAGAGCAGCAGATGCTCACGGACAGTATTAGCGTAGACAGTTTGTTACAATTTGTAGGTTTTGATAAGGTCCAAATTTCTAAGGAGCATAAAGTGCTAAAGGAGAATTTAAACATCTATTTTGATTTTAATGCAATCGCAAAGGGTTATGCCATTGATAGGGTAGCAGTGTTGTTAGATGAAAAGGGTATCCAGAACTATTTGATAGAAATTGGTGGAGAGGTTGTTGGAAAAGGAATAAATACGATAAAAAGTAAGCCTTGGGCCGTAGGTATCGATAATCCTGAGAGTGAATTCAACCGGGAACCTAAAATTGCGATACGTTTAAATAACAGAGCGTTAGCGTCTTCCGGTAATTATAGAAAATTTAGGATAGACGAGGCTACAGGGCAAAAGTATGTACATACGATAGATCCGATAACTGGTTTTACAAAAAATTCGAACACCTTGGGCGTCACTATTTTGGCAGAGGATTGTGCTACCGCTGATGGTTATGCTACGGCATGCATGGCTATGGATTTAGAACAGGCAAAACAACTCGTGTTATCGGACGATAGTTTAGATGCTTATATCATCTACGCAGACGACAAAGGCATCATACAAGAATTTTTGACCGAGGGTTTTAAGAACCTAATCTTGGAATAATTACTTTTTTACAAGGGGTATAATTTCTCCCTTTGCAAGTCTATACCTATCAATTTCTTCTGGTGTAAGTGTACTAGTGTAGTCGACCTCTAATACATGAAAACCAATACTTCTCAGTTTTTTAAAATAATCCCTACCATAAATTCGCACATGGTCGTATTGTCCAAAAATCTTAGCGCGTTCTTTTTTATTCGTAATACGGTCATCTGTGAAGGTAGTTGCTCGATTCATATCTTGCGGAATCTGAAAGATACCCCAACCACCTGGTTTTAGGATACGGTACAGCTCCTCCATGGCTTTGGTATCGTTAGGAATATGTTCGAGTACATGATTGCATAGAATAACATCAAAAGAATTAGCTTCAAAAGGAAGGTTACAGATATCGGCCTTCACATCCGCTAAAGGGGAATTAAGGTCTGTTGTGGTGTAGTTGATATTTGTTAAGGCTCTAAAGCGCTTATAAAAGGCTTGTTCGGGAGCAAAGTGCAGTACTTTAAGTTGTTTTTGGAAGAAATCAGTTTCTTGTTCTAAATAAAGCCAGAGTAATCTATGTCGCTCTAACGATAGGGTAGAGGGAGATAATACGTTCTCTCTTGGCCTTTCGTAGCCGTATGGTAAAAAGCTCTTGAATCTTTTACCATCAATGGGGTCGGTATACTGAGTGCCTCTGTAGTATAATGCAAACAAAGGCCTTACGATATAGCTAGCTTTTATGAGAACCGGTCTTGGTATGAAATTAAGGAAGAATTTAAAAATTTTCTTCATTTATACGAGGTTCTTAAGACTGGAGTTTGGTTTGCCTGAATTCATCTTCCTCATTACTTTTTATTCCCAATACATCATAAATATATTGAAAGGTGGAAAGTAATTCCGGTTTTCCATTTACAATGGCCACGTTGTGCTCAAAGTGTGCACTTGGTTTACCGTCAGCGGTCAGAATAGTCCAGCCATCTTTCAATTGCTTAATGTTTTTTGTGCCTAAATTGGTCATGGGTTCTATGGCAACGGTCATACCTTCAACAAATTTTTTGCCTCTTCCCCGTTTTCCGTAGTTGGGCATTTCGGGATCTTCATGCATTTCTTTACCCAATCCATGTCCTACTAATTCCCGTACAACACCGTATCCATGGTCTTCGGTAAATTTTTGTATCGCGTAGCCAACATCTCCGACTCTATTGCCGGTTTTAAATTCGCGGATTCCAACATAAAGCGATTCTTTGGTAATCTGCAGTAACTTTTTGGTTTCTGGAGATACCTCTCCAACTTCAAACGTATAGGCATGGTCACCATAAAATTCGTTTTTTAAAACACCGCAATCTATGGAGATAATATCGCCTTCTTGCAATGGTTCTTTATTCGGAATTCCATGTACGACTTGTGCATTGGGGCTCATGCATAATGTATTGGGAAAGTCATACAAGCCAAGAAAACCGGGTATACCACCATGATCTCTAATGAAGGTTTCTGCTAAAGTATCTAAAGCTAGTGTGGTTACACCAGGTTTTACTTCGGCTGCCAGCATTCCTAGGGTCTTTGATACAATTAATGCACTTTCCCGCATTAATTCAATTTCTTCGTCCGATTTTATCTTTATCATAGGGTACAAAGGTAAAACAATCCTTTTTTATACTCCAATTATGGAGAATTCTCTTTTAAACCAAGGGGGTACAGGTCATGCTCGCCGGTTGTTCCACGCCTATCATCTTTAAAATAGTAGGGGCTACATCGCCAAGAACACCATCATGAATTTGTTTTAATTCTGGATCTATTAAAATAATGGGAACAGGATTCGTGGTATGTGCTGTATTGGGTGAACCATCGGGATTAATCATCGTTTCACAGTTGCCATGATCAGCAATGAGTATGGTTGAGTATCCGTTGGCTAATCCGGTTTCTATTACGTTTTTTACACATATATCAACGGCTTCACATGCTTTTATGGCGGCTTCCATAATGCCGGTATGTCCCACCATATCTCCGTTGGCAAAGTTGAGGCATACAAAATCAGCCTCTTGTTTCTTTAAATCTTCTACCAAGGCATCGGTAAGTTCGTAGGCACTCATTTCGGGTTTTAAATCGTAGGTAGCCACTTTAGGGGAATTTCTTAAAATTCTACTTTCCCCATCAAAAGGGGCTTCTTGGCCACCAGAGAAAAAGAAGGTAACGTGGGGGTATTTTTCGGTTTCTGCTATTCTGATCTGTTTTTTGCCGGCTTTTGAAAGAATTTCACCCAAGGTGTCGGTAATATTATCCTTGTTAAAAACGATGTGCATTCCTTTAAAACTATCATCGTAATTGGTCATGGTAACGTAATATAGCGGCAATTTTTTAGTATGATAATCCGGAAAGTCATTTTGGGAGAGCATATTTGTTAACTCTCTTCCACGATCTGTTCTAAAGTTGAAAAAGATAATTACATCATCGGCATCTACCGTTCCATTTTTAGCAGCTACCATCGGTTTTATAAACTCATCGGTAACATCATTGTCATAATTTGTTTGTAAACTTTTCGTAATATTCTCTGTTGGTTCACCCACTCCGTTTACGATAACATCGTAGGCCAATTTTACGCGCTCCCAACGGTTATCGCGGTCCATCGCGTAGTAGCGACCTGTAACAGTTGCAATCTTGCCTACGGTTTTAGACAGGTGTTCCTGTAAATCCTGTACATAACCAATGCCTGATTTTGGGTCTACATCTCTACCATCTGTAAAGGCATGCACGTATACATCTTCTAAACCATTGTCATTAGCAGCAGTAAGCAAACCCTTTAAATGCGTAATATGGGAATGTACGCCTCCATCACTTAAAAGTCCTAAAAAATGCACTTTCTTTTTATTTTTTTTAGCGTAATCAAATGCATCTACTAAGACTTTTTCGTCTTTTAGCGTATTGTTTTTAACGGCTAAATTAATGCGTGTTAGTTCTTGGTAGACGACTCTCCCGGCTCCCAAATTCATATGCCCTACCTCGCTATTTCCCATTTGCCCTTCTGGAAGGCCCACATTAAGCCCATCCGTACGTAAAGCGGCATTTGGGTAGTTCGTATATAGCGAGTCGATATAAGGGGTATGGGCATTATCTATTGCGGAGACTTTAGGGTCGGGAGATGTTCCCCAGCCGTCTAAAATCATTAAGATTACTTTTTTGTTCATGGTCATTGTCATTGTCAAAATTGTTCCTTCAAAAATAACATGATTTCCCTAGTTTAACTAGTATTTACCTTAGCTTTTTGGTTGAATTTAGCGTTTAGAACACTAGCTTTTGTGATAGGATTGCTATACGTTTTCTTCAATTCCTAAACTTGGTAATTTTTACTTTTATAAGGATCCATTAGGCTTGGTTATACGGTTCTGATGCGTTCATCAAGGGAGCCAGTCCTTGATTTTCTCCTAAGAGGAGCTAGGGGTCGATGATTTAAAAATTTGATTGTAACACATATAAAAACCCCTTACGTATACGTAAGGGGTTTTTATTTTCAATAAAACCTCTTATTAGTGTTCAGGTAAAAGAGTACAAACGTTAAAATTCAAATCCATGAAAGACCCTATATGCGAAGGCATAAAAAGCCATTAGTAACATCAATCCACAAAAAACGGAGTATACTTTTAAAATCACTACCAAAATTTCTGGCTTGCAATTTTCAAATGCAGATGTATAAAGATTTTTAAAGTGTAATAGTGTTCCCATATAGTATTGTTTATGTGACGTGTTCTACTGCATCACAAGTGATTTAACCAAAGCTATAAAGGTAAAGGGTAAACGGTGTAACTTATTTGGGGATTATAAATATAGTGAAAATGAAATCGCTTTTAGGCGTGGGTCCCGTTTAAGCGCTTAAAAGATCGATAAACGTTTAGCTCTCCTTACTGTATTTTTCTACAGCTTCCTTAATTTTTTCTATTCTATTCTGTTCTGTTTTCTGAATCTGGATGTGTGCTTTGGAATTCTGGAGTGCGGTTGGGACCACCTGCCGCTTTTAGTATTTTCATCACTTTTATCATCTCATACGGATTATAGCCAGCCTGTATCATAAAGAGCACGCCTAGTTCATCGCTTTCTAGTTCGTCTCCACGGCCATTTTTTAATAAGGTGTTCTGACCTATTCTCTGTACCACGCCGCCCATATCAACACCTACAGAGGCTCCCATGGTCAATGTTTGTCAGAAATCACCTTTAGGGATTCGTTCTGCCGAATGTCTTCCGATTACGTGCGCTATTTCATAGCCCAACACACCGGCCAATTGTACTTCGTTTACTTGCGAAAAGAGTGCATAGGTAATAAAACACTGGCCGCCTGGTAGCGCGAAAGCGTTTATGATCTGGTCATCTTCCAGTAAATGAAAATCATATTTATAGGGCGTGTCTCTTGCAATACTGCTGTTTACCAGTTTGTTTCCTACGGCATCTACAAAAGATTACAAACGCTCGTCAGCATAGGGTTCGCCATGCTGCTGGGCTATTTTGGGTGCGCTTTACAGTCCTATGGCTATTTCTTCATTAGGTCATGCTAATATGTTGGGAACGTCCGGGATAGGGGTCTGTTTGCGTATTGCTGCATTTTTGAATACATGCGAATAGTACAAGGGCAAGGGCAATGAATATGCGGATTTTCCAACTAGCCCTTCTCACCGTTACGGCCTTTTATTAGGCACCGTAACATATAAAAGAGTTAAAGAAGGTTTCTGTTGATGTCTAAAATATTATTCTGGATATAGTTTTTTAGGAAGCCGATGGTGAAATGCTCCGCTCCATAAAATTCTTCTCGTTGTAATAAGTGAGCAATGTTCTTGCTTCTAAATGCTTCTAGCATTGGTTTGGAGATAGGCGCATAACTGTAATGCCAAGGCTCATATTTAAAACCTCTCCTTTTTGGGTTATCGGTATAAACGAGATGAAAATCATAGATGACTGAATTTTCGTCCATCCATTTTTTGAAATTTTCAAACGGGCCACCAGATTCGAATTTTTCCGGCACCAAGACATCGCCATTTGTTTTTGGGTAGCCATCTATAACATCAATATCAGTACCCCAGTGATGCCTGCTAGTACCAGGTATCGTAGAGTATTCGATAATTTTATCGATAGCTGTTAAAGGCTCCATGTCCTCATCCTCTGTATAGGTGATGAACTTTCGTTCAAAAATAATCTCCTGACGCTGGAAACTCCTAAAGCTTGAAACAATTTTAAGATCGATGCCATCAGAATAAGCGGCTCTTTTCATGGATAGAAAAGCGTCATGTGCTTTCTTTCGCAGGTTAATTCCTTCGCCATACAATTCTATATCGGTCTTGCCCATAAGCTCAACGATGGAATATTCCATTTCTTGGTTTATAGTAATGCCGGGTAAAACGGCCATCGCGATTCCTGCGGCACTCGTTTTTTTAATAAATGATCTTCTTTGCATCATGATTAGTCTGCTTTTTGATAACTACACGTCTATTCAAAACAACGAACGTGTGACACTTAAAATTAAGTAAAAAATTCTACTTTTAAATTTTCAATATATTTTAAAAATAGTGTATGCTTTAAGCCCGCACATATTATTGTTGTCTAGTTGGGGAAAACTGTGGTAAAGTGTCCATTTAGAGACGTTTAGGTGCTCGCCAACCTTTATAAGGTGTTGGGAAAGCTATAATTTTATTTGTCGGTAAGGTAGAGAAAACCTTGGTAATCAAGATTTAAATCTATCATGAAAATGGTATAAAAATAAATTCCAGGAGGTAGCCCTTGATTCCTATTAATGATAGCATCACCCGTGTTAGCAGTTCCTGAAAAGTCATTGGTATAGTTGCTTTTTTCGAATACTTTTATGCCGTAACGGTCATAAATGGCAACGATATTATTTGGAGAATCTGCCAGCTCTGGAACGATAAAGGTATCGTTGATGCCGTCGCCATTGGGGGATACAAAATAGTTTTCTAGACTAACGACTTCTCTTTCTAAAGGCTCAAAAGGAATTTTGGAAGACCCCAATGTTATCATCTCATAATCTGAGGGTAGAAAGGAGTTGGATGTTATAAAACCTTGCTCCAAGTTACCAAGCACCGATGTTGCCCCAAGATTCTCCCACCGATTGCCAAGTTTGCTCCAGCCTAGTAAAACAATAGTAGTGCTGTCCTCGGTTAGGCGTTCCATGCTACTTCTAGCATTCCAACTCACATTAACAGTAGACACCACCGTACTTTCTAAACGCCAAAATTCTGAAGTGCTTACGAGCTCCACATCCCTAGCTTTGTTATTGGTATCAAAGTTTCCACTTATAGAAACAGGCGTATTTGGATCTTCAAAAAAATAAGCGCATTTGGCAAAGAGGTTAGTGCTTTCCGAGCTAAGTGAAAGTGGTCTTAGGTAGGTGTCATCACCTATGGGGAAAATAAAGTGCTGCTTATTGGTAATGGCTGCATACCCATCTATTTTGTTACCATCGCCCTCGCCAAGGTAGAAACTAGGGTTGTCTAAAAACGTAAAGAAAATGGCGTCTTGATTTCGAGGTGTTTTAATATCACCTAAAATAAAGTTCGTGCCATTTACGGCATCTACTCCCAAAGCCAGGTCTAGGCCATTTTCAACCATAATTTCAACATCGTAAAATAAAGGGACAAACGTCCCGGAAACCGCAAGAGATTCGGTACTGTAAAAACCTGCCAAGCCTAAATTGGTATCAAACGGAGCCTCGTTGATCAGGTTGGTATGAAAACCCAATTGCCCCTGCTCATGTATGCGCAAGTTGCCGCTGTTGTATAGGGCGGTTTGGGCAGATGTGCCTACTGCCAACAGCATAACAAGTATGTAGCAGGTTTTTTGCATTAGTGGTTGTCCTTCGTTAGCACCATTTTTTTAATTTCTTCTAGTTGCACTTTAAGCAGTTCCACCTCGGTAGCCATGGTTTCGTTGGTTTGTTGTAGCTCGTTTATTTTCTGCTCCTGTTCTATGGTGTGCAAGAAGAGTTCTTCTATTTTTTCTAGGTTAATGCGAGATGCCTCTCCCAAGTTCCAAAAGCCTTGTGCTTTTACCGCTGCCGCAGATTGTAAGCCCGGTAAGTGTTGGTTTTGTTCTACAAAGGCAGCTATTTCTTCTAAGCTTTGAAATTGGTAACTGTCTTTTAGTGCTGCTGTTCCCGTGAAGTATTTTTGGAAGACGTAGTCGGGAATGTTGGCTCCTATTACATCTGAGGTTGTAGAAATATCACCTGTAGCCGTAATAGCTCCCTCAGCTCGAATATTTCCATCCACATGTAGTCGTTCTGCTATTGTTGTGCCAGTAGCAAATGTAGGACCTATTCCTATAAATTGAGAAGGAGTTATAGTAATTGCTTCGGTACCATCAGTTGCAAATCTCAGCCAATTTGCTGGGGCATTGCCGCCTCCTGAAACCCCTCTAAACATGCCTGTATTGGTGTCATTGGTGAAGCTATAAGCCGGTTCTGTTGGAGTACCATTTGAATTGGAATAGCCAGCTGACCTCACTTCACCATCTACATGTAATTTATTTTGTGGATTTGTTGTTCCAATACCTATGTTTCCAGTTCCTGTAAAATAAAGTTCGTTTCCATTAAGATTAATAGTTCTATTGGCACTGAGAGGTTGGTCAGCAATTGCTAAATTATTTCCAGCAGCAATAGCCCCTACCTGTGTATCGACATAAGTTTTGACTGCTTGTTCTGTTGGGAAGTCCGTATCTGAATTGTCCACCAGTGTACCGTCGGTTGATTTGTTGGCGGTATCCTCTTTGTTGCCCAATGCGGTTACGTTTGCTGCGATTGCATTTGTATTTGTGGTTGTTGCCGTTGTGAGTGCTGCGTCATCATACAGTGCCCCTCCATCTGTACCCTGGATTATTGAGTTCGGAGTGTTAGCGCTCACGATTGTTGGCGCAGCAATAGCCCCTACCTGTATATCGACATAAGTTTTGACTGCTTGTTCTGTTGGGAAGTCCGTATCTGAATTGTCCACCAGTGTACCGTCGGTTGATTTGTTGGCGGTATCCTCTTTGTTGCCCAATGCGGTTACGTTTGCTGCGAT